>JAUXOG010000033.1 GCA_030682385.1 Bacteroidota bacterium
GCAGAGACCATTTTGCAAAACCTTTGGGTGGTTCACTACAACAAAGTGTTACTAATTTTGCCTCTGTATCACCATCTATTTTTGTCTCATAAACTCGTTGCGTGGGGCGTCTTTCCAATACTGCCTCCATGCCTTCTTCCACAAATCTTTTTTTGACTCTGTCTATTGTTCGCATGCCAACTTTCAGCACCTTGCTTATTTGTTCATTCGTAACCTTTTCAGAATACTTACCTTCATCGCAATTTATGAGGATGTAAGCAGTACGAAATGTTTGAGATGTATGCGAACCTTTGTTTATTATAGCTACTAAGCCTTCTCTTTCTGACTTAGTCAGGTGAATCGTATATTTTATTGCCATAGTTTTTTATGGCAAAGATAATAAATAATTACGTCATTTCATATTTAACTTAACACTAGTTGAAGGACAAACTGAGGAAAGATTTGTGAAGACGGTGCTCAATCCTCATCTCGAAGCATTTAGAATCGTTAGCATACCCACTATTATTACGACAAAACTTGTTAAACGAGGGCCAAATTTTAAGGGCGGTGTACCTGAGTATGGCAACGTAAGGCGACAAATTCAGAGATTATTAGGTGATACAAATGCTTCATCTATAACTACTATGATCGATTATTATGGATTACCAAATAGCTTTCCTGGAAAAACAACCATCGTTGGTGGAACTCCACATGAAAGAGTAGCATATTTAGAGCAAGAAATTTCAAAGGATATAGACGATCCAAGATTTCATCCTTATTACTCATTACATGAATTTGAAGCAATACTTTTTTCGTCTCCCCAAGAAATAGCAAACACAATGATACAGACGACTTCGCTCGTCAATCTTCAGACAATTAAAAATTCATTTTCCACACCAGAGGATATCAATGATAATCCTACAACCTGTCCATCGGGACGATTATTGAATTTATTCGACACTTACAATAAACCGATTTATGGCAGTCTTATCTCTCAAAATATAGGATTGGAAACAATTAGAGCGGAATGTCCTCATTTTAATGAGTGGATTACTCGGTTCGAAAATCTTCAAAATTAAAACAATATGATTCGATGGTAGGAAAGAATCCAAACATTTTTAACTGAAGATGCAAGCCTTGTGCAACCGTTAACCGAGTTATTTTCAGAGTTAAGAGTAAGCACGTAAAGTTGTTTTTATTAAACTTATGGTTCTAATAATACACGTGGTATCGAAACTTGCTCAGAAGTTATTTTAATACCGAGTTCCTTCCAGTACTATAAAAATTAAATCCAAGTTTAGCATCTGAAGATTATGAATTTTCACTCGAAGGGTTCTTTAAGGGAACCTTTACTCTCTGCAAATTTACTTCCACTCCCTCACACCGTTTTCATCTATTGATGCGTGTATCAATGGAGGTTGGGTTGGAATATTTTTTCCTATCTTGATACTAGCTTGTAGGCGTTGTGCAGCGTAGTCGAGTTTTATTTTATCGTCGGCAAAAACGACTGCGAGAGTTTCGTTTGCAGAAACTTTATCGCAAACTTTTTTGTGGAATAATATTCCGGATTTCATATCTATAACATCATCAACTTTCATTCTTCCGGCGCCAACCATAATGCCCACAAATCCGACTTCTAGGGCATCTATGTTTTCTACGTATCCGGCAGAATTGCTTTTTACTTCAACGGAAAATTTACTCTTTGGATATTTAGATAAATCTTTGATGAATGATATATCGCCACCCTGCCGTTTAACCATTTTTAAGAATTTTTTATAAGCTCCACCCGACTTGATTGTTCCTTTACATTTTGAGATGCCTTCTTCAATAGATTTTGCTTTACCGCCTAACATAACCATAGCGCCGCTCAGGAGATAAGTAACTTCCATCAAATCCGGGACATCTTTACCACGCATACATTCTACGGACTCGACAACCTCAAGCCAGTTGCCTACCGCATAACCGAGCGGCTGCGACATGTCGGTCAGAAACCCGATAGTCTTTTTGCCGAAACTATTCCCAATCGCAATTAAAGTTTTTGCCAACTCGATTGCGTTTTCTTTGGATTGCATAAAAGCCCCGCGTCCGGTTTTAATATCTAATACAAGTGCATCAATTCCCTCAGCAAGCTTTTTGCTCATAATGCTTCCTGCAATAAGCGGAATACACTCTACAGTTCCTGTAACATCGCGCAGAGCATACATCTTCTTATCTGCCGGCGCAATTTCCTTTGTCTGTCCGATCATTACAAGATTAGTTTTTTTAATGACAGATTTGTATTCATTGAGATTTAACTTTGTTCTAAAGCCGGGAATTGATTCTAATTTATCAAGTGTGCCGCCGGTATGCCCAAGACCCCGTCCTGAAATCATCGGTACCGGAACACCGCAAGCGGCTACCATTGGTGCGAGTATGAGCGAAACTTTATCGCCAACTCCGCCCGTTGAGTGCTTATCGACTTTTATTCCGGGTACGTGTGATAGGTCGACGATAATACCGGAATTCAGCATTATATCAGTGAAAACAGTCGTTTCATCGAAATCCATCTTGTTAAAATATACTGCCATCAAAAAAGATGACATCTGATAGTCGGGGATTTTTCCATCGACATATCCTTTGATTAAAAATTCCATTTCATGACGGGAGAGTTTTTGTCCGTCTCGTTTTTTTCTGATAATTTCTACTGGTGTCATATAGTCAATTAAAAATTTTAAGTTAAAAATTAAAGGGAAAAATTGCCACTAATTTCACTAATTGACACGAATATATTAGTGCAGATTCGTGTTATTAGTGGCAGTTATTTTTTTACTAAAGTCGCTTTTCCAATCATTATTCCACAAATAGTTTTTCCATCAACGATTTCTTGATTCTCAATCATTTTGATTGCTTTTTGTAGTGGTAGAATTTCAACAGTCATTGTAAGTTCGCCTTCTTCTAAATTTCTTCCGTTCGCTGCGGGATATAAATCTTGAGCCATATAAATGTGAAGTTGTTCGCTGCAAAAACCGGGAGTGGTATAAATTGCCGTGAGTTTTTTCCAATCGTTAGCGAGGTAACCTGTTTCTTCTTCTAATTCGCGCTTGGCACAATCCAAAGGGTTTTCGCCGGTGTTTAATTTTCCGGCGGGGAGTTCGTAAATAAATTTGTTTATCGGGTATCGATGCTGCTTGATTAACAAAACCTTTTCATCCGGAAAGATTGCAAAAATTACAGCGCCGCCGGAGTGTTCGGCAACTTCTCTGATAGAACGATTGCCTGAAGGATACTCAACATCATCAACAATCGTATTGAATACTCTTCCGTTGTAAACTACTTTTCGTTTAAGAAGTTTTAGTTTCATCTTTTCCAATCAGATGCACAACTTGTTGTGGGAGCGGGATTGTGATTCCGGCTTCTGAGAACGTTTTGTAGATTGTTTCGCGTATCGAAGTTTCAACTAACCATTTCTTTTTAAAATCGGAGGTTCTCATATTTAAACGAAGTATTAATGCCGATGAAGAGAATTCGGTTACGAACACTTCTGCTGCCGGATCTTTTAATACTTCGGGATGGTTGTTTGCAATATTTAACAAAATATCCCTTGCTTTTGTAACGTCGGTTCCGTAAGCAACGCCGACATCAACGTATGCACGTACAGCTTCCTGCGGATATGAAAAATTGATAAGCCGGAATTTGACAATTTCGGCGTTGGGAACGACTACATAATTATTATCGAAGTTTAATATGCGCGTACTGCGCAAACCTATTTCTGCAACGTCGCCGATTTCGCCTGAGGGAAGTTGTATTCTATCGCCGACGCGATATGGTCTGTCGATCATAATAACAAATCCAGCAATCATATTCGAAAGTGTGTCCTGTGCTGCGAGTGCAATTGCCAACGAACCCACACCCAACGATACGAGCAAACTTCCGATGCTGACTCCAAAGTAGTCTAATATTATTATTATTCCGACAAGAAATATTATGATGCTTACAATTTTGTTTGTCAGTGGAGCGATAGTAGCCGTTATATTGCTTTGAGTTTTAAGCGAAACTTCGTCCATATACCATTCGAATGTAGCTTCAATAAGTTTGCTGATCGTGCGTGCGATTGCAAGCACAATAACCACAAATAATGCAATGCCAATATAATATAAAATTTGATGGTGAGTGAATTCGGTAGCAGAAAAAGCTTTGCGGACTTCTTCAAGAGCGATATAAAAACCAATGATAACTGAAATTAACGTAACGTGTTTCCGGGCTTCACCGATTAATTTATCGTCGAGCGATGTTTTTGTTTTAGTTAATATTTTTTTGCCGATGAAGTTTAAAACAAATTTTAAAATTTTTCCCAAAATCCAAGATGCACTTAGGATGATTAGGGCTATCGAAAAATGATATAGAAGTTTGTTCTCGAACATAAAGGTCTCCTATTTAATTTCTCTGCTTCCGGGTTTCATAATTGGCACATTTTGTTTACAAAGCGGGCAATCTTCGGGTGTGTAGGTGATAACGTCAATCTTTAAAACAGAGAATTGGTTAGGAACATTAAACTTAACTTTGCCGCCGCTTCTGTCAACTACGCTTGCAGTTCCAACAACATTTCCACCGGCATCTTGCACGATGTTAATTACTTCCTGTGTTGAGCCGCCTGTTGTAACAACATCTTCGCAGACGAGTACATTTTCACCCGGTTTAATTTCAAATCCGCGGCGAAGCTGCATAGCACCTTCGTGCCGTTCAGTGAAGATCGTTCTTGCATCTAATTGTCTGCCGACTTCTTGTCCCACTACAATTCCGCCTAAAGCTGGCGAAGCGACTACATCAATTTTCATATCCTTATAGAACTGGGCGATACTCGCACAGAGCATTTCACAGTGTTTCGGGTATTGCAGCACTTTTGCACACTGAAAATACTGCGGGCTGTGTAATCCCGATGTTAGTCGGAAATGTCCTTCGAGCAGGGCTTCGGTTTGTTTGAAGATTGATATTATTTCTTGGGATTGCATATTCATATCTATTGTTAACGAATAAAATATACGAAAAAAAAGATGGATGACAAAGCTTTAATTTTATGTATATTCATTATCAATCCCAAATCCCAAATCCCTGCCCGAACGACCACCCGCCTGAACGAGTCATTCGGGCAGGTTCGGTCGGGCGGGTAAAATCTAAAATCATTCAACATGCACCTTTTTCACTACTCCCATTTTCTGTCCTAAAAACCTATTCGCCGATTCCGGTTGGAAAATAAAAGAAAAAACAGTATAATACTCCTAAGAAACATTGGATAGTTTATATGAACCATACAGAACAAATAATAAGTCTTTTACCACCAGAACTTCAAAAAGAAGTAGAAGATTTTGCGAGGTTTTTACTTGAGAGATCAAGAAAGAAATCGAAAAAATTAAAACAAGATTGGGCTGGTGGTTTGGAAGAATTTAAAGATAAGTACACTTCGCTTGAGCTACAAAAAAAAGGTTTAGAATGGCGTGGTGATTAAGGTGTATTTAGTTGATACAAATATTTGGCTCGAACGATTATTAAATCAGGAAAAATCTGCTGAAGTGAAAACTCAATTCTGTTTTTAACTATTCATTATCAATCCCAAATCCCAAATCCCAAATCTAAAATTATTCCACATGCACCTTCTTCACGACTCCCATTTTCTGACCTAAAAATCTTTCTCCGACTTCTGTGAATTTGTGAGGGATATCGCTTACAAAAAATTTTACGTTCGCTTTCAACTTGCTTGGGTTGCGTAAACCTTCTGCATCCAACATTTTTTCAACCTGTGCAGAAGCGCTTTCTCCAGAATCAATTAATCGAACAGATTCTCCCATCACTTTGCTGATAATATTTTTCAAAATCGGATAATGTGTGCAGCCCAAAATTAATGTATCAATTTTTTTCAGTTTTAGTTCAAACAAATATTCTTTTGCAATAAGTTCGGTTGCCGGATGTTCAATAAAACCTTCCTCAGCCAGCGGAACAAAAAGAGGGCAGGGTTTCGAAAAGACTTCAATCGAAGAATCGAGCTGACGGATTGTATTAGTATAAGCATTGCTAAGTATCGTTGTAAGTGTGCCGACTACTCCGATTCTTTTGTTCTTTGTTGTATGTAATGCACTTTCAGACCCAGGTTGGATAACTCCGACGACCGGTATATTAGCTCGTTTCTGAACAACATCCAAAGCTACAGAAGAAACTGTGTTACAGGCAATCACAATCATTTTTACATTCTGAGAAAGTAAGAAATCGGTATCCTGTGCTGCGTACTCCCGCACGACTTGCGATGATTTTGGACCGTAGGGAACACGTGCAGTATCGCCGAAGTAAACAATGTTTTCGTGAGGAAGCCGCTGCATCAAAGCCCGAACGACTGTTAGCCCGCCGATACCCGAATCAAATACACCGATTGGTTTGGAGTTCATATAATTAAAATATTGACAAATTGGAAAAAGTTATTTATATTGGATACAGAATCACGACGAAGAAGCACTTCTTTAGGTTTTGTACTAAAGCGGTGCTTTTTCATTTTTATATCCCAATTTTTGTTTTAAATTATTCATAAAAACAATCTTTTCTTTAGCAGTTTTTTTAAGTAATATTGAGCACTTATCTAAATTCGGACTAATTATGGTTGCTAATTTCTCATGAGCATATAAGTATTTTACTAAACTGTAAAAATCACCATCACTTGTAACAATAACCGCTTTGTCATACTTGTTAATGTCTATCAAGCCTGCAATACTAGGTCTGCGTCGACATTACCTTTCACTTCTCCCTTTTTATTTTTTAGGACGGGTTTAAAAACTAAAACATAACCATAATTTTGCAGTGATGTATATATATCCTGGTTTTCTGGTAGATAACCGATGAATAAATATGCTTTTTCAACGTTGTATTTTTCTTCCAAATAAATGCGAAATCTTTTGAAATCCAATTTCCAACCAAGCTCTTGAATTCCCAAGTTTAAATTTTGACTATCTATGAATGCATAATTATTTAATATGGTTTCCATTATGCTAATTAAATTCTCTTTTGAAAAGCGGGAAGTCGCTGCATCAAAGCCCGAACGACTGTTAGTTCACCGATTCCCGAATCAAATACACCGATTGGTTTTGAATTCATTCTTTCAGCAGCCCTGAGTGTTCAGTTTTGCTAATTCTTCTTTAGTGAATTTTACAAATTTATTATTTTTATCTACTATTACAATTGTCGGTTTTACCGGTTTGTTTGTAATCTGATATGTCATTATGATAATTTCGTGCCCCTTCTTTATCAAATGAGCGGCGGCGCCGTTCATACAAATATGCCCAGAGTTTTTCTTCCCTTTTATCACATACGTTTCCAATCTGTTGCCGTTTGTGTTATCCACGACCAGCACTTTTTCGTATTCTTTAATATCGGCTTTAATCATCAACGATTCGTCGATAGTAATTGAGCCAACGTATTTCAAGTTGGCTTCTGTTACAGTAGCATTATGTATTTTCGATTTTAGAAATATTCTCATTTTATATCTTCATTATATTTTTGTTGATAATATAAAAAAAAATAGCAGTAAGAGCAATTAACCTTTCATTACCGCGATAGGAACCATTTTAGCTACTTTTTTTGCAATTCCTGCATTGTGAATTACATCTACAACGTCGCTGACATTTTTGTATGCATCGGGTTTTTCTTCAGTAAGACCGGACTTTGTTTGAGCGCGGACTAAAATGTTTTGGTTCTTCATCTGTTTCATTAATTCTTCGGGACTCGTTTCACGCTTTGCCTGTGAGCGACTCATTGAGCGTCCCGCACCGTGACAGGAAGAACCGAAAGTTTCTTGCATAGCCCGTTCTGTTCCGACAAGAACATACGAGCAAGTTCCCATACTGCCCGGTATCAGAACAGGTTGTCCAACTTCTTGTAACTCAACGGGCAGGGCTTTGTGTCCTTTAGGAAATGCCCGCGTTGCACCTTTCCGGTGAACGAGAACTTTTTTCCTGCCGCCATTACCTCCAAATATTTTTGGGTCGATATTGTGTTCTTCGAACTTTGCAATATTATGGCAAACATCGTAAACAATTTTCAAATCGCCGCCGCCGATAATTCTTTGGAATGCTTCGCGCGTCCAGTGTGTAATCATCTGCCTGTTTGCAAATGCAAAGTTTGCTGAAGCCGCCATTGCCGAAAGGTAGTTGCTGCCCTCCTTCGATTGAATCGGGACGCAGGCAAGCTGCCGGTCAACAACGTTGATTCCATATTTTTTCATTCCGCCTTGCATAATATCTAAATAATCGGTACAAACTTGGTGGCCCAATCCGCGAGAGCCACTGTGAATGAGAACAACGATCTGATTTTTTTGCAACCCGAATTTTGTAGCTGTTTCCGGCTCATAAATCTCTGTAACGACTTGAATTTCCAGAAAGTGGTTACCTGAACCGAGCGTACCAAGTTGGTCGTGCCCACGCTCTTTAGCGCGCGAACTTACAAGGTCAGCATCGGCATTTGGAATTTTTCCGTAATCCTCGATATGTTTTAGGTCGTCTTCATTTCCGTATCCATGTTTAACTGCCCACGAAACGCCATCGCGCAGAACATTATCGAGTTCTGCTTTCGTAACATTCAACAGCCCGCTTTTTCCGGTTCCGCACGGAATATCACGGAAAAGTTGATTCAAAAGTTGCTCTAACTTCGGGCGAATTTCTTTATCCGAAAATGAAGTTGATAATAAACGAACGCCGCAGTTAATATCAAAGCCGACTCCACCAGCCGAAACTACTCCGTTGTTAACATCTGCTGCTGCAACTCCGCCGATGCAAAATCCGTAACCTTGATGTGCATCTGGCATCGCAAGCGAGCGACCGATCATTCCCGGAAGTGTTGCAACATTAGCAATCTGTTCTTTTGTCTGATCCTTCTCGATGTGTTTAATCATCGCTTCGTCGGCATACACCAAGCCATCTATCAGCATTCCTTTCTTATAACTCTTCGGAATTAAATATCTATAATCATCAATTTTATGAAACATAAGATTTACCTTTTGAAAGTGAAATACATTATTAAAAATCCAAATAATAACCAAACCCTTTAGGGATTGGTTGGTTTGAGGTGAAGAGTGAATATGGCATTCATGCCATTATTCTGTTTGAACATTATGGAGCTTCAATAATTTTTTAACTTCCTCTGAATACATCAGTTTTTTATGGCGAATATGTTGATTTAAAATGTAGTTTCTCACTTTATTCACTTGCGATTCGCTCACTGAAAAAGCGCTAAAACCGTTTTGCCATGCGAAATGTGAAGCCGTCAGTTGATTTGAATTAATCCAATGAGATGATTCGCCTTTTAATTTATTTACTATGTCGCTGATAGAGAATTTAGGGTTGATGGAAATTAAACAGTGAATATGATTTGCTGTGCCGTTAATCGTATCCAAATAAATCTTTTCGTCCAAAGCTTTTTGCTTGATGTGATTGAATATTTTAAGTCTTAGATCATCGTTCAGAACAGCAATATGATCTTTAGTTCCCCAAACGATATGAATCCATATTTTAAAAAAGGTTTGTCCCATATACTCGTTTTCCTTCTAACGCCCTAAAGGGCGTCTCGATTTATTATCATATATCCAAAAACACTCTCACCAAGCCTCTTTCTTCATTCGAATGCACTAGTATTTGATGATACGTAATCGCTTTCACATCTAACTTCGTGAGATGCTTTTGGTTATCGAAGTTCTCACCTTTGACTTTTGCTTTTAAAAAATTCGGAGATATATTTTCGATATCAAATTCGGCGCATACAAAATTCTTTCCATCATACAGATACAAAATTTCAGCAAGCCATTTCACGAGCAGATGTTCATAATCGGAAGCAGCAATTTCAATAGTTTGTGTTTCGATTGGTTCGATTGAAGAGGCATCAAGAATTATTGATGTCAAAGCAATAGCAGCTTCCTGGAAAGCTTCGTTTAAGTTTTTGCCATAAGCTTCGATTCCCATATCTGCCGGGTGGTCTAAAATAACATAACCGGGTTTCATAGTGGTTTAAGATAAGCATTGAATCGGATAAATTCAAAATTTGCTTTTCCACACAAAATTGACGAAATTTTATCCCAAAACAAGCAACGTCATCAATTAAAATGAGGAAAATATGAAATTTAATATCTGGATGGTTCTTTTCATTGCAACAGTCATCGTAGCTGTAGTAGTTATTGCGTATCAGGATTTAAGAAGGGCAGACCAACCGCTGATTTATTACAAAGATAAATATGAGGATCTTCAAAAAGCTTACATTGATTTGGCAAAATCGCATTCTTATATACTCGAAACTGTAATGAAGAATAATGTTCAGCTACAATCGTATTTACCTGATTATGCAAACCGAACACCCGCAGAGTTTAATGAATATTTGAGACGTAGAATTGTTGCAATGCAATTGGAAATTGAACGGCTCGATTATGAAAGACAAAAAGTTTTTAACCGTAAATAAAACAGAGAAGGAAATAAATGGTACCAAGTGAATTATTAATCTCGATAAAAGAAAATGCAAAAAAACATAAGAAGACAGTAGTACTTCCCGACTCACTCGACGAGCGCACAATAAAGGCTAGCAGAATTTTAGCAGACGAAGGAATTGCAAATGCTATTTTAATTGGAGATGAAAATCAAATAAGATCAAAAGCGGATACTTTGGGAGTTTCGCTTCAAGGTGTTCGTGTTGTTGATCCGAAAAAGTCAGACAAGTTGAGCGACTTCTCACACATTTTTTATAACTTGCGTAAAGAAAAAGGAATTAGTTTTGAAGACGCACAAAAAGCAATAACTAACCCGCTTTTTTTTGGAGCGATGATGGTTCGTGAAGGTTTGGCAAATGGTAGTGTCGCAGGTTCAATCTCAACAACGGGCGATGTGCTTCGTGCGGCTATTCAAGCAATTGGCATGAAAGAGGGGATAAATATCGTGTCGTCATTTTTCTTGATGGTGTTTCCGCATAAAGTTTTTTCGTTTGCCGATTGTGCAGTTGTTCCTGATCCAACAATTGAACAACTTGCCGACATCGCAATCTCGACTGCGGAGAATCATCAGAAGTTAACAGGCGAAGAGCCGCGAGTTGCGATGCTTTCGTTTTCAACCAAAGGAAGTGCAAGTCATCCTTTGATCGAGAAAGTGCAAAAAGCTACGGAGCTTGTAAAACAGAAGGCGCCAAATCTGATTGTCGATGGCGACCTTCAACTTGATGCGGCTATCGTTCCGAAAGTTGCACAATCAAAAGCGCCCGGAAGTCCGGTGCAGGGCAACGCAAATGTTCTGGTTTTTCCCGATTTGAATGCGGGTAACATCGGATATAAAATGGCACAGCGACTCGGCGGTGCTGAAGCGATAGGACCGATTGTGCAAGGTTTGAAAAAGCCGGCTTTCGATTTATCACGCGGCTGTAGTGTCGAAGATATTGTTAACACTGTTGCAATAAACTGTGCGTTGAGCATCTGATGACTGTGCACGCGATAAATCAGAAACCCCGTTATTTGTTTATAGATTTTTATCGCGGTATTGTAATTTTGTTTATGTTAGAGGGGCATTTATTTCGAGCTTTATTAGACCAAGCAGTTATAAAAACCCCTCTTTTTCAATTTCACGATTTTTTTCATGGAGTAAGCGCCCCCGCATTTTTATTCGGTGCGGGGTTAACATTTGTGCTTTCAACACGTAAGCGCTGGGAAGATTACCATCACTGGGATCCTCCATTAGCGAGGCGGCTCGGACGCATTCTCATCATTCTGATGTTGGGTTACTTATTGCACCTTCCTTTTCTATCTGCAAAAAAACTCATATTAGAAGCCACTACTCAAAATTATTTACAATTTTTTCAAAGCGATGTTTTGCAGTGTATTGGTTTTGGTTTGCTTGTACTTCATGGCTTGGTTTTTTTCTTTAAAACCGAGCGGCGTTTTTATGGACTTGTTCTCGCAGCCACAGTTGCAATTCCGTTGCTGACACCGTTGTTTTGGAATATCGATTTCTTAAAACATTATCCCTCTTTTATTGCTCAATTATTTAATAGTATGAACGGCTCGCTATTCCCGATTTTTCCATACGTTGGATTTTTATTTGCCGGTGTAATAGTTTCGTGGGAGTTTATGCTGGCGGTCGAGCATAAACGCGAGCATAAATTTATGAAACGTTTTTTATACTTAGGCTTG
>JAUXOG010000122.1 GCA_030682385.1 Bacteroidota bacterium
AAAATCAGGGGCGCGAGTATGCTGAGTTAATTTGGCCCATCGACATACTGGTTATTATTTGCTTTCTCATTTTATCTTATGTTGTTGTTCGGACACTTTTAGATAGGAAAGAAAACCTGATGTTTGTTTCACTCTGGTATATTACAGGTGCATTCATCTGGACTTCAATTTTATATACACTCGGTAACGTAGTTTGGAATCCGGATACCGGTGCACTCAAAGGTGTAACCGATGCAATCTGGCTCTGGTTTTACGGACATAATATTTTCGGTTTGTTACTAACTCCGCTTGCAGTCGGTGCCGCTTATTACATCATACCACGTGTAACCGGTGCTCCGATTTACAGTCACACCCTCTCACTGATCGGATTTTGGATGCTACTTGTAATGTACACACACATCGGAACTCATCATCTGATACAGGCACCTGTTCCGCAGTGGCTTAAAGTAATCTCTATAGTTGATTCAATCGGAATGCTGATTCCTGTCATGACTTTTTTAGCGAATGTATGGCTGCCGCTGAAAGACCGTTTCGGAAAAATCCACAAAGACATCGGCGGAAAGTATGTATTTGCCGGAACAATATTTTACTTTTTAGTTTGTATCCAAGGTCCGCTCCAATCGCTTCCTTCGGTTCAACGCGTTACACATTTTAATAATTGGGTTGTTGCACACGCTCATCTCGCATTACTCGGCTTTGCGACTTTTATTGCAATAGGTGCGATGTATTATTTTCTCCCTAAAGTTACCGGCAGAGAAATTTACTCAAAAACACTCGCTGATTTTCAATATTGGTTGTTGATGATTGGGGTGAATGGTTTCTTCCTCGTCTTAACCGCAGTTGGTTTGGTGCAGGGGAGTTCGTGGTTACACGGTGAAACTATTTACCGCATTTTACCTGAGATGCAGCCCTACTTTGTAATCCGAATTTTATTAGGTGTATTTGTAGTCTCCGGCTTTTTAATCGGATTATACAACGTTATTATGACGATATTCAAAGGGAAGGAGGTTGGATCAATATGAAAATGACAACGAGTGTTTTACTTGCAGGCACGATGATAATTTTTGCAGTAATTTTTGTGATTGTTGTTTTAATACCGACATACCAAGCTGAAGTTAAACCTTCGGAGATGGTTCGCATGCGAACAGAAATCGAAGAAGAAGGAAGGCATATTTACATAGCTAACGGCTGCACATATTGTCACTCTCAGTATATTCGACCACAGGATTGGGACTTAGGGGCTGAGAGAATAGCTAAAGAAGGCGACTACGTGTTGGACGAGCCGGTATTACTTGGTTCAATCCGCACCGGTCCTGATTTGTCGCAAGCAGGAGGCGAACATCCTGACGACTGGCATAGGGCACATTTTACAAATCCACGCTACACTCGTCCCGAATCAATTATGCCACCATTCAAATTTTTAGGGGACGAAAAAGTAAAGTCGCTTACTGCTTATGTGCAAAGTCTTGGTGGTAAGGATGCCGACGCACGTGTCAGCAGGCAAAAACATTGGCATAAAATATTAACTGAAGCTTACGACAAAGGTCCCGATTCAAACGTTGCCATTTTGCACCGCTATATTCCTGAGATGTGGATAAATATGCCGAACCCGTATCCTGCAACCGAAGCAGCATTGAAACGCGGCGAACGGATTTACCAATCTTTTTGTCTTGGATGCCACGGTCCTGTTGGAGATGGACAGGGTCCTGCAGCTAAATATTTATATCCGCCGCCTCTTAATTTTACTGTTCTAAACAGAACAGGTGTTTCGGGTGGAATTTTCTACTACCAAATAATGAACGGTATTACGGGCACTGCTATGCCCTACTTCAAACGTGAACTCGAATCGGAAAAAATTTGGGATGTATCGAATTATGTAATGATAAATTTTGTAGGGAAGAACGATGCCAACACAGAACCGCGGGGTATCGATGCAGCTTATGAACCCGTTGATACATCAACAAAACAAGGAGGTAAATAATGTTCTTACAATTTTGGATTATATTTATGATCGTCGGGCTTACCATTTCGATGTGGGTTTTTTATTGGGCTGTTCGGAAAGGTCAGTTCGAAGAACAAGACAGGGCAAAATATTTGCCTCTTTTACACCCGCCACAAACAAATAATACGACAGATGTTTTAAAGGGCGAACAAAAATTTGTCTGGTCGGCTGAACTCATTAGTTTACTGATTGCTATGTTTTTAGCATTAACGGCAATCGCGAGAATGCTTTATATCGTTTTTACAAATTAATTTGAAAGGATATTTATATGCCTCCGTATGAAATCTTGCAGGAACAATATATACTCCTTGCTTTGTTAGGCGGGACTGTGCTTGTTACTTTTTTGTATGTTGCGATAAACACATTCCGTACATTCAAACGAAAAGAAGCAACTGAAAAAATAGAAAAATTTCCAGAAGGAATTACTGAAGGACATAAACCAATTCCTCTTTTTTTAATTATACTTTATATCGCATATTTTCTTTGGGCAATTATTTATGTTGGAGCGGTTGCTATTTGGGGTTTTAATTTTTAAAAAGGAAATAATATGGAAGAAAATAAAAAAGATAAATTAAAAGGCTGGATACTCGTTGGTGCTGCGATAGTTTTTATGGTTGGATATTTTTTGTACACTTACGTTTTTCTGAAAGATGCCCCTCCCGAAAATTGGAATTTCGGTACGACTCCGTTTGTTCCGGGTTCTTCAAACCAAGCTGTGGAGAATTATGATAAAAAGCAGCCGCCAATGCAGACTGTTAAAATTGATACTTTAAAAAAGTAAAGGATTTCTGGTATGATAAAAATTACTTCATTAATATTAATATCGCTGTTACTGATGGGGTGTGAATACGGACGAATGTATGACCAACCGAATCCGAGACCGACTAAAATTGTTCAGCAGACTGTTCCTAAAAACATAGTGCAGAGCACTAAAGAACACACTGAGCGGGAAATGAAAGTTAACCCATACCAGCTAACCGAAGAAAATATAAAGTTCGGTCAGAAAACGTATCGAGCATTCTGCCACCATTGTCACGGTGCCGATTGGAAAGGTCATACTCACGTTGGCGATGGTTTCCCTGTGCCGCCAACCAATTTAAACTTGCAACAAATCCAAACCAAACCCGACTCTGATTTTTATTCCCACATTTATTTTGGTGGGAAATACTCGCCGGCTTTGGGAACAAACATGTCCGACGAAGAAATATGGAAAGTGATTATGTATATTAAAACCGGAAAAACAAAAACAATTGATTCGCTTTGATTTGAACCGTGTGTTGTAAACATACTTGTTAACTACACTTTAACCAGTATCTCTTTGCATCTCCACCACATTTTTCTTATCTTAATTCAACTCAAAGAAAAAATATTATGCTTATTATTCAACCACAAAAAGTAACTTCAAGCGAAATTGTATTAAAGAAAAGCGATTTTGAAGAACTTATCAAACGAGCCAATCAAGTTGAAAAAGTAATTATTACAAAATCAGATAATACATATCGTTTAGAAGATGTAGAATTTACATTACATGATATTTGGGATAATCAGGACGACGAAATAATATGGCAGAAGTATTTGTAAACCAACGAGAAATTTGGTTGTGTCCATTCCCATTTTCTGATCTGTCAGGTAAAAAAGTACGCCCTGTTCTAATTCTATCCAACGAATCATATAATTCTTCGTGTCAAGATGTTGTCGTGTGTGCAGTTACTGCACAAATCAAATACCAACCGTATTCAATAGTAGTTGACCAAAGAAATTGTGAACAAGGCAATTTGTTGCACGAATCGGCAATCAAAGTGGATTCGTTATTTAAGCTGAATAAAAATTTATTGTTAAAATCTATCTGCAAGATTGACGGACTCACTTTTAATATCGTGAAAAAATCCCTGCTAAAAATATTAGATTGATATTTATTACTTAATAAAGGAAACAATGAGTAACATAAATATAGATAACGTTCTTAATGCTTTAAAAGTTGTAATAGACCCGGACCTATATAAAGACATAGTCTCACTTGGGTTTGTAAAAGATATCAACATCGAAAATAAAAATATCAGCTTTAAAATAGAATTAACCACACCCGCTTGTCCTGTGCGCGACCAGTTCAAGATGGCTGCTACAAAAGCTATCAGGGATACCTTTCCGGATGTCGGCGACATCCAGATTGAAATGACGAGCAGCGTTCGTAGAGCACCACAGCTCAATTTGAACAACATACTCACTAATGTAAAAAACACGATCGCAGTTGCCAGTGGCAAAGGTGGCGTTGGCAAATCAACGGTTGCTGTAAATTTAGCAGTTGCTTTAGCTCAGGATGGTGCCAAAGTTGGATTGATAGATTCCGATATTTACGGTCCGAGCATTCCGCTGATGATGGGTATAAACGCATCTCCGAAGTTGATAAAGAACAAATTAATACCACTTGAGGCTCACGGTGTAAAAGTAATGTCGATTGGTTTTTTAGTCGATCCAAATCAGGCAGTTATTTGGCGAGGACCGATGGCAAGCGGAGTTCTTCGGCAATTTATGACCGATGTTGATTGGGGCGATTTAGATTACTTGATATTCGATTTACCTCCGGGAACCGGCGATATCCAATTAACACTCGTGCAAACAATTCCTTTGTCGGGCGCAGTCATCGTTACAACGCCGCAGGATATTTCACTTGCCGATGCCCGCAAAGGTTATGCAATGTTCGAGAAGGTGAACGTCCCGATTCTCGGCATCATCGAAAATATGAGCTACTTCATCTGTTCGCATTGCGGTGAGCGTGAGGAAATATTTTCCTACGGCGGTGGTCGGAAAGAAGCTCAAGAGTTGGGTGCTGTATTTTTAGGCGAGATTCCAATTGATACAAAAATTCGCATCGGTGGCGATGTTGGTGTGCCAATTGTAGCTCAGGATAAAAATTCTCCGCAATCAACAGCCATTAAAAATATTGCCCGCAATATGGTTGCCCAATTAAGTATCAATGCGATGAACGGTGTTAAATCAAAAAGGGTAGAAGTAAATTTTAACAATTAAAGTGCGATGGAATCAAAAGAAAAATCGCTAGTCGAACGTATTGAAGAAGCCCTTAATTTTTGCAGGCCTTATCTTCAAGCCGATGGCGGCGATGTTGAGTTTGTAAACGTCAGTGATGACGGAATCGTAAACTTACGTTATTTAGGTGTCTGCAAAAATTGTCCCCTCTCGCTTTTAACTTTGCGAGCAGGAATCGAACGTTCGGTTTTAAAAAATGCACCCGAAGTGAAAAGGGTGGAACTTGTGGTTTGAAATAAACCCTAATAATAAAACACTAATCCGCTTTCAGCGGACTAAACAATTACAAAATAAAATAATCAAAACCCAAAAAATAGAAAGGAGTAATAAATGAATTATCCGTTCTGGGATATTCCTTTTATTGGTGGTGGAATGCTAATTGGCTTTGTAGCCATTATACATACATTCGTAGCTCAATTTGCAATCGGTGGTGGACTGTTTCTCGTTCTTACTGAACGCAAAGCTTACCGAGAAAATAATCCCAAAATTATAGACTATCTAAAAATCCATTCTAAATTTTTTATCCTCCTCACACTCGTATTTGGCGCACTTACTGGTGTTGCGATCTGGTTTACCATCGGACTTGTAACACCGATGGCTACATCTTCACTGATTCATATATTTGTTTGGGGATGGGCAATTGAGTGGGTTTTCTTTTTCATCGAAATCGCCGCTGCTATGATTTACTATTACACGTGGGACAAGCTTGACCGCAAAACACATATCGCAATCGGCTGGATTTATTTTATCGCTGCGTGGATGAGTTTGTTCGTTATCAACGGCATCCTCACATTTATGCTCACGCCCGGCGATTGGCTGCAAACTAAAAGTTTCTGGGATGGATTTTTCAATCCCACGATGCTGCCATCGCTCGTAATACGAACTGCTGTAACTATCGCGCTTGCAGGGTTATATGCACTCCTAACATCTTCATTTATGAAAGATGATGAACTAAGGACAACTATGATAAAATATTCATCGAAATGGATATTAGTTCCTTTCTTCGTACTACCCTTCGGTGGTTTATGGTATGTGTTATCAATTCCAACTTTATCATTCGATATTATTGCAGGTGGTGCACCAGCAATAACTATATTTGTAGCATTAGGTGTTTTTTTCTCGGTGATAATATTTATTTTCGCTTATTTTCTGCCATATAGAGTTCCACACCGTTTTTCAGCGGCTTTAGCGTTTATGTTTCTGATGTTAGGTTTGTTCGTTATGGGAGTTAGCGAGATGGTGCGCGAAGCAATCCGAAAGCCGTATATCATTTACGATTATATGTATTCGAATAATGTTTTTAAAACTGAAGCTGATAAATTTAAAACCGCCGGTATTTTGCCTTCCTCAAAATGGACTCATGTGAAATCGGCTGATGATGCGAACATTATGAAAGCGGGCGAACAAGTTTTTAAACTTCAATGCCAAAGTTGCCACACTGTTCAAGGTTATAACGGAATTAAAATTTTAACAAAGGGCTGGCAGGAGCCATTCATCGAAAACCAAATCGAACATTTGAACCAACTTAAAGGATTTATGCCGCCTTTTATGGGTTCAGAATCTGAAAAGAAAGCCCTTGCAAAATGGTTGTACGAGTTGAATAAAACTGAACAAATTATTAGAAATCAATAAATGAATTATCCAATCTGGGAAGTTCCAATCATCGGCGGCGGTTGGCTAATCGGTATTGTTGCGGTGATACACGTGTTCGTTTCACACTTTGCTGTGGGTGGCGGATTGTTTCTTGTACTCACCGAACGAAAAGCTTACCGCACTAACGATATAAATATTTTAAACTATGTAAAAAAACATACCAAGTTTTTTCTGTTACTAACTATAGTCTTCGGAGCGTTAACCGGAGTAGCAATCTGGTTTACAATTGGACTCGTCAATCCGCAGGCAACATCGGCGCTTATCCACATTTTCCTTTGGGGATGGGCAATCGAGTGGGTCTTCTTTTTTATAGAAATCGCTGCGGTTATGATTTACTTTTATACTTGGGATAAAATTGACCGAAAAACTCACTTGATTGTCGGCTGGATTTATTTCATTTCCGCGTGGATGAGTATGGTAGTCATCAACGGTATTCTATCGTTTATGCTTACGCCCGGTGCGTGGACTCAAACGAGAGATTTTTTGGATGGATTAATAAATCCTACTTACTTCTCGTCGTTGGCTTTCAGAACTCTTACGGCGATTGTCTTAGCGGGAATATATGCACTCTTCACCGCTTCGTTATTGAAAGATAAAAAAGTTAAACAAACTATTGTTAAATACTCGAGCAAGTGGGTGCTGCCGTTTATGCTTTTACTTCCACTTGCCGGACTTTGGTATTATCTGACGCTGCCCGAAATTCCGCGCGAAATAATTTTAGGCGGAATTACTTTTGTTTCTAATACAGCGATTGTCGGCTTGATTGCCGGCGCCCTGATTTTCTTTACAGTTTTGATAATGGGATTTCTAAAACCAAATTTATACAACACTCCCGTTGCCGTTTTCGTACTTCTATTGGGTTTGGCTTCGATGTTTGCTGGCGAGCGTGTGCGCGAATCGGTCCGCAAACCTTTTGTACTGGTTGATTATATGTACTCGAATGGATTGCTTCTTAGTGAATTCGATAAGATAAAAGAAGACGGAATAATCAAAAACTCGAAGTGGTCGAGTATTAAAGAAGTAAACGAACAAAATCAATCAGAAGCCGGTAAGGAAGCGTTCAAACTTTACTGCTCGAGCTGCCATATCATAAACGGTTACAACGATGTAAAGCCGCTGATAACTGAATACGATGAAGAAATGCTGACTGCAATTATCAATGAGTTAGAAAATTATCAGGGTTATATGCCAAAGTTTGCCGGCACCGAAGCCGAGGCTGCTGCTATAGCAAAATGGCTTGTAAAATTTAATAAAGAAAATATGAAAGGAGAAATAAAATGATAGATCAAACAATGATTCCCGACATCGACCCAATAGCGTTACCGGCGCCCATTTGGTTGCTGAAGTTCTTACTACTGCTTACTTTTACGCTGCACATACTCGCAATGAATGTTGCAGTTGGCGGTGGATTTGTCGCTGCTTTTACTGAATATTTTGGAAGGAAAAAGAAAAGCCAAAATCATTTCGAGCTGAGTCGTGGGATTGCGAAAATGCTGCCACCATTCACAGCGTTTACAATTACATTAGGTGTTGCACCGCTGCTGTTCTTACAGGTTCTGTATGGTCAGTTCTTTTATACTTCAACCATATTAATGGCTTGGCCCTGGTTATCGGTTATCGTAATTTTTATTTTAGCTTATTACGGTTACTATATTTTCTCATTCAGATGGGAAAAGCTTAACGGCAAAAGATTCTGGGCTGTGCTGATCAGCGCCACAATGTTAGCAACAATAGGTTTGATTTACGTAAACAATATCGTTCTGATGCTTACCCCCGATAAATGGAAGGCAATGTATTTTGCTAATCCGCACGGAACACATATGAATTTTGATGACGCCACGCTTATACCGCGTTATTTGCATTACATAATATCAGCGTTAGCTGTAGCCGGAGTCGTTGTGATAATGTGGGGGATGAGAAAACTGAAGTCTGACGAACAGCTTGGCAAGTGGGCAATCCGTTATGGCGCCTGGTGGTTTTTGATTCCGACGTTTATAAATATCGGTGTAGGGGTGTGGTGGTTGATTGCATTACCGCGTGAATTTATGTTGATGTTTATGGGCGGTAATCAGCTCGCTACTGGCTACTTCTTGGTTGGACTTGCTTCGATTTTTGTGTGTATTATGTTGATGTTTGTTGGAATGAATGCTTCTAAACCGATTGGAAAAATAATGGCGGCGAAGTTATTCTTTCTAATAACTATCGTAACGATGATTTTGATGCGACACGAATTACGTGAAGCATATCTGAAACCTTATATAAATTGGGATGCAGTCCAAACCGAACCGCAGTGGGGTGTAATAATAATTTTCGCATTACTCCTCGTCGGTGGTTTGATTACAGTTATCTGGATGTTAAAGAAATCATTTGGGAAACCGGCTATAAATTGAAAACTGTTCCACCAGAGGCGGGCAGGCCTCTCTTACGAAGAGAGGGACTTGCTGAATCTGAGTTCAATTCTCCCCTTCTCTTTTTAAGAGAAGGGGTCGGGCCTGCACGCCGAAGGGCGTTACTGCCCGCAGGCGGGGGATGAGTTCCTACAGTTCTCACACTACCTCTTACCTGCCCGCAGCAGGCGGGAGTTGTGGGTTAGTGAGGGAATATCATATCAATTGAACCGTTTTAACGGTTTACAAATATATATTACAAAATAATTATGTTTGAACAAATATCACATTTACCAATCGTTGTGCTTGGATTAGCAGCAAGTTTTGCGGCAGGATTCGCAACGTTTATAGGCGCACTCCCAATTTTGTTTTTTAAAAATATCTCACAAAAACTTCAGGATATAATGATGGGCTTTGGCGCCGGAGTGATGCTGGCAGCAACTTCCTTTTCGCTGATAATCCCCGGTATCGAAGCCGCTGGCGGTGGTGTCGATGCCGCATTAATAGTTGTTGCCGGGATGTTATTGGGCGGAATATTTCTCTGGTTCACAGATAAATATTCGCCGCACGAGCATTTCATCAAAGGTCCTGAAGGGTCGAGGAAAAAGAATCTCAAGAGAATCTGGCTTTTTATTATTGCAATCACACTGCACAATTTTCCTGAAGGTTTAGCAGTCGGTGTCGGTTTCGGCGGCGGCGATGTGAACAACGGTTTCACACTCGCAATAGGTATCGGATTGCAAAATATACCGGAAGGTTTAGTTGTAGCCCTTGCTTTGATTGGCGAAAAATATTCTGTCGGCAAAGCTCTATGGATTTCACTTTTAACCGGTATGGTTGAACCGATTGGCGGGTTGTTAGGTGTCGGATTAGTTAGTATTTCTCAACCAATCTTACCGTGGGGTTTGGCTTTTGCTGCCGGCGCTATGTTGTTCGTAATCAGCGACGAGATTATTCCCGAATCGCACCGCAAAGGTTTTGAAACTGAAGCAACATTTGGAGTGATGATTGGTTTTGTAATTATGATGTTTCTGGATGTAACGTTGGGATAACGATAATACTAACGGATTAATATTATAAAACGAATACCAAAATCTGTAGGGTGGTTCTAAAAGTCCACCTGTCTGCGTGCCCGCACAGGCAGAAAAGAATGTCGAATATCGAACCCGCCTGAACGACGCCTGCCCGACAAATCCGTTCGGCGGGCAGCAGGCGGGGGCAGGCAAGGAACGTAAAACGTTCCAAGGAATTATTCACCCCGTTGGATAGCCGACGATGGAGTGAATTAAAAAACAAAAACAAT
>JAUXOG010000126.1 GCA_030682385.1 Bacteroidota bacterium
TGAGGGCTGGTGTGCGAATGGGGCGATGGTTCTTGAGTCAAAACAAATATCAAAATTACTGCGGTCGTAAGTCCAACGGTTAAGTACCACCGTTTTGTTATCATTCCAAAAAAAGAAGCAATACCCGCAAAAATATTTCCAGAATTTATATTGCTATTGATGTGAGTCAATACCCTGTGCTCAAGATAAGGGGGCGGAGGGAATGGATGCAAGCTCGATTGCAAAAATTTCTTAGTAACTCTCTCTAGTTCGTATTCATCTTTGCATTTTTTACAAATTTTAGCATGCTGATTGAACTCATCTAATTCTTTACCACCGAGGCGGTTATCAACCATGGAACTAATATGTTCCAGAACTTCAATACAATTCACTGACTACCTATTAAAAAGTGTAACAAAATTTAATAAAATACCTGTATTTATTTAACATAGCCTTTTTTCTTTGCATACCCGAATAATTTTGATTGTAACATTTTTCTGCCACGATGCAATCGGGAGCGGACTGTTCCAACCGGGATATCTACAAACTCTGCAATTTCTTCGTATGTATAACCTTCGATGTCGCAAAGTATTACTACCGTTTTAAAATCCGGATGCAACTCATCTAAAGCTTTTGCAACCTCGTCGTCCAACACACCGCCGAACATCTGCGTTGCTAAATCGTGATCTTCAGTGGTTGTATCCTGTATTCGAGTATAAAACTCTTGTATCTCAACAAAGTCAATCAGATCGGGTTCTTTTGTAACTTTCCGATAGCGGTTGATGTAAGAATTTTTCATTATACGAAACAGCCATGCACGTATATTAGTTCCCTTTTCATATTTATCCCAAAATCTATAAGCCTTCAGAAATGTATCCTGTAACAAATCATCCGCATCATCAGCATTACCTGTTAAATGACGCGCAAAACTATACAATACATTCATCTGCGGAATTGCTTCCGATTTGAATTCATTCTGCTTCTCATTTTCATTTGGGTTGAGAGATAATAAGGTCATATTTTTTTAACAGCTGTTTCCTTTTTAATGAGCATTGCTATAATACAAAATTTGAATTATATCTGCAAGAGATTTTTTGTTTATCTCAAATAACCCCTTTATTTGTTCAAATTTCAAACTATTTTTTTAAATAAAATTAGTTTTTAAATCCGGAAATTATTATACTTCCATCGGTAGATGAACTTTAAATTTGATGGAAGAAAAATGATGGGCCAAGAAAATAAAATAAAAGTTCTTAAAAATATTACGCTGTTCAATAATGTTTCTGAAGACCTGATATCAAAATTTGTTGAAAACGTACAAGAAAAAGATTACTGTGAGGGAGAACTTATTTTTCAGGAGAACAGCGAGGGTGATTTTTTATATTTAATAGTTGAAGGGACTATTAAAATTACAAAAAAAACCGCACACGAAGTTGAACCTGCAATCGGAATTTTTCATCCGGGTGATTTCTTCGGTGAATTAGAATTAATAGATGGACTTCCTCGTTCAGCTACAGCTATATCATTAACCGAATCAAAACTCTTTCTTCTGCACCGGGACGATTTTAATAAAATTATTTCTTCTTCACCGCAAGCTGCGCACAACCTTTTGCTGACTCTATCACTTCGGTTACGATCAATTAACGAAACATTTATCAGAAATTTTTATAACTATATTGAAGCTACTAAAAACAAGATCGAAAAATTCCACCAACTCCTCGAAGCTGCAAAACTTGTCAATTCAACATTAGAGCTTGACCGGCTTCTTCCGATAATATTATCTAATGCTGTCAATGCTACTAATGCCGACAGAGGAACGGTTTTCCTGATTGATGAAACCAAACAAGAACTTTGGTCGAAAGCTTTTCAAGGGAACGAATTGGCTGAGATACGTTTGCCGATTAATTCCGGAATTGCAGGCAATGTTACACAAACCGGTATGACTATAAATATCTCAGACGCGCATAAAGACGAACGATTTAATCCTGAGATTGATAAGCAAACAGGATACACAACAAAATCAATTTTGTGTATGCCGCTGAAAAATAAGGATGGAAAAATATTGGGAGTGTTCCAGCTTTTGAATAAAAAGAAAGGTAACTTTACGGAAGAAGACGAAGATTATATCAATGCTTTTTCGATTCATGCCTCAATAGCAATTGAGAATACAAATATGGCTCAGCAGATGGTTCAAAGCGAGCGGCTCTCCGCTGTAGGACGAATGGCGAACACAATTATCCACGACATAAAAAATCCGATGGCTACAATGCGGCTCTATACTCAGCTTCTAAAAAGCAAAGTAGGAAACGAGGAAGCTGCGAAAATGACAGACGAAATTGTTCGCCAAATTGATCGCTTCGTAAAAATGACGCAAGAAATTCTCGACTTCTCAAGAGGTGTTGCCGCCACAAACTTTGAAGCCACTAATGTTGAACAATTTATTAACGAAGTTATAACTTTCTTTGAGAAAGATTTTACGAAACGGAAAATATCGATTACTAAGAAGATTAGTTTTGATGGTATAGTCAAATTAGACCCCGATAAGATGATGCGTGTAATATATAATCTTGCGGGTAACGCAGCCGATGCGATGAAGGATGGTGGCAATTTCACGATTACTGTTTTTAAAGAAAATTCTTTTTTAATAATGGAGTTTACTGATACGGGTGCGGGTATGACAGAAGAAGTTAAATCGAAAATCTTCGAACCGTTCTTCACTTATGGGAAAAAACATGGCACCGGACTCGGTATGGCGATCGTAAAAAAAATTATTGAAGATCATCACGGAACAGTCGAGATCGATAGCGAAGTCGGAAAAGGAACTTCTTTAAAAATTAAACTACCAATTGTATGAAAGTAAACATTGCTAAACACACATTAGAAATATTGCAAGGCGATATAACCGAGCAAGATTCTGAAGCTATCGTTAATGCAGCTAACAATTTTTTGTGGATGGGCGCCGGTGTTGCAGGAGCTATCAAACGCAAAGGCGGTCAGGAAATTGAGACCGAAGCGATTGCACAAGGTCCTATAGAAATCGGACAAGCAGTAATTACAAGCGGAGGAAAACTAAAAACGAAATTTGTAATTCACGCGGCAGGGATGGGGCAAGACTTGAACACCAATGCGAATATATTAAAACTCGCTACTCAAAACTCTTTAAAATTGGCTGAAATCAAAGGAATTCAATCGATAAGTCTTCCCGCTATCGGAACAGGTGTGGGTGGTTTTTCGATTTTCCAATGCGCCAATGTTATGCTGCTGGAAGCTATCGACTTTCTTCAAAAGTCACAAAACTTAAAATTGATCCGGTTTGTTTTATTTGATAAACCGGCTTTCGATGCATTCAATGATGAATTGAAATTACAATTTTCTTCGAAACGACACTAATAGAAACTTTAAAGAGGTAACACTATGAATCGTATAAGATTATTTTGCATCTTTATGTTCTGTCTTGTATTCATGAATTTAATAGCGAGTGGTCAGGATGATCTACAACTTTCGCAACCTTTACTTGAAGACCCTAAAGACGAGGGGATAAAATACTATATCAAAATCATTCCGGGCGATACTACCGTTGGCCAAAATATGCCGATGTACAGACCTGATAGCAAAGTTTTTACAGAACCTCAGGTAAAGAGTGTTTTCGAGAATCCAAAACCAATCGTTACAGTGAAACCTAATATATCGGAGATTGAAATAACAAAACCTGTAAAAGTGTGGGTAAAATGTTTTGTGGATGAAGAGGGAAATGTAAAAGAAGTAAAAATTCTAAAATCAGATTTAAAAATTTTGAACGATCCCGTACTCAAAGCCGTAACACAGTGGAAGTTTAAACCAGCAGTTCTGAATGGCAAAGTATATGCAACCTATGTTTCTATCCCGTTCGAATTCACACCGAAAGAATGAAGCCCTTACATCCTATTTAACAGAACAAACATAATGATTGGAGATGTATTTAAACTTTAGTGTTTCTGTTTTTATATTCCAATGCGCCAATGTTATGCTGCTCGAAGCAATCGACTTTCTTCAAAAGTCACAAAACTTAAAATTAATCCGGTTTGTTTTATTTGATAAACAAGGATACGATGCATTCAACGATGAATTGAAATTACAATTTTCATCTGCCACTACTTTTGTGGACAAATGTCCTTATCTCATCAAAACCATCTTCTTGACAGATGTGTACGAGCCGGCACTGGATGGTCCGGTTGAACTTACCACAAGCTTGTAGAAATAAACGCCACTTGTTAATCTATTTGTATCTACACCCGAAGCAGTCCCACCACCGACGGCGGAAAAACTAACTTCATATCTTCCCGCTTCTTTATACTCATTAACCAGCGTCGCAACCTCTCTCCCCAAAACATCAAACACTTTTACAGTAGTATAACCCCCTGTCGGCAAGTGGTAATTTATAAGCGTTGACGGATTAAAAGGATTAGGATGGTTTTGAAAAAGATTAAAATCAGAAGGGATTTCCGGTTGCTGATATGTATAATTTGGAGATGAAATCGGTTGTGTATTGGTGCCGCTAGTAAATCTACCTAAAGAGTTTTCGACGATAGCACGATAATTGAAAAATGTAAATGTAGGTGAAAAAAATATCGTATCCCTAATTTTGGTAACCGCAGATTTTGCAACGGTTACTACACGCTCTGTTCTATAAGTCTCACCTACGCCCGATTCCCATTCGAACCAAGAAGTAAATGAATCCATATCTGTATAAACAAAAGCTTCAGCAAAGTAATTTTCATAACTACTAATTACTCCCCTTGGTGTTGCAACAAATAAGTAGTTCTCGATTGGGGATGGTTTTTCAGCAATAATACGCAATGCAGATTCATCAGGGTCAGTAATGGTTGCTTGTGTTGTTGACTTCATATCAATCAGAGTTGAACCTGTTTTTAAAGTAACACTACCATTATACAAGGAATTAATATTTGGCCAAGTTACTGTTATAGGATAATCAGCACTCCTTGCATATACCGTTACTCGATATGTATCAATTTGAGTTGTGGAAAAGAACCTGCGAATGTCGAGCAAAGAACCTCCACCCAAACAACGGTTGTAAAAACGAGAAGTTAAAATTTCAATTTCAGGAGGTAGTGGAGGTTCTTCTGCTTCGCCAAGAAACAGGTCGTAACATTGGGTGGCATAGGTATGAAGACCAAACTGTACTGTGCGATAGTGGTTTCGCATATCTCGAAAAGTTAAAGGAATTATTATCGCGTCTCCTCTTGATCCATCTAAAGTTGTGAAATAATGTTTCTCGCCCGAATAAAAATGTGTATTCTCGATACCTACACAGAAGGTAAAAATATATGTACAATTTGGTACAAGTGATTCCAAAGTAAGGCTGGCTTCGAATACGCCAGGCGCCGATTCGAACATATTTGAGGGAGAAATAACTGACCAGAAAGCTTCGTCATCAGCCCGCCGCATATAAAAAGAAGCGGCGGTAACAGTACCGTTTGGTATAAATCGAGCCATCAGGAGTGCAGATGTAGATGAAATATTCTTAGCCGGAAAAACTTCGATTGACGTAAATGGTTGCCCAACCATGTATTGATGTAGTAAAATAAAAATTATTAAAAAAATGAGTTCTTTCTTCATAAATTTATATCCCTATATTTATTAGACTACGATGAACTATCGGCTTTTTCGATGCTTCAAAACGCTTGTAACAATATAACAACTAAATTATATATTGTCAAATTTCTTACACGAATATTTTATCCTCCGAAGTTTTAACGTAGGAGGAGCATCTTCTTGATGCCTGTGAAGTTGCCTGCGGTGAGTTTGTAAAAATACACTCCGCTCGAAAGTTCGAATCCGTCTTTAACGGACAAACTAACTTCATATCTTCCCGCTTCTTTATACTCATCAACCAGGGTCGCAACTTCTCTCCCTAAAACATCGAATACTTTTAACGTAGTCCAACCTCCTTTTGGAAGGTGATAATTTATAAGCGTTGACGGATTAAACGGATTAGGATAGTTTTGTGATAAAAAGAATTTATCAGGAATCTCGGAATTAACTTCAACAACATCTACCGTTCCAGTAACGCGGTATGCAAAGAAACCTGTGTTCGGTAAATAGTTGGTATTTTTTTGGCTCGATGAATCAACCGCAACAATTCTGTAATAAACAGAATCGCCGGTGTTTATAAACGATGTATCAATATTAAAATATCCGGCGAACGAATCGGACACCGTCCGCGTTAAAACAAAAAATCCTGATTGATTGCCAGGTGTTATATAATACTCAACTCCAACCGAATCGATTCCAATGTTATCGGTTACATTTGCTTTGACCAGAGGAGGGAATAAATTTTTTGGAACGTCATTAATTTTTGTGTGCGAAATAACCGGCTTGATTGTATCAGTGCCAACATAAAAAGTGAAAAATTGTGCAGGTGCATTTGCGGGATTAACAGTTTTCAAGTTATAAATGTCGGCTGCAGTTATAAAATATTGGTATGTTGCTGGCGAACCATTTCCCGGAATGAAAGCTGAAAACTCGTTCGAATTTCCGGTTGCTGTTAATGCAGATGTATCGGTAAAAACTCCACTCCGCCCCCAAATTATTTTGAGTGAATTAGCATCGAGCGGTGCGGTTTCGGGAATTATAATAGCCGTAATCTGATAATGACCGAATAAATTCTCGCTGTCCTTGCGCTGAGTGTGTATTATTTTTGGTAGATAGTTTGAAGGACTGATAAAACCACGCTGCCCAAACCATTTTATCAGAGTTGGCAGGTTGATGCCGTTGTGCAAATTGCGGTCGGCTTGAATTACGGCTTGTGCCGCAGCAGTCATTGTTACACCCGACGGAGCTAAATAATAAAAACTTTGAACAACAAGTTTGTCGGTTACTTCGGGGCCAATATCATTCCAAATATTCATCAAAGTTGACGACCACATCTGTCCGTTTTTATAAAAGTCGGATACGAGTCCCGAAGGATAAAGTGCTTCGTAGTTTAAAATCCTTCCACTCCAAAACGGATTATGCCCGTCCCATTTGAAAACCCAATGAAATTGCTGCTCGGATGGGGTCCAGAAACCACGTTTGCGTGAGTATGATGCAGTCCAGTAATCGCTGAATCCTTCGGCGAGAGCGGCTTGTTCGCCGTTATAATTCCAGTTAGGTATAACTCCATAATTGATTGCGTGACCATATTCGTGAAGAATTACATCGGCATCTTCAGCATCGTCAACACCCCCTTCTCCGAACGAAAGCATATTTATTGAGGGCCAATAGGAGGATTTATCGTTTCCCCATTCACCGTGTGCATCGGCTTGAATCGGCAAGTTTTGAATATTGTAAAAACCTAACTTCTGCAAATAACGCTGCGAACTGTCGATATGGTAATAGACCATTACATCCTCAAAGCCATCGTCGAAGCGATTGAACCGGAACGAATCAGGGTCGGCTGAACTTGCCACAACTTTAAAAGGCGCATCCCAGTCGGTAATTTTCACATAAGGTCCTTCTAAAAAATAACGACCGTCCTGAAATTTTAAATCTTTTAAAGGAACTAAAATCCGCTGCGAATCTAATTGTGCCGATGTTGAATCGTTATAATCCGAAAATCCTGCTGAGCCGTAAGTTGCTCTTGCTGTTGTGAGAGGGTCGGGATCGAAGATGTAGCCGGTAGGGACGAGCTGTGAGAAGTGGGCAACAGCAGCAACTGCGCTTTTAGTAATTTCATAAACGTACGTTGTATCAACATAAACCAACGAGTCGTTTACGGTATGATAATAAGGAGTTCGATTGTATTCATAAAATCCTGTGATTACATAGCCCGCATTTTCGTAATTCACATAATCGCTACCGTATGCTGAAGTAACAACAGTTTGTAAATTTGAGTATAAACTTGTCAGGGTAGCGAGCGTGTCTGTATAGAGTGCCGATGCCTCATTGTTTCCGGGAGGATTTGGGTCGATGTCTTTCTCAACTTTTACAATTGAAGTTGGATTATTTCTGACGCCCCCAATTTCATCAACGTTGATTACTAGTTTTATTTTTTGGTTTTGCGGAATAACAATATTTTGGACGTATGCCTTACTCCCCTCAAGCTGACCAACTTCTTCAGCCGAAAAACACACAAACTGAATTGTATAATTAAAAGTTTTTGAGAAAAGAACCCGAGCAGTTTCAAGTATCAACGCAATACCGGAGCCATTATCGTTTACATCGGGCCCGTTCACCGTATCGTAGTGACCGATGAGCGTTACAATTGTATCAGGAGAAATGGCACCGGGTTTTGTTACAACAATATTATGGAGTGTTCTTCCGGAGTATGTGAATTCGTGTAGAAATATATCAGTATAGCCATAAGATTGAAATTGCGAAACAATCCAATCTCGAGAGCGGGCAAGAGAGTCGGGCGAAGGAGACGCCATAACATATCTCTGACCGAATGCCTCTAACCGCCGCATACTTGAAGTGAGATTTGTAGCAGAAACTTTGCTTGTTAGATTTTGTATTGCAGGATTTACAGGTAATAAAATATTAGAGGATGAAAAAAAAAGATTTTGTTTATTGTCTGATTTGCTGTAAACTATTCTATCGGTGGAGGATAAAATTTTACCTGTTATTGCATCCACCCAAATTTCCCAATCGCCTCGTGGCTCGACAGCGGGTATTGAAACCCGATATGCGAGTATAGCTTCGTCATCAACAGTATAAAACATCAATGTTGCCGAAGGTTCGGCTACTAATTTTTCAACACCGCCTAAAAAGTTTTTTGCAATCCGAACCGCCTCTAAACTTTTAAATTTTGGTCCGTCAACTGACGGATGAGTTTTGTGTTTAAGGTTGTGTTTGTAGTTGTTCATAGCAAAATCGACGACATTGTTTCTCCCAACACTCACAACAATATCCGAATTATAAACAGGAATGTTTCCGATTTTTTGAAACAGTCGCACGTGTGTTCCCGCGGGACTCGTTTGAATAGTATTAATCTCGAGATCGGATAAGTCCTCTTTTAATTTAAATAAGTACGAATGCTTTTTTAAATATTGTTTTGCTATATCGGCGGGAGTTCCTTTGTAAGAGCCATCGGCAACATTCCAGACAGCGACAGGAATTCCCTTACCGTCGATCTGCATATTATCTTTGATAGTAAGTATTTGGGAATTGTTTGGTTGAGGAATGGCTAAACCGTAAAAGGAGAGAGCAATAATAAAATTGATAATGAATTTATTTGAAAACATAACATATTCTGTATAATTTGAGACTACTAAACTGATTTAAGTTAGTTAAATCCAAAAGAAAATACAAACAGCCAATTTGCGTTTTATCAAAAAATTAGGGAAATTGAATGCGAAAATTATGTAAAACATTGGAAAAGTTTTAAAATTTGAAGATAATTATAGTTGGTGCAGGCGAGGTAGGTTTTCATCTTGCCAAAATCCTATCCCAAGAACATCACGATATCGTTGTAATTGATAGTGATGAAGAACGCGTAGGGCGTGTGAACGAAAATTTAGATGTATTGGCTGTTGAAGGGAGCGGGATCAGTCCAAATCTTCTTTCACAATCGGGGGCACAAAATGCCGATTTGTTAGTTGCCGTATCGCCGTACGACGAAATAAATATGCTTGCCTGCCAGATAGCGAATAAATTAGGCACGAAGCGAACAATTGCCCGCGTAAGCAATCCCGAATTCAACTCGCCCGATGCTCTAATAAAACCGGAACAACTTGGAATTAGTCTTACTATCAATCCCGAAGCTGTAACTGCCGAAGAAGTGGTACGACTTGTAAAACGCTCGACTGCTACCGACGTGCTTGAATTTGGCGAAGGAAGAATCCAGATAATTGGGCTTCGTCTCGACGGGAATAGTCCGCTGATTAACAAGAAGATGCGCGAGATCGTTACCGATTACACGGAGCTTGTTTTCAGAGTAGTAGCAATCAGCCGCGGTGCTCGCACGATAATTCCGACGGGCGACGATGTGTTCAAAAAGAACGATCAGGTTTTTGCTGTTTGTAAAACCGAATATGTAAAAGAGATGCTTCGGCTTGCAGGCAAAGAAAGCGAAGAAGTAAAAAATGTGATGATTTTAGGTGGCGGAAAAATTGGAAGCCAAGTAGCTGAATCGTTAGAAGACAGTATAAATGTTAAAATCGTTGAATCGAATAAAGAACGTTCGATAGAACTCGCCGACCGGCTTCGCAAGGCGCTTGTAATACAAGGTGAAGGTTCAGACATCGACTTGTTAGCTAAGGAAGGTATAATGGATATGGATGTTTTCATCGCGGTGTCGGAAGATGAGGAAACCAATATCATATCCTGTTTGATGGCGAAACATTTAGGAGTTTCGAAAACCATTGCCTTAGTTGAGAACACCGATTACGTTACGTTAGCCGGAACAATCGGACTTGATGTGGCGGTGAATAAAAAACTTTCGGCAGCTCAGATCATTTTAAAATTCATACGCAAAGGCGAAATCCTTTCAGTGGCAACATTACACGGCGTCGATGCCGAAGTAATTGAATTGTTAGCTCAAAAAGGTTCCGACATTACAAAAAAAGCATTGAAAGATGTTAACTTCCCGCAAGGTGCAATAGTCGGATGTGTTATCCGTGAGAACGATGTGTTGATACCGGTTGGGGCAACGAAGATAAATCCGAACGACAGGGTTGTAGTATTCACGCTGCCGCGTTCAATTCCGGATTTAGAAAAATTTTTCAGCAAGTAAAAACTAATTATGAACTTCAAGGGTGTAATTTCAATTTTAGGGTTTTTAGTTTTTGTTGTGGGAGTTTTTATGCTTCTCGCCATCCCTTTTTCGCTTTATTATTCTGGCGACGATATACCCGCTTTTCTTATTTCATCGGGGATATGTCTGATTACGGGCGCCGCTGTATGGCTTCTGTTTAGAAAGCATTCAAACGATTTGAAAGTCCGCGATGGTTTTGCAATAGTAACTTTCGGATGGGTGGCAATGAGCTTGTTCGGCTCGCTACCCTTTATGATTCACGGCAGCATCCCTTCGTTTACC
>JAUXOG010000132.1 GCA_030682385.1 Bacteroidota bacterium
GATTGAAGAGCTTGTGATAAAACTCGTTTTCATTATTTACTGATTCACTTACGTAATAGATCACAATGTTATTTTCTCTTGTAACATCTAACAAATTAAATAGGATAGATGATTTACCTACACGGCGCGGTGCAACAAGTAGCAAGTTACTTCCACTATCCAACTTCTGCCAGATTTCAATGGTTATTCTTGGGCGCGGAAAGAAATTATCTCCTCTTGCAACTTGGCCAATACTTGGTTTAAATGTCATAAAAATACCTTTTAATGTTCTTTTTGATGTATAAATATAATTAACAAAAATCATTTTGTCAAGTATTTTAACAAAATTATTTTTGCCAAATTATTTATTTCAAAAAAATGTGCAAAACAGTATAAAAATGGCTTTTTTAGGACAGGATGTGAACCTAAATTATTTCCCTATATTTAAATTTAATCGTACCTGCCAATATGACGAAGCATTAAAAATCTAATTTATGTTGCGTTAATTTTCTTTTCAGGCTAAAATGCTCGTACGCAATTTTGTTTGCAACTCTACCGCGAGGTGTACGCTGTATAAATCCTTCCTGTATCAGATATGGTTCGTAAACTTCTTCAATGGTTCCGGGGTCTTCACTAACTGCGGAGGCAAGAGTAGTTAAACCAACTGGACCTCCATCAAACTTCTCTACGATAGTCAAAATTATTCTTTTATCCATTTCATCTAAACCGCGGCTGTCAACCTCAAGCGCTCGAAGTGAATAATCAGCCACCTCGTTGTTAATTACACCTTTATGCTCTTTCAAATTTTTATCAGCTTGTGCAAAATCGCGGCAGCGCTTGATTAGCCGGTTAGCTATTCGAGGTGTTCCACGCGATCGAGATGCAATTGTTTCAAGCCCGTCTCTTGTTATCTCAACATCTAAAATATTGGCTGACCGCATCAAAATATTTTGCAGGGTTTGTGTGTCGTAGTAATCTAACCGGTTTGTAACACCAAAACGTGAACGGAGCGGACTCGTTAATAAACCGGCGCGAGTAGTTGCACCAACGAGTGTGAACTTCGGAAGTTTTAACTGAACATTGCGGGCATTCGGACCGGAGTCAATCACAATATCTATTACAAAATCTTCCAAAGCAGGATACAGATATTCTTCGATTGTTGGATTCAAGCGATGAATTTCGTCAATGAATAATACGTCCCCCTGTTGCAAATTTGTAAGAATGCCAGCTAAATTATATGGTTTATCGAGCGCCGGACCGGAAGTAATTTTGATGTTAGCTCCCATCTCATTTGCGATAATATGGGCAAGTGTTGTTTTACCGAGTCCGGGTGGACCGGTAAGCAAAACGTGGTCTAAAGTTTCTTTCCGCTTTTTTGCTGCAGAGATAAAAACTTTTAAGTTGTTCACAATTTTTTCCTGACCAAAAAATTCGCCGAAGTTGATTGGACGCAAAGTTTGATCGAGTTCAACTTCGCCTTCGAATTGTTCGGGGGACGTTACATCTGATTTACGCATTTATATATAATCCTTTAATACCAAGTAACCGGTTAAGCAACTTAACTTGATCAGCTTTTGAAAGATGCTCCAACTCTTTTTCATTTTTTTTCAATTTGGTTGTTGTAAACATTTTATATCCTTATTAATTATTTTTTTACTTAATTAACTGAAGTTACGCAAAAGAGTCATTCTGAACGAAGTGAAGAATCTTAAACCTCAAATTCGAGCTATTTTTAGATGTTTCGCTTCGCTCAACATGACAAAAAGTCAATTCTGCGTAACTTCAGTAATTAATATAGAAAATTTATCCATATCTTCAAATATTTAATTAAAAAAATAAAAACTGCCACCCGAACCACCGAAACGGGGATTTACAATATTATTATATATGGCTCCGAATGTGTAACTTAAACCAATATAACCACTATACCTGTAATTAGTTGCGAGTTCCGTGCGGCGAAGAAGTATCTGCTCGGTTGTTGCCTGGCCTTTTCGAAGCGATAACTGGTCATTAATTCTTGAATAGCTTGCAAAGAGGTTTAATGAAAGCCCTTCAAACAGGCGTAAATTTAAATTAGTATAAATTCTCAAGCTTCGTTTCTGAAAATCGTGCAGGAATTGAGAGCCTGATAACGTTGTTGAAACAGAACCCCACGGCTGGCGCAAATCTAATGTAAAAGAGAGCGATTGTTTGAAAAGCTGTTCAGCAGTTTTATTAAATATTGTTTCTTCCTCATAACGAACATTTTCATGAGTTAGTTTATACATCAATCTGAATTGTCTGCGAGTTGACTCACTGTATGGGAAAATATTGTATTCGACTGCGGGTGAAGCAGAAACTCTTAATTTAGTATTTCCAAATGTCGAAGTCGAAACATCTGCAAAACCTCCAACCGACCAATGCTCACTAATACTTCTCACAACCATCGCATTAAAATTATAACCGCGCGATATACTTAATATTTTCATATCTCCCCAATCGAATTTATTTTCGCTGTAACTTCTATTTAAAGAAAAATCAAATTTCCAATCGTGTGTAACTCTCTTGGCACTTAATCCCCCCGAAAGGTAAACGGAACTTGATACCTTCTCACCGTTTAAATTAGAATTTATACTCGTAGTAAAAACCCAATTATCCCATTTATCAATAATTTGTTCAACTTTTGTAGGGACCAAGTAGCTAATATTCAAATATTCGTTTAGAGGTGTTCTGGCAACATATCGGGTAAGTCCTAACTTCAACGACTTTACCAATGTCTGTCGAATTATATCAGGCGTATCAGACTCCTTTGTTATGAAGACCAATGTATCGTGCAGTCCGGCATACTTATTTTTACCAATGAATGTTAAAGTGTACTCTTCTCCCTTACCGCCAGTACGTTGAGTCGTAATCAGAACATGAACATCCGCCTGATTCGGGTCGCGCACGTAATTTACGAATGTAATTTCAGTGCGGATATAATTTTCGTCGCAGAAAAAGCAATCAATAAAAACATTTGGAGCAAACTGCCTCAAAGCACTTGTAGTGTCTTCAGGTTCTTGTGAAAATATTTGAGTAGTAAATAATAGCAAAAATAGGACAAGGGATAAATACCGTTTCATCTTGAGCTCCTCTCATTTGTTATGGATGTTTATATAGAATTTATGTTTTATCTTCAGGTAATTCAGGTTCCACAAAAATTACTTTTTCGCGTTCGAGTACTACAGTGCCTTCGTTGCTCTTTTTAGGTTTGCGAACATATTTTCGCTCGCAATAGGCAACCGGTACATTACCGGCATTTCGCATCTTGCTGTAATAAGCTGCAATACTTGCGGCTTGTTTAACTGCTTCTTTCGCCGGCTTTATTTTGGTGTTACCTACTTTTAACACTACATGCGACCCACCTGCACCTCGCGCATGAAACCAAAGGTCGTTCGGCTTGGCATATTTCATTGTCAGCAAGTCGTTATTAGCGGCGCTCTTGCCTACTAATACTTCAAAATCGCCCGCCACTTTAAAAATTCGGAATGGAGGTAATGCCGCCTTTTCTTTTTCGGATATTAAATGCAATCGTTTTAAGTCGGCATCATACTCATCCTTAAATTCAGCAAACTGCTCTTTTGTTTGACAGTTATCTAAATGCAGAAGCAGTTTCTCGAGTAGTGCAATATTTTTTGTAACATCTACCAGCCGGGTTTTTACCGCCTCGTATGCAATTCGCGCCTTTCTAGATTTATCGAAATACCGCTCAGCATTTTTTGCCGGAGTTAATTTGGGATCCAAGGTTATACGCATCAACTTATCATTGTGAAATACATCCTCCACATCAATATCCTTCGTTCCTTTTGTTAGATGTTGCAAATTCGTCATTATGACTTTTGCGATATGGTCATATTCATCAGCACGACTTGCCTCCAACACTTCATTTTTTATTGCTTTTTCTGTGCGTACTAACTTATCAAGTTCATTTTTGATTTTTAGTAAGAATTCCTTTTTATCGAAATCAATATTACTCGCCTTGAACGACTGAGCAACGAAAACTTTTACTCCTTCATTTACACTCGAAAAATTCTCCGGTGTCGAACCGGTTAAATGCTCTAACTTTATCATCGAAAATACTCGTGGAATATTATTACTGTAATAAATTGTCGGGGCAGGCTTGCTTACTTCGGTAAATAAATTAATTAATTGTTGGTATATGGTTTTTAAATCATCGTGAGTTAATTCACTGGCATGAACCTTCTCTTCAAGTTTAGCACGATGCAAAGCTTCACGTGCAAGGGTTGAACCAAGAAACTTATAAGCACCCTTTACTGCACTGAAAGTTGTCTTGTTTCTATCCTCCAACATTTTATCCTTAAATGTTTCAAAGTCGGCTATCAAGTTGCTAAAGTCTTCTTCTTTTGATTTGAACAAATTTTCATACGATTTTCCAACAAAATCTTTACTGTGTTTAAAGGCATTTATAATTTCTTTGTTCTCGTTGATCAAAAATATGTTCGCCGACGTTGTTCCAAAAAGATGGAACAGCATTTTCATCTTATTCGAAAAATTAATATTTATTATTCTATCAAAAAGATGTCCGGTGATGTTATTGATGGTTAGGTTATTTAATTCAGTAAATAAAGAGATTGAATTCCGTTTTGCCCTTGCAATTTGTTCTCGCATAAAAATAAAATTCATCTGCGGAGTAATAGAGACAGATAAAGTTTTAGGAGTAGTGTTTGCAAGCAGCGAAATTTGTAATTCATTTTTTTGTTGTGAATATAATTCAAGGACAGCAGCATTTTTGAGTGCCACATTAAATTCATCTGCAAGACTTTGAAGTGTTATAAAATGATTCAACATAATTTTTGATTTTCCTTTTTTATCCGCTCAAATATACAAAAACCGAAGCTAATCTCAAACACGAGAGAAAGGCTTGGAAGATGATTAAAAATTTTGTAATTTAGGTGTGGCAATTTCCAGTTTTTATCATTTCTGATTAATAAACGCCAATTTTATAAATTCCTATGTGAGTTTGTATTTATTCAGAAGCGCTATCAAAAAAAATAATAGGATTATAGATGATTTCGAGCATGACGGGCTACGGCAGAGGCGACGCTGCACAAAAAGGTATTACCGCAACGGCAGAACTTCGCAGCGTGAATAACCGGTTTTTAGAACTAACAATACGGCTTCCAAAGAATTTATCGCATCGCGAAAACGATGTAAAAGAAATAGTGCAATCTAAGATTGACCGCGGCAAAATTAATTTGTCTGTAAATATCGAAACGCCTGTCGATCAACGGGCACCTATGATGATTAATAAAGACGCTGCCCGGATGAGTTATAAAATACTTAACGAGCTAAAAAAGTCGGTTAATATTAAAGAAGACATTACAATCGATCATCTATTAAAGTTTTCCGAAATCATACGACCCGAAGATAAAGAAAACACAGGCGAAGTTGAATGGGTGTTGTGCGAGAAAGCGGTTAGAAAAGCTTTAGGCAATCTTCTGAAAATGCGCATCGATGAAGGCAGCGAATTACAAAAAGATTTATCCCGTCGAATAAAATTGATTGATAAAAAGATCGATATAATTGAGAAGCTCTCGAAACAACGCATCCCAATCGAGCGAACCCGGCTGCGCGAACGAGTTGAAAAATTAATTGAAGCCAAAGACCGTATCGATGATAAACGCTTGGAACTCGAAATAATATTATTATCTGAAAAATTGGATATTACAGAAGAGTGTGTGCGGCTGCGAAGTCATCAAAAATATTTTCTCGAATCTATGAATGGTAAAGAGCCATCAGGAAGAAAATTAAATTTCTTGGTTCAGGAAATTCATCGCGAAGTAAATACGATAGGTTCTAAAGCAAACGATGCAATAATCTCGCGGCACATTATTGAAATTAAGGAAGAGCTCGAAAAAATAAGAGAACAAATTCAAAATATAGAATAATGAGTAATCCGAAACTGATTGTCGTCTCTGCACCCAGTGGATGTGGCAAAACAACAATTGTGAAAGAAATTTTGAAAAGTCATCCGGAATTTCATTTCTCGGTGTCGGCGACCACCCGTGCGAAACGAAATAATGAAACAGACGGCAAAGATTACTACTTTATAACTAAAGAAGAATTTCAAAAACATATCGAAAATGATACGCTCATCGAGTGGCAAAAAATTTATGACGATTATTACGGCACGCTTGTATCCGAAGTTGATAAATCGTTTGCCTGCGGTAAATCGGTTGTATTTGATATAGATGTATTAGGTGCTTTATCTATAAAAAAGAAATATCCTGAAGATTCGATGCTGATTTTTATTGATGTCCCGGATATGGATATTTTAAACGAGAGGCTGAAAAACAGAAAAACAGAAAGCCCCGAAACACTAAAAAAACGAATCGACCGCGTCGAAATGGAAATGAAACAAAAAACATTATTTGATTATATTGTAATAAACGACCAGCTCCAACAAGCTGTTGATGAAGTTGAAAAAATAATTAGCAATAACTTTAATTAAAACACAAAGGAAACCAAATGCCAATAAAATCTATAAGTCTTGAAGCTCTGGAATCAAAAGTTGAAAACATTTACGAGGCAATCGTGGTGTTATCGAAACGCGCTCAGCAGATTAATGAAGAAATAAAGATTGAATTCAACCAGCGGCTCGAGATAGTTCAATCGAAATTAATGAGCGAAGATTCGGATGAACCTGAAACTATGGAAACGGTAACTAATCCGGAACAGGTTCTCATAGCACGCGAATTCGAAAAGCGGCCGAAACCAACACAGGTAGCTATCGAAGAATTGCTTAATTCAAAATTGGATTTTAAATATAAAAGCGAAAACAACAGCTAATTTTGAATTAATATGTTACGCGGCAAAAAAATATTGATCGGAATTACAGGCGGAATTGCCGCTTACAAAATTCCCCCGCTCGTCCGCGAATTTAAAAAACAGGGTGCTGCTGTAAAAGTAGTGATGACAAAAGCCGCTACCGAATTTATTAACCCGAACACACTTGCGGCTCTTTCTGAGAATGAAATTGTAACCGATACTTTTCCTGATGCTTCTCTATCAGTTATTAAGTCCGAAACGTGGCACATCCACCTCGGAACTTGGGCTGATATTATGTTGATAGCTCCTGCAACAGCTAATACCATAGCAAAAATCGCTTATGGAATTGCTGATAATCCGGTTACTATTATGGCGCTTTCGGTTCGCTGTCCGGTTGCCATTTCCCCGGCAATGGATACATATATGTGGGAAAATCCGGCGACACAAGAAAATTTATCAAAACTCAGGCAACGCGGTTATCGAATAATTAATCCTGAAGTCGGCGAACTCGCCAGCGGTTTAACAGGCAAAGGTCGTTTACCTGAAATAAAAAAATTAACAACTTCTATACAAAAGATTTTAGACAAGGCGCATCAAGATTTTTCCGGTAAAAAAATACTCGTTACTGCCGGACCGACTTATGAACCAATCGATCCGGTCAGATACATTGGAAACAGATCCTCCGGTAAAATGGGCTTTGCGATTGCCCGATGTGCTGCTGAACGCGGTGCCAAAGTTACCCTGATATCAGGACCCTCGAATCTTGAGACACCTAATTTTGTAGAGAGGATTGAGATTGAAACTGCTGAAGAAATGTATAACCAATGTATCAAACATTCCTCTAAATCCGATGTTGTAATAATGGCGGCAGCCGTTGCCGATTTCAAACCGGAAATTACAGCGAACCGCAAAATTAAAAAAGAAGATATAGTCAGCAATAATCTCACACTGAAACTTACAAAGACAAAAGATATTTTAGAAACGTTAGGAAAGAAAAAAAAGAAACATCAAGTGCTTGTCGGTTTTGCATTGGAAACTGATAACGAAATTGAAAATGCAGTAAAAAAACTAAATCGTAAAAATCTCGATTTTATTGTAATGAACAACCCATTAAAAAATGGGGCAGGAATCGGCAGCCACACAAACGTCGTATCTTTCCTCCACAAAAATGGAACGAAAGAAATCTTTAATAAAATGCTGAAAGACGATGTTGCGAATCAAATACTTAATCGTATTTCTAAATTGAACAGAAGTTAAATGAGCGATATCCGAAAAGAATTTAAAGATATTCTAAACAATGCAGAAAGCTACTTAATGCAACAGGAACAGTTGTTTGGCGGTATCATTTATAAAACATCAGCCTCAAAAATTGAAAAAACTTCTGCACCTTTAGCAGAATTTCAAAGCGTAAATAGTTTAGATGAATTTAACGCGCAGATATCTTCTTGTAAGAAATGTTCTTTAGGCGATACACGTAAAAATTTTGTATTTGGAGTTGGCAATCCGAATGCAAAAGTAATGTTTGTAGGAGAAGCTCCGGGCGCTGATGAAGATGCTCAGGGTGAACCTTTCGTCGGACGCGCAGGTCAGTTACTGAATAAAATTTTGGAAGCAGTTCAACTCAAACGTGAAGATGTTTATATATGCAACATTCTGAAATGTCGTCCACCCGATAACCGCGACCCGATGTTAAAAGAAATGGAACTTTGCTCTCCATATCTTTCGAAACAAATCGAATTAATAAAACCGAAATTTATTATTTGCTTGGGTCGAATTGCTGCTCAATGGTTGCTTCAAACAAGCGATAGTTTAACAGCTATGCGGCAAAAAGTTTATAATTACCAAGGGGCTAAATTAATTGTAACGTACCACCCGGCAGCGTTGCTGCGTAATCCGAATTGGAAGCGACCGACTTGGGAAGATATGCAATTATTTCAAAAACTTTATAACGAACAAATGTAATATGTCTGAAAAGAAAAGAAGTAAAAAAAATACAGACTCAATAAATATTAGAGACCAACACGAGGGACGCGTGCCGCCTCAAGCGGTAGAAATCGAGGCTCAGGTTTTAGGTTCTGCTTTAATTGAAAAAGAAGCTGTCCCAAAAATTATAGAGATTCTGCAGCCTGATATGTTTTACAAACCTGCACATCAAAAAATTTATCAGGGTATTATTGCCCTTTTCGAACGCAACGAGCCTGTTGATGCTGTAACTTTAAGTGAAGAATTAAGGCGACGCGGCACATTAGAAGAAATCGGCGGTTCTATATATTTAACAGAATTAACGATGCAAGTAAACAGTGCTGCTAATGTGGAATTCCATGCCCACATTATTCTCGAAAAAGCTTTGATGCGCAATCTCATTACAACTTCTGCCGAAATAGCCAATAGAGCTTACAGCGATTCGGAAGATGCTATCGATTTACTCGATGCTGCTGAGACAAAAATATTTCAGATTTCTGAATACAGGATGAAGAAAAGTGCAACACCTATAAAACGGGCGCTAAACGAAACCCTCGAAATTTTAGAGAAAATCCACGGTAAGCACGGAGGCATCACCGGTGTTCCTACCGGATTTACAGATTTAGATAACGCAACTGGCGGATTTCAAAACTCCGATTTAATTATTATTGCCGGGCGCCCAAGCCAAGGCAAAACAGCTCTTGCACTTTCAATAGCTCGCAACGCTGCTCTCCACACCGTGAAACCTACAGCTATAGTAATTTTTAGTATCGAAATGGCTGAGCAGCAATTAGTTACCCGCTTGATTTCTTCGGAAGCAAGGATAAACGCTCATGCACTTCGTACGGGGAGATTACCGGATGAAAAGTGGCAACGTTTAGGAATGGTTGTTGGACGCCTCGCAGAAGCAAAAATATTTATAGACGATTCACCATCGCTTTCGATTTTAGAAATCCGCGCAAAGGCACGACGCTTAAAAGCCGAGCATAATATAGGAATGATTATTATCGACTATTTACAACTCGTTCATCCTCCTAAAAGTATGGACAGCCGTGAACGGGAAATCTCCATGATTTCACGGTCGTTGAAAGCTTTAGCAAAAGAGATAAATATTCCTGTTATCGCACTATCTCAATTGAACCGCGGACTTGAAACACGCAGCGGCGACAAGCGTCCCGTACTTGCTGACCTCCGCGAGTCGGGTGCTATCGAACAAGACGCCGACGTTGTTATATTCGTTCACCGCCCCGAAACTTATAAGATTAACGAGGTCGATGACGCACACGGAAATAAAATTTCAACCGAAAGACTCGCCGAACTTATTATCGGTAAACAACGAAACGGTCCCACAGACATAATACGACTGACATTTCAAAAAGAATACGCCGGTTTTGAAAACCGGGCATCCGATACTCTCGAAGAGCTAGTAGTTTCTACTACATCCGGATCAGATTTGCCTTTTTAATAGTTAACAAAACTCTAACATCATTAAACAATTATTACTGTTATGAAAAATTTTATCTTATTCTTATTCCTATTATTCTTATTAGCCGGCTGCCAATCAACCAAAATGGTTCCGGGATTATACTGGGAACAATTAACCTACAAAGTATCTTCCGAAGGCGACACGAGTAAAATCAATCAGAAATTATTTTTAATACCGAATAGATTAAGAACTGAAGTCTTAACCGACTACGCTGACTCTTTTACAATAATACAACTCGATTCACAAGTTGCACTGCGGGGTAACCCGATAGATAGCTCATATTCAAGAACAACATTTGAAGAAATTACCAAAAGTCAGGAATTGAGAAAAGAAAACGTCCGCCGTATGCGCGCTCAGATGGATACTCTGCCTCCCAATTTAAGGCGATTGATGGAAATGGATATGGGAGTAAAATGGCAACCTGAAAAATATGCGATAATTGAAACAGGTGAGAAGAAAATAATTTCAGGATTGAATTGCGAAAAATTTATTGTAACAAACCGCGACAGCTTAGAAGGCGAATACTGGGTAACTAATGATTTAGGCTCGATGGATCAGTACGGAAAAGATTGGTTGGCAATTATGGAAAAAACTATGTCGCTAATTGTTTTTGAAAAATTTAAAATGCTTTACGAAAAAGGTTTTATTGTTGCCTCTGAAATTAAAGGTACGCACTTACTTGTAACTAAAGTTGATAAAAAATTATTACCTGATAATTTATTTTATGTTCCGGAATATTATAATTTCATTCCGACAGTTACTCGCAGACAATTTTAGTATGAATCAGGAAAGCATCATCTAACTAATCCGATTACGCCCATCATCCTACCCGATTTTTCTTTATCGCGGCGGTGCGAGTGGAATAAGTTAGCGTTGCATATCGTGCAATATTCGGAAACTTCAATATTCTCGTTACTAACACCTGCATTTAGCATCAGAGTTTTGGCGTGTTCCTTCAAATTAAGATGCAGCTTTGGATTTCGAACAAGAAACTCGTGCGAAAATCTTTTTGCTACATCTTCTCCAACCTCATAACAACAAACGCCGGCAGCAGGTGCAATATAAGAAATCAGGTCTGCGGGAGAAGTTCCAAATTCTTCTCGCATCATACGAATTGCCCGTGATACAATATTCATCTCGCTTCCACGCCACCCTGCGTGCACAGCTCCTATTGATTTCGTTACAGGATCGAACAAAAACACGGGTAAACAATCGGCGGTGCTAATAGTTAAAAAAACGCCTTTCGAGTCAGTAATCAATCCATCGCACGAATCGTAGCCGCCTTGAGTATATACTCTTTGAACCACGCCGCCCTGAACTTGTCGAGGTATCGCAAGCTCGTCCAATCCGATTTTCAAGGCGCCAAAAAATCGTTCACGGTTTTCCAAAACGTTCAACCGTTCATCTCCAACGTTGAAGCTCAAATTCATTCCGAATTGTCCCGGACTTATTCCACCAAGTCGTGTGCTGAATCCAAACTTTAGTTCATTGAACTTGGAAAATTTTTCCGATGCGATTATTATTATTTCACTCATTATCTTTTACTAACGGTAAGGTGATAATAAATGTGGTCCCTGTATCTTTATTGGTAGTAAATGAAATCGCTCCACCTAAATCGTCAATCGTCTTTTTCACAATAGCTAACCCCAATCCCATTCCATCGGTTTTCGTAGAAAAGTTCGGTTCAAAAATTTTGTTCTTAATCTCGTCTGATATTCCCTGCCCTGTATCGTGAATGTTTATCTGAACATTTTCATCGACTTGCTCTACAGAAACCGATACACTCCCCTGTTCATTCATCGCTTGAATCGAATTCCTGATGATGTTAATAAAAGCACGCCGTAATTCTTCTTTGTCTGCGTCCACTTTAAACTCATGTTCAGAACTATTAAATTTGAAATTTACATTATTGTATTGTTCGAAGAGGTGGATTGCTTCTTTCAGGATTTTGTTAATGTCGCACTTTTCTAATTTTCGTGAAGGCAATCGAGCGAAGTTCGAAAACTCGGAGGCAATCCTTGTAAGAGTTTCGACCTGTTCAGTAATCATCGACACCGCTTTCTTCAATATATCGTCGAAGTTATCAGCTTTATCTTTAAACGCTTGTTGAAGATGTTGCACTGCTAATTTTATCGGTGTCAGCGGATTTTTGATTTCGTGAGCAACTTGTTTCGCCATTTCTTTCCAAGCTAATTCTTTTTCGTATTTTATTAACTCTTCTCGTTTTTGTCTGATTTCGTCAATCATTTCATTGAAGGTTTGCTCAAGCTTACCAAGCTCGTCGCTGCGTGCGGATGGTATTTTGTAATCAAAATTACCTTCACCAACCTGAATCGCTGCATCGGTCAACCGGCGAATTGGTTTTGATATTTGTCCCGCGAAAAAAATACCAAGTAAAAAAGCGATTAACAGTACTATCGTATAAACTCCTAATAAATACGCATTACGTTCTTGTAAATCTTCCTCGATACTCGCCTGATTATAAAGTGTAGGGACTGCAATTATACCTGCTAATTGATCTTGTTTATTTATTACAGCTTGGTAACCGACTAAATACTCAAAAGTTCCTATCGCTTGCGATTCAACAAAAAATTGCCGCCCTAATATTTTAATGTTGTAGTAAGCATCCGGTGAAATTCGTCTATCAATAAGTTCAGCATCAAGCAGCTCCGGTTTACTGCTCGCGATGATTTCACTATTGCTGTATAAACTAAAATCTATTCCTGTGCTGACAGCAATTTCGGAAATCAGTTCATCATTTGATAAATAATCGGAATTCAGTGTAAAAGATTTTTTAATATGAGAAAGGATCACATCGGTTTGTTTTTCTAAATTAGTGCGATTTGTTTCGTTTGCCCGTTGTGTTGCAAATTCACGATTGTAGTAACTTATTACTATAATTGGAATTACCGACACTACAATGAAAGCTATCAGCAATTTTGTACGGAAATTGAATTCGAGTTTTCGCTTCCGATAACCAACTATTCCTATCCACAACATAAAATAAATACTACAACATACTACTAAAAAGAAAAGCAACAATCTTAGAAAATTCAAAACATCTCGAACAACATCACCCCTTTCTCCGCTTAATGCGATATATTTATTTGGTTGGTCAGTTGACTTTACGTAAACAGTTTCAAAATTTTTGCCGTCAACTTTTTCTTCAACAAAAAAACTTTTTTTGTTTCTCAACAAAGAATCCGATAACGGAATCGAACGGTAAACACTCGCTAATTCACGATTGGATGTATATATTCGCCAGTCATTAATAAATTCTGAATAATATAAATTTTTATAATATGGTTTGAAGTCGAACCCCGTGTAGGTTTTTATGATATCATACGAATCGCTCCGAAATAACTCACCCCGCGTGGCTGTAACTTCAATTCGAACACCTCCGGCAAGCGTTTTATCTTCAAAATATATTGGTGCAAAACCAACATAATGTTTTACAAAGCCCTCCTCTTCTTCCCTTACCATAATTGATCGCGAAGCTGGAATGGTTGGTTTCTTCTCAGTTGTTTCCATCGAACCAATTTGAAAATTACTTACGATACGATCGTCGCCATTAATAATTGTAATCCGGCAATTGTAACCTTCGCGACTTAAAATTGTTTTTGCCCATTCGGTGAAAGCATAATTTTTTAAATCAGCGTTTGTTTTTAAACGATCTGCTGTTTCTTTTGTTGCGATTTGATTTAATGCCTCGTCTATCATAAACGCAATCCAGTTATCTACAGGACGCGCAACTTCGCTCGCATACGATTTTAACTTTGAACGCATATCAATTTGTACTGCTGAGAAAAGAAAATATGCCGCCAGCAAAACAGCGCTCAAGCCAAACACGAGTGCATTTTTTTGGTTAATCGCTTTACTTTGTATTATAAATTTTTGTGAGAGAATCCCAAGTATTAATAAACCTGATATTATCAAACTTCTTTCGAGGTTAAATGTTAGTGGATTAGGATGGAGTTCACCATAAATAAAACTCGCTGCTATAAATATCCCGAACACAAACAGCCAACCCAGATAATTATTTTTATTCCAATATGAATAAAGAATTAACAAGGTTGAAAGCAAAACAAAAGATGCCGAAATCAAAAACAAACATAAATACATTATCAACAATTCGAACGGGGGAAACTCCGGATTAATGTAACTCAAACTTGAATCAAACACCGCACTGTTAATAATAGCCGCATATCCCCGTAAAAGGAAAAGAAAAGTAATAGAAAAAAGAATTATGATAATAAACCAGATTACGCGGTTTAAGTTTAGGTTGCTATTTCGATTAATTGATTTTACAGCATCGTATCCGATATAAACAATGCTGGCGATTAGAATGATCGAAGTAATCAGCAATTCTCCGATAGATTTTGCAATACCAAATCCGAAGCCCGATGCAAAATAAGATGGATCGAATATGCTGATTGGGAAAAAACCGGTTGGAAAATCGATAGCAAGCCAGAGAAACCTGACAATCCATAAAACTGCGGCGGCAATTAGCGCCCGGTAGAACAATCTTACACGTGTATGAACAATTTTGAAAGTATAAAATAAAATTAGAAGTGATAAAAAAATAATCAAGAACACCCGCACTAAAACAAAATTTTGATTAACCTCATCTATTACTGCCCCTTTTGTATATGCCTGCCGGTAACCATAGCCAAGTATGTTTCCATCAATTGCTTTAAACGGAATTGATATTACCCCTTTTTCTTCGCTCGCTTTTGATCTGTTTGAAAAATCGAAACTAACAGGATAATCTAAACTTTGTGTAAACGCTTCCTCAAAAATTTCTGAACTAATGAAACGATTGCTTAACGGATAATTTACATCGAAAAGTTTCTTAACGAAAACGTACCCTATTGGTAAATCGTTTTTCAATATCGGATGGACGACCAACAGCCACGAAAAAATCGAACCTTGCTCGATGTAGGAAAATGGTTTTGGTGAGGTCCGATATAATTTTATATCCGACCCGATACTTTTCGACCATCCCAATAGATATAATTCGCTATCATAAACTTCGACGCTTCCACTATTAACTTCAAATATTTTCAGCGATTGAAATAATGCTTGTTCATCTCCTCCTGAAACTGCTTTAACAACCGATTCATATTTAGCGATACGGGCAGCTATTGAGGCTGCATCATTCTGAAAATTCTGAAAATGATTTTGTGATTGTGAAATTAGCAGTGTTGTTTTTTCTTTTGAAATCGTTCCCCAATTACTCTCAATTGATTTGACAAAAAAATATTCGACTAAAAAAGATATGCCAATTATCAACAAAATAAAAAAGACGATATAAATAAATCGTCTTTTAACAAGTTGTTTATAAAAATTAGAAATTAAGTTCGGCATCGGGAATTAATAAAAATTAATCTTATCAATCACCCATTTACCGTTTGATTTAGAGAGAGCTGCATATACCTGCACACTTTCGCGGTTACCTTTAATCCGGAATAATGCGCGTCCGGTTGCAAAAGGAATTTCGTCAGCGAATCCGTAAGTAGTAAACGAGAAACCGAGCGGCTTGCGTGCTGTTAGAAAATTCTTGATAATGTAATATGCCTGACTACTGCTGAAATAACTGCTCTCACCGCCTCGTATGCTTACATACACCTGTTTTGCGAAATAGCCTGCAAACCTGTCGATATCGCCTGCATCAACACCCGATTCAATGGCATTAAATATTTCACGATTTAATTCCTGCCCAACTTCCTGTGCCTTGAGGTTCAATGCGATTAGAGTTAGCAGTATGAGCGATATGTGTATAATTTGTTTCATCTTTGCTGTGTAAAAATAAAGGATAAATGCTTAAAAGTCAATTCCTTCCTTCGGCGCCTGGTCCTAATTTTAATTCCAACCGGGCTTCAACAACATTTCGCTTTAAGTATGGATTCCCTTTTTGCAACTGATACGACCAGTCAAAAACCGCTCTTGTAGATGAAATAGATACAACTCGAAACTTCGCATAATGGTCGTCGTTAGTCCATACAACATAAGTTCTACCGACACGCAGTATTACATCTTTAGTTGGCGACCAACCGCTTGATGGAGCTTTTGTAATTTCGTAAAGCGAATTGGTTGTACCCATATCTTTGATATCTGTATCATTCCAAACATTCATATAATATTCGCCGTTGTAATATTCGAAAAATATATCAGTGTAATTATCATTATACTGACCGATGGAATAAGTCAAAAAGTCATAGCCGGCTGTTGCCGGTTGAGTCCGGTAATTGTTTATTGATACGCCGAATCCTTCGGGACGTGGAGTAGCAAATGCAAATGCATCGCTCAATTCGCTTTCATTATGTGAATAATCGTATGCTGAAACTGCATAGTAATAAGTTGTTCCGTTGCGGGCATCTTTATCGTTGAAATAATTTCCGCCAGTTGTCCCAATCAATTCATACCGTCCGCTATAAGAATAACTTACCCAAATTTTATAACCTGCTACGTCGCGCTCGGGGCTATGATTCCAATCTAAATACACTTTATTATCTCTCGCTTCTGCATACAAGCCCAATGGGGGTGATGGTGGCGCAGTATCGGGAACTTCAACATCAATATAGCAGCCGCTTAATAAACTTACTGCAATTCCTGCGATTAAAAATTTTAGTCTTTTCATTTTCGAATCCTTTCATATTAATGTGCTGTGAACAGAACTTCCAAATCCTGTGCCAGCACAGAAAACTCTCGAAAACTTATGAAATTTTCATTGTAAGAAACTTGAAAAATAGGTTTATGTATTAAAATTTAGACACCTGTAAATTTTTCAATCCGAAAAATGTACTCTTCCATTGTTTATGATAGCAAAACATTTTCCAATCAAAGTTCTCCCATCGAAAGGTGTGTTTTTTGATTTTGATTTGAATTTCTGTGCATCCACCTTCCATTGTTTTTGAATATCAAGAATTGTAAAGTTTGTTTTTTCTCCGACTTTAATTTTTACAGAAGGTAAGCTTAATATTTTTCTTGGATTGATAGAAAATTTTTCGATCAACTGATTGATTGATAATATTTTGGGAATTACTAATTCAGTAATTGCTAACCCAACTGCTGTTTCTAATCCTACTATTCCGAAAGGTGCTTCTAAGAATTCAACTTCTTTTTCGTCAAACGAATGCGGTGCGTGGTCGGATGCGATTACATCGATAGTTCCATCACGCAATCCTTCTTTGATTGCATCAACATCGGCTTTCGTTCGCAGAGGTGGATTCATTTTTGTATTGGTATCGAAAGTTCGGACAGCTTCATCAGTAAGCGTGAAATGATGAGGTGTAACTTCGCAAGTAACCGGAAGATTTTTCTTTTTTGCCTGCCTGATTATTTCAACCGATCCTGCAGTGCTGATATGAGCGGCATGATAAGATGCGCCAACATACTTAGCAATTTGAATATCCCTGTCTATCATAATTTCTTCGGCAATTGAAGGTATCGGCGGTAAACCAAGAGACGTTGATACAAGTCCTTCGTTCATCATGCCCCCCCTTGCGAGTGAGCGGTCTTCGGGATGTTGGATTATAATTTTACCGAGCATATTTGAATATTCTAAAGCACGACGCATTATTTCCGGATTTTCAATCGGTGAACCATCGTCCGAAAAGGCAACTGCACCCGCTTCAACAAGTTCTATCATCGGCGATAGTTCTTTCCCTTCACGATGTTTTGTTGCCGCTGCAACAGGGTAAACATCGACTAAACCGTTCAAAGTTTTTTCTGATTTTTCTCTAATGAATTTTACCACTGAAGCATCATCAATCGGCGGGTTGGTATTAGGCATACAGCAAACCGCTGTAAAACCTCCGGCTGCGGCAGCATCTAATCCTGTTTCAATTGTTTCCTTGTGCTCATAACCCGGTTCACGTAAATGAACGTGCATATCAATAAAGCCGGGTGCTACAATTTTTCCATCCAAAACATACTCCTGAACATTTCCACTCGCTGCAATCTTTGGTGCAATTTTTTCAATGATTCCATCAACTATTAAAATGTCGGCAACCTGATCAATGTTTTCAGATGGTTCGATTATACGGGCATTCTTAACTAATATTTTCATTCTTGCTCCTTATAAATTTAGTTTCCAGTTCCGAGTAAATAAAGCACAGCCATCCTGACCGCAACGCCGTTCAGCACTTGCTGTAAAATTACGCTTTGTTCCCCGTCAGCAACATCCGCAGAAATTTCAACATCGCGATTTATTGGACCGGGATGCATAATCGTGATAGGTTTTTTTGATTTCGACAATCTTTCTTTTGTAATCCCAAAATAATTATGATATTCACGAGTCGATGGAAGAAACGAACGGTCCTGCCTTTCAAGCTGAATACGCAGTACATTCAAGATATCCGCATCTCTAATAGCATCATCAATATTATGGTAAACTTTTACACCTAATTTTTTTATGTCCTTCGGAATTAGAGTGGTCGGACCGCAAACCGAAACATTGGCACCCATTGTTTGCATTCCGTAAATATTTGAGAGAGCAACGCGGCTATGCGAAATATCCCCCACAATACAAACGTTTAAACCCTCCAACTTTCCAAACTTTTCGCGGATGGTGTACATATCGAGCAATGCTTGAGTTGGGTGTTCGTGAGTTCCGTCGCCGGCATTTATGATGTTTGCGTTCATCACACGACTTAAAAAGAGAGCTGCACCGGGCGATGAATGGCGAACAACAACCATATCAATTTTCATAGCTTCAATGTTGCGGGCTGTATCTTTCAGAGTTTCACCTTTTGCGACACTACTTCCGGCGACTGAGAAATTCACAACATCAGCCGAAAGTCGCCGCTCGGCAAGCTCAAATGAAATTCGTGTGCGTGTCGAACTTTCAAAAAATAAATTTACTATTGTTTTGCCCTGAAGTGTGGGAACTTTCTTGATTGGTCGCTCTAACACTTCACGAAAGTTCGTTGCGGTATCTAATACCAATTGTATGTCGTCTCTCGAAACTCCTTCGAGTCCAAGTAAATGTCTGCTTTGTAAAGGCATTGTTGTTCCTATTTTTTTAATTACGAATAATCAAACCTTCTCGATTAATAAAACACTATCTTCACCATCAACTTCTTTCAACCGCACTTGAATTTCCTGGTTATCAGATGTGGGCACGTTCTTTCCAACGAAGTCGGCTCTTATCGGTAATTCTCTATGTCCTCGGTCTATCAAAACCGCAAGCTGAATTGTTTTCGGTCGTCCCAAATCCATCAATTGATCCAGTGCGGCACGAATTGTCCTGCCTGTAAAAAGAACATCATCAACTAATACAATATTTTTATCAGTAACATCGAACGCAATATCAGTCCCCTTCAAAATTGGCTGCTTGAGTTTTGCGCGCAAGTCGTCCCGGTACAACGTTATATCTAACATACCGATAAGCAATTCTTTTTTTTCGATACTCGTTATACGTTCAGCTAAACGTTTGGCAATAAACTCGCCACGAGTTTTAATTCCCACCAGAGCAATCGATTCGATTCCTTTGTTGTGCTCAATTATTTCGTGCGCCAAGCGGGTTAGTGTGCGGTGCATTCCGAGTTCATCAATTAGTTTTGGTTTTGTTTTCATATCCTCTTAAAAATAAAATGCCTCAAGCTCCGCAATCGGAACTGAGGCGTGTTCAGAATTTTGTTATTTGATTTTTTCATACTTTCCTTTCCTATCTCACTGAATAGGTTTAAAGGTTAGTGGGTAGTATAGGATTTGAACCTACGACCTCACGGATGTGAACCGTGCGCTCTAACCAGCTGAGCTAACCACCCAAATTTTTCTGTGTAAATTTATGGAAAATATACCCGAAAGGCAAATATTTGAAAGACAATTATTAAATACATATATTAAATCAAAAATGGAAACACGTATATTAAAATCACATAAGAAGATAGCCCTTGTTGCACACGACAACAAAAAAAATGATTTGATAGAATGGGCGCGATTTAACAGAGGACTACTCGCGGAACATAAATTATTTGCAACAGGAACAACCGGGCGATTATTAGAAAAAGAACTCAATTTAGAAATTGTAAAATTAGAAAGCGGTCCGCTCGGCGGCGACCAGCAAATCGGGGCGAAGATAGTTGAAGGTGAAATCGATTTCTTGATTTTCTTTTGGGACCCGCTCGAATCACTCTCGCACGACCCTGATATAAAAGCCCTCCTGCGACTAACCGTCGTTTGGAATATACCGGTCGCCTGCAATCGCGCAACAGCCGATTTCATAATTTCGTCGCCTTTGATGTCGAACGAGTATGAAAGAGCAATGCCCATTTATGAAGACTATAAAAAAAGGATGTAATCACAACCCTATGCACAAACAAATCATTACCTCAAACGGAAAGCTAACACTTCCAAAAGGATACAAACCTTCTTTAAATTTACGCACTACGGAAGAAGCAATAAAATTTATCAAGGATTATTTTCAAATTAATTTAGCTAAAGAATTAAATCTAAAAAGAATCTCTGCGCCCATTATTGTATTAAGTAATACCGGACTCAACGATAACTTAACAGGCACTGAAACACCGGTTAGTTTTAATGTTAAGTCAATGAACGAGACGGCTGAAATTGTTCAATCACTGGCGAAGTGGAAACGTAATGCTCTTGCCGATTATAGTTTCAAATATGGCGAAGGACTTTACACCGATATGAATGCCCTACGCCCGCATGAAATTCCCGATAATTTACATTCAATCTATGTTGACCAATGGGATTGGGAAAAAATAATTAACGACAAAGAACGGAATTTAAATTTCTTAAAATTTATAGTTCGCAAAATCTATAAAGTAATTAAACGAACCGAGAATAGAGTTTGCAACAAATATGAACAGATAGAACAATCTTTCCTCCCGACCAATATACACTTCATACACAGTGAAGAACTTGAAAGTAAATACCCATCGCTTTCGCCACAGGAACGCGAACATGCAATTTGCAAAGAAAAGGGAGCGGTTTTTGTAATCGGTATCGGTGCGAAATTAAGTAACGGTTCACCGCACGACAGTCGAGCAGCCGATTATGATGATTGGTCAACCGAAACCCGAAATGGTTACAAAGGTTTGAACGGCGATATACTTGTTTGGAATCCTGTGCTTGGTCGTGCGTACGAACTTTCTTCGATGGGTATAAGAGTAAATAAAGATTCCTTATTACAACAACTACACATTAAAGGAGAAACAGCCAAAGTAAAATTATACTACCACCAAAGATTGTTAAAAGGAGAATTACCTCTGACTATCGGCGGGGGTATCGGACAATCGAGATTATGTATGTTCTTTTTGAGAAAAGCACACATCGGCGAAGTTCAAGCGAGCATCTGGACCAACGAAACAAGAAACCTCTGTAAGCAACATAATATATTTTTGTTGTGAGGTTATATGATGGAATTTAATTATAACAAAATTAAACGCCCAGATTTAGAAAAGATAAAAGAGATTGTTGGCAGTGAAAATGTTTTTACTGAAGAAGAAACACGAAACATTTACGGCAGCGATGAAACTGAAGATTTTAAATTTCCACCCGAAGTTGTTGTAAAACCAACTGACACACAACAGGTTTCAAAAATTCTAAAATTGGCAAACGAAAATAATATTCCTGTAACTCCGCGAGGGGGCGGCACAGGGCTTTCAGGCGGTGCGTTACCTATTTATGGTGGGATATGTCTTTCGCTGGAAAAGTTTAACCGGATAATTGAGATTGATGAGAAGAATTTTCAAGCTGTGGTCAAGCCGGGGGTAATAACACAAACATTCCAGGAAGAATTGGAAAATCGTGGTTTGTTTTATCCACCCGATCCGGCATCGCGAGGGAGTTGTATGTTAGGCGGCAATTTGGCTGAAAACTCCGGAGGTCCACACGCTGTAAAATATGGAGTTACAAAAGATTATGTGTTGAGTATTGAAGCAGTTTTGCCGACCGGCGAGATAATAAGCACCGGCTCACGAACTCTGAAAAATGTAAGCGGCTACAACCTAACCCAACTTATTATTGGCAGCGAAGGAACTTTGGCAGTGATTACAAAAATCATAGTTCGTTTAATTCCACTTCCAAAACTTCGAAAAGTTATGTTAGTAGCTTTCAACTCGATCGAAGATTCCGTTTCGGCAGTTGCAAGCATTTTTCAGAAAGGAATTACTCCCGCTGCAATCGAGTTTATGGAAAAGTCGGCAATAAAAGCCGTTGAGGAAAAAAAAGATAAAAAATTTCCGAACAGCAATGCAGAAGCACATCTTCTGATTGAAGTTGATGGAAACTATGAAGAGATTTTGAATAAAGAAATTGAAACAATTGCCGGAGTAGTTGAGCAGCACAATTCACTCGATATTTTACTTGCGGAAGACAGACAAAAAGTGAATGATGTTTGGGATTTACGTAGAAGTATAGGTGAAGCAGTAAAATCAATTTCAGCTTACAAAGAGGAAGATACGGTTGTTCCACGTGCACACTTACCCCAGCTTGTAAAAGGTGTGAAAGAGATTTGTAACAGATATGGAATTACATCCATTTGTTACGGGCACGCAGGCGATGGAAATGTTCACGTGAATATTTTAAAGGATAAACTGGATGATAAAACCTGGGATGAGAATATTGATAAAGCCATACGAGAAATTTTCCAACTCACCGTATCATTAGGAGGAACAATCTCAGGCGAACACGGTATTGGTTACTCACAAAAATCGTATTTACCGATTGCTCTTTCTGAAATCGAAATACAATTAATGCGAAAGATTAAACAATTATTCGATCCGAATAATATTTTAAATCCGGGAAAAATATTCGTATGAAACTTATTTGGATTTGATGTCTATTATCGGTGAAATATCTGCATTAATCACAGCATTCTTCTGGTCGGGTTCGTCAATTTCGTTCGCGGAAGCAACAAAAAGAGCCGGGTCGGTATTAGTCAATGTTGCACGTTTGATCATTGCGGCATTCCTTCTACTAATCACAATTCTAATTGCTCAAATCAGTTTACAACTTTCATCAACACAATATACTTGTTTAGTAGTTAGCGGAATTATTGGTTTAACTTTCGGCGATACATTTCTCTTCAAAGCATATCAACAACTCGGTGCACGAGTTACTTCGTTGATAATGTCGTTTGCTCCGGCAGTGAGTGCTTTGTTGGCATTTATTTTTTTAGGCGAGGTTCTGTCAATTCAGGATATAATGGGAATACTCATAACAATCGCAGGTATCGCGATTGTGGTTCTCGAAAAAAAGGAAAATGTTTCGCTCAGGCGGACATTTTTTAACATCGGTTTATTGATGGCATTTTTAGGTGCAGTCGGCCAAGGGAGCGGGTTAGTCTTTGCAAAAATGGCTTTTAACGAAGGTGATATTAACGGTTTTGCTGCAACTTTTATACGAATCGCTGCCGGTTTAATCACTTTATTTCCGATAGCTTTAATTTCGGGACGATTAAAAAATCCTTTCAAAACATTCTCAGCCGACAAACAAGCTTTTAAATTTACGATGTTAGGTGCACTGATGGGCCCTTACTTCGGTATAACATTTAGCTTAATCGCAATTTCGCATACGAAAGTCGGTATTGCAGCAACGATTATGGCGATCGTTCCGATACTAATGCTGCCGTTAGTAAAATATTTTTATAAAGAGACAATAACTAAGCGGGCTGTTGTGGGAGCTTTTGTAGCAGTAGCCGGTGTTGCTTTATTATTCTTGTTTTAATATGAGATTTTTTTGTGGCTCACACTATGAGTAATATTTTTTCTTCTCACACTAACCATTTCGGCAACAATACTCACCGCAATCTCCTCCACCGAAATTGCACCAATGTCTAAACCGACCGGTGCAAATATATTTTTCAGTTTCGCCTCCTCTACTCCCTTCGCTAAAAGATTTTTATAGGAAACTAAAACCTTCCTTTTACTTCCAATCATTCCGATATATTTTGGCTTGAACTTTAACACCTGCTCGAGCACTAATTCATCGTAGCTGTGCCCGCGAGTTACTATAATTACAAAAGCTGTTTCTTCGATTTTAAGATGTTCAGAAATATTTCTGAAAGGTAAGCATATCGTTTTGTCAACCTCCGGAAATTTATCACGGTCTGTGTATTCAACACGGTCGTCAACTATAGTAACGCTGAATCCGCACTGGGCAGCAAATCTTGAAACTGCTTTCCCGACATGCCCGCCTCCGAAAATATAAAGCGGCGATTTTCCCTCGATTGGCTCATAGATGTATAAATCATCCTCAAAATTTTGCATCACCGGAGTAAATTTTTCTAATACATTTTTAGGGAACGATTTAATTTCACGTAATTCGCCTGCCAGCAATTGGCTATTTTTATCAAGAATCGATTTTTCCGAATTATTATCTTTGCCAATTTTGGTTACGAGTATGGTTTCAAGTCCGGCGTCGCATCTTTCAGCAAGTTTTTGGAACAGCAGTTGGTGCGAAATGTTTATCGGTTCGATTAATACTTTCAGAGTTCCGCCGCATATTAAACCGGTTTCTGCATCGTCGTCATTCAACTCGAAATCCAAAATTACAGTATATTTTTTATCCTGAATTGCAGCCCCTCTTCGCATAACAGCATCTTCGACACATCCCCCACCGATTGTCCCGGCAATCCGGTTTCCATCTATGCCGAGCAGCATTTTCGATTGTGCGGGGGCGGGAGTTGAGCCTGATGTCCACACAATTGTGGCAAGCATGCCTTGTTGGTTTAACTCAAGGTAATTACATATTTTTTCGAATATATTTTTCATATAACTCAGGGTTATCAATGTTTAACAAAATGCCTTCTTCCTCAGTCTGAATTTCTACAACTTCGTTATGATGCGCCCATACTACAGCACGGGCACCAACATCGTGTGGCGCGCGCATTAATTCAAAGAATAAAGAAGATGAAAATATTATCGGGTGGCCTCTCTTTGCATCGAATATCGGTATAACGATTGGTGGCTTTGTTTTCATGTATGCTTCAATCAGTTTTTTTATCAATTCAGTTGAGATTAAAGGTCTATCAATCGGACAAATCATAATCGCATCGCAATCTTTGGGGACACTTCTGATAGCTGCTTGTATCGAAGAGAGTTGTCCTTTTTGATAATTCTCATTAATTATGAAACTAACATTCAAATCTGGAAGTTGAGTTATGATTTTATCAGAATCATGTCCTAATACGACACTAATTTCATGTAACCCAGCATTCCGCAATGTTGCCACAAGATGTTCAAGAAAAGTCTTCCCATGAATTTGAAGAAGTGCCTTGGGCGAGCCCATGCGACTGGATTCACCGGCAGCGAGTATGACTGCATAAATTGACATAATCAATCTGGATTAGTGATAAACATCTTTTCGATGTTTGGTATGCCACGTTTTTTCAAGTAATCTTTAAGATTTATGCCCTTACCTTTTACCAGCTTTGCTTTCTTTAATTCTTCTCTGTCTTCAATAAATTCAATTAATTCATTCAAAGTTGGATTACTTCTTAATTTTTCCCATTCACCCCGGTCAATCCGAATTTCTTTTTTGGTTTTAGTTAACATTGCTTTTCCTATTAAATTTCTTTTCAATTAAATTTAATAAATTAAAAGTATCTTCACAAATAAAAAATCAGATAGCAGAATTTTGTTTCCACTATCTGATAATTTTGATACTCCCAACTCAATAGCCATCGGTTTATGACTAATTGACTATTAACTATTAACCATCAACAAATGACTTTCCTACATCGTCAACGCCATAACCGCTTTACATGTATGCAAACGATTTTCCGCTTCGGGAAATACACGTGAGTGCGGTCCATCTATAACAGCATCGGTAACTTCGTATCCGCGATCTGCGGGTAAGCAGTGCATATAGATAGAATTCTTTGCAGTCAACTTCATTTTCTGTTCATCGCAAATCCAATTTTTATATTTCTTCGAAATCTCTAAAGCTTTTTCGGGTGTGTGGAAAAGAGATTCAATCCCCCACGATTTTGGATAAACGATATGAGCGCCTTCAAAGGCTTCGTCCATGTTATCTACAATTTCGAACTTTGTTCCGTTTTCTTTTGCAGCTTTCTTTGCGTATTCGACTTCGCTATCCATCAGTTTATATTCCGGCGGATGAGCAAGTACTACATCAAGTCCGAAGCGCGGCATCAAAGTTATCAGACCTTGCGGTACGGACATTGGCTTTGCATAACTCGGTGCGTAAGCCCACGATACGGCAATTTTTTTACCGCGTAAGTTCTTTCCGAACTCTTCTCGTATTGTCATCAAGTCGGCAAGCGCTTGGAACGGATGGTCGATATCGCATTGCATATTCATAACCGGCACATCGGCATGCTCAGCAACTTCACGCATATACTTGTTGCCTTCGCCCGGAACTAAGTCGTGGCGGATTGCGATTGCATGACCGTAACTCGATAGAATTATTCCCATATCTTTCGGCGATTCACCGTGTGCAACTTGTGAAGTTTCGGCAGATATAAAGTGAGCGTGACCTCCAAGCTGTGTTAACCCTGCCTCAAATGAATTGCGTGTTCGGGTAGATTTGTCGAAGAAAAACAAGAAGTTTGTCTTGTCTGGTAGATAGCGATGTGGCTGTCCTTTTCTAAAACGTTTCTTTAAATCTGCTGCAACTTTTAGTGCAAGCTCAATTTCCTTTACTGACCAGTCCTTTGTTTCGATGTAATCCTTTCCGCGGACTGTATTCGGAAGTTTTGGTAGTTTTGTTGGCATATGTTTTCCTTAGTTAATTTATTTGTGTTTTATTATTATTCTTAAAAACTGTTAAAACAGTTACCGAATTATTTTTATGGTATTAACCCACGACTTAAGTCGTGGGTTATGTAAAAAAACTATATATGAAAACCGTTTTAACGGTTTAAAACTATTTGGTTAGCTTTAGATACTCAAAAGGAAATGCCGCATACCACGCCGCCGCTTTTACAAGATGATCAACCGGAATTTGCTCGGTTGCCATGTGTGCATAAATTTCGTTTCCGGGTCCGACGCCAACACACGGAATTCCGTGCATTCCCATAATTGCAACACCGTTCGTGCTGAAAACCCATCTGTTAACAACCGGCTGTTCGTTAAATAATTTTTTGTATGTACTAACACCCGCATTTAAAACCTGATGGTCTTCAGGCAAAAGCCAGGTTGGATAATATTTTTTTGTGGGATAAGTTAAACCTTTCCAGCTTGGAACAGTATAATCGAGCACAACGACTTCAGCATTTACCTTTTTAACACTTTCTAATTCTTGAATTTCTTTTACTGCTGATTCCCACGTTTCAGTTGCTGCAAGTCGTCTATCAAGATGAATTGTAGCAGAGTCGGCAACAGCGCAAAGCGAGGGTGTCGTGGAACGAATTTCTGAAATCGTTACAGTTCCTTTTCCGAGGAACGGTTCACCGGACAATCTTTCATTCAGTTTTTCAATATCTAAAACAATTGGAGCCATTTTGTAAACAGCATTATCGCCACGCTCCGGTGCAGAGCCGTGGCAAGAGATTCCTTTCACTCGAACTTCAATCTCCATCCGACCGCGTTGACCACGATAAACACCGAGGTTAGTCGGTTCAGCAATTACGACAACTTCAGGTCTTAATTTTAATTCGTTGATAATATATTGCCAGCAGAGTCCGTCGCAATCTTCTTCCTGAACACTGCCTACAATGTAAAGTGTAAAGTCATCTTGCAATCCCAAATCCTTGATAATTTTCCCGCCGTAAACGAGAGATGCCATAGCACCTTTCATATCGCAAGCACCGCGACCGTAAATAATGCCGCCTTTCATTGCACCGATGAATGGGTCGACAGTCCAATTTTCAGGATTACCAACATCTACAGTATCGATGTGTGCATCCATTGCGATGATATGCTTACCGTTTCCGATTCTGCCAAGAATATTTCCCATTCCATCTATTATAATTTCATCGTAACCGATTTTTTCCATCTCTTGTTTAATCCGTTCAACAACTTTTCCTTCCTGACTGCTTACAGATTTAATTGCGATAATGTCGCGAAGGAATTGTGCTACTTCTTTTTCATTCTTTTTTGCTTGGGCGTATATTAGTTGATAATTGAGTTCCATATTTAAATTATTTTTGATTTTAGTTTATGGTTATTCATTATGTAATTTTACATAATCTATTTTTACATAAGATAAAATATTTCATTTTCCCCTAATAGAGTAAGCCGACTTCTTTATTGAATTCTTCAATTAATTTATCAAAGTTAGAAACCTCTTCTTCAAATAAGCTTCTCCAATATTCTGGATCCCATTGCGCATTAATTTCTTCATAAGTTTTACCCTGCTGTTCGACCCATGTGTAGTATTTTAAATTATGGATAGCTTTTCGCTCATAGTAGGTCAACTCTTTGAAGTAGTCAATACTCTGATGTGCCAAAGGTCCTTCAAAATCTTTTACAGCTTCTTTCTCCGAGTAGTTTCCTTTTTCATTTTTTAATTCGACAAGTCGTGATCCGTACATCTCGGCTGAATCAGTGAAAATCGTAAATATCACATCGTTCTCATTAAGCTCAAAATATTTTGCTGTTTTAATTCCAGCCAGCATGTTAGCTATGCTTGAAATTCCCATTAGTGAAAGTTTTTCAACATCGCTTTGAGATACACCCAGATCGGTTAGATATTTTTTACCCTCTTTCTCATTGAATAACCTCAACACTCTCATACAATCTTCATCATCAACAGCGGCTACGGCATCGGTGTTGCGGACATTATGAACCCACGGTACGTGTTTATCACCGATTCCTTCAATTCGGTGCCCGCCGAAGCCATTCATGAAAAGTGTGGGACACTGAAGCGCTTCGTTAGCGACAACTTTCAGATGCGGAAAAAGTTTTTTCAGGTAATCACCGGATGCAATTGTTCCAGCCGAACCGGTTGCCGATATAAAAGCGGCTGCATTGCCTTTAGTTCCTTTTATCAAATTAAAAACTTCTTCCAATGCTGGACCAGTAACGTTGTAGTGCCAGATAGGATTTCCGAATTCTTCAAACTGATTGAAGATTATATTATTCGGGTCCTTCTTTAACTCCCAACATTTGTCGTAAATTTCTTTCACGTTTGATTCGCAACCGTGAGTAGCAATGACTTCTGCGCCGATTTCCTTTAGCCAGTCAAAACGCTCCTTTGACATTTCTTCAGGTAAAATTGCGATAGGTGTGCAATCTAACAATACCGAGTTGAACGCTCCACCCCGACAGTAATTGCCCGTCGAGGGCCAAACAGCTTTATGTTTTTCCGGGTTGAACTCACCGCTCACAAGCCGCGGTACGAGACATCCAAACGCAGCACCAACTTTATGGGCGCCTGTTGGAAAATATTTTCCAACAAGTCCGATTATGCGCGCCTTAACTCCGGTTATAGCCTGCGGAATTTCCAGATAGTTTACATCACCGTACAAACCGGTTTTAATATCGTTTTTCCACGTGATGCGAAAGAGATTGAGCGGATTGACATCCCACAAACCGACTTCTGGAAGTTTCGATTTTATCTTATCAGGAATCGTTTCGGGATTTCTCATTTGTTTAAATGTTGGAATAACAATTCCGCGTTCTTTACAACGCCGGGCTGTTTTGTTAACTACATCAGAATTAATTTTTTTGATTATCTTTGACATTTATTTATCCTGTTTCGTTTAGTTACTTTTTTATTCTTTGGAGAAGTCTTGGTAAGTTCAGTTTTAAGCTCTTCGATAGTTGGGAGACTTCCTCTTAGATTTTTCGGCAGCGATGTTGTCATTCGATATGCTGCAACGCCAATTGGCTTGTTCGTATTTCGTAAGGCATATTCAACAATCATTTTATTTCTCGATTTACATAGAATGATCCCGATGCTTGGTTGATCGCCCGACTGGCAAAGTATATCATCGATAGCTGAAAGATAGAAGTTCATCTTTCCCGCAAACTCCGGCTGGAACTCTGAAACCTTTAGGTCTATCACGACATAACAATGAAGGCGGGTATGGTAAAATAGTAGATCAATGTAATAATCTTTTCCGCCGATTTCCATGTGATACTGCTGTCCGACAAATGCAAATCCTACTCCAAGTTCAAGTAAAAATTCTTTAAGATGTTCGACAAGAGATTTTTCGAGATCACGCTCGCTCGCTTTTTCAGTTATGCTGAGAAAGTCAAATGTGTATGGATCCTTTAATAGTTGTTGAGCAAGATCGGATTGTGTGGCTGGTAATGTTTTGGAAAAATTTGTAACTGCTTTCCCTTGTCGATTATAAAGACCACTTTCAATCTGGTGAACAAGAACATTGCGACTCCAGCCGTTTTGAATAGCTTGTGCAGCATACCAGAAACGCTCGGTATCAATATTTAGTTTTTCTAAAAGGATTATATTGTGTCCCCATGGTATTTGGTCAACAAGCTGTTGACCAAATGGAAGATTTGGATAAGTTTCGGCAAATCGACGCATATATTTGAGGTTAGTAGAAGAAAATCCATGTATTTCTGGGAATGCCTTGCTAAGATCGGACGATAAACGGTCGATGATTTTTGTTCCCCAACGCTCGATTTTCTGGCGCGCGAGTATTTGTTTTCCGATGTTCCAATACAGTATTACTAATTCGCGATTAACACTAAGCGACGCTTTTACTTGAGCTTCACGGATCTGATTTTTCAATTCCGCCAAAAATTTATCATAGCTAATCGGTAGAACTAATAATTGTGCAGCAGCTTGTTGCACAATTGGACTTTTTCTCAATAGGGATTTTTTCTTTAAAGCCATACTTTAATATTTTAGAATTTACTTTCCATTCTTATATTCCTGTGTAATAAATCCAATCGGTCTGCGTTTTGGTTCTGGCAATAGAGCAGGCTGCATCAGCTTTTTGATCTCTTCTAAAATATGAACAATCGCTCTTTCATGAACATCTAATCGACTTGTAAGTTTTTTCTCCAGTTCGGTTAACTTTTCCATAAGAACATTATTGGCTGATAGTACCTGACGCATTTTCACAAAAGCCCGAACAACAAAAACGCTCATCTGTACAGCTCTTTGACTGTTAAGAATATTCGCTGCCATAATTGCACCGTGCTCAGTAAAAACAAATGGAAGTTTTCGTCTACCGCCACGCCCCTTCTTTGATGTTGCAAATTGCAACATCAAACGTTTGAACTCGGTTTCAGATAATTGAAACATGAAATCTTCTGGAAACCGTTCTATGTTGCGACGGACTTGTTGATTGAGGCGAGTCGTCGTAACACCATATATTTTAGCAAGATCGTTATCGAGTAGAACTCTTTCATTTCTAATCATTAGAATTAAGGGTTCAATTCTCACCAGATTATTCGCTAATTTCCTTTTATCTTGCATTATTAATTCGATTTCATCTGAATTCTACATTCTTTCCCACAGCTTCGCCGCACATTCGCGCGATCGTGAATTAATTCGTTCTTCGTCTATATCTATTTTCAATTGACGGTTCTCCATTAGTATTTTTCCAGAAACAATAGTCGTGTCAACAGTAGATTGCGAGATGCCGAAAGCCAGATGTCCAAGAAACGTTGTCTCATCGAACAATGTCGGCGGATAGTAGTCTATGAGCACGATATCAGCCGCGTATCCTTCCTTCAACTCACCGACAAACGGCTTCCAGTACCGGTTGGCAATTCGCGCATTGTTGACAAGAAGTGTAGATAAAGATTCCATAAAACCGACGCTTGGATTTTTTTGCGACAAATGTTGCGCCCAAAGTGCTGAGCGGACTTCCTCAAGCATATTAACTGTCATCGCATCTGTTCCGAGTCCGACCATAACGCATTTTTCATTCATCTTAATAATATCTGCAACACCGACAGCGTTGTTCATGTTTGACTGCGGGTTATGGACTACCGCCGTACCCGTTTCAGCTAAAATCTCCATCTCATTTTCGTTTACATGAACACAATGAGCTGCGATTGTCTTAGATCCAAGAATTCCGAACTTTTTAAATCTTTCAACAACACGCATCTTATGCTGCGATTCACATTGTATCTGGTCTGAATTTGCTTCTGCCGTATGGACGTGAAAACCAACTCCCAATTCTTTTCCAAGAGAAGCCGCTTTCTCAAGAGTCGCGTCTCCGACAGTAAACGATGCATGAAGTCCGAACAAGGCTTTAAACTGGTTCTGTTCATCATTATTACAACGAACTATGAAATCGGTGTTTTCCTTGATTCCTTCATCAGCAATCTTTTGTCCATCGCGATCCGACACCTCATAACATAAAGATGCGCGGAGTCCAACTTCTTTTACTGCGTCAGCAATTCTTCCTAATGACCCGAGGACTGCAAATGGACTGGCGTGATGATCAATCAGTGTTGTAGTACCGTGTCTGACGGCATCTATTGCCGGTATCAATGTGCTGTAATAGCAATCATCTAAAATTAATTGTTTATCTAACCGCCACCAAAGATTATGGAGAACCTCGTTAAAATCCTTTGATGGAGCTGCTTTGCCGTAACCACGCACCATCGTAGAATAAAAGTGCATATGAGCATTAATGAAACCCGGCATTACAACCTTGCCCGCCGCATCAATAACTTTGTCATAAGAGCCGGTAAAAGATTTTACAGGAGCGATTGATTTAATTAATCCATCCTTACATAATACTGCATGATCATAGATTACTCGGTTTTTTTCACCGAGAGTAATTATTATTCCATTTTTAATTAGTAGTGTCATATTAAGCCTCGTTTAATATTTCAAGTTCATGCTTCGTCCGTTTACGCATATACAACGCACCTGAGAAGCACTTTTGGACGCAGATTGAGCAACCGATACAAAGTGTAGGATCGGTTACAGGTATTTTCTTCGAATCGAGTTCGATAGCGAAGTAAGGACATCGCGTACAGTTACCGCAATGTTCACATAACTCAGCATTTACAGCAGAGATTTTTTTAACCGGGGTTAATTCCATGAAACCTGTAACGGGATTAGGCAGTGCACGATTAATGAGTTCATTGACTGATTTTATTCCCCTATCCTGCATAAGATAACTTAAACCGGAGTGGAGTTCATCTACAATACCGTAACCATATTTCATTACGATAGTACAAAATTGTACTGTTCTCGCTCCGAGCGCTAAAAAGTTCGCAGCCGATTTGTAGTCCATCGGACCACCATTCCCGGAAACAGTTACACCCAATCGTGAGACGTTAGCAAGTGTCAGGTTTGAGATTGGAATAACACCTTCACCGCTCATACCGACAACAACACCTTCTTCCCATGATTTTTTATCACCTTGTCTGAATGCAAGCGTCGGGAAAGTATTCGCAAGTGTAACACCTGCTTTTTTATGAGGATATTTAGAAAAAACTTCTTTGATGGCAGTTATTATAGGATAAATCGAAGTAACAGCCGCTGTTAATTTGAACAGCTTCGGAACATCAGCATCACCGGTTTCCATTATCCAATCTATTATCTTTGCAGTCAACTCAGCATCCTGAGATACGATGTCGCCTTTAGTGCCATCTCCGCCTTGCGGACAAGAAAGACTGTATTCGATTCCCATAGCACCTGCTGTCTCTAACTTTTTAGTGTTAGATTGCCAGACTGCGCTATCAAGTTCGTCGTTCCCCGTTACCGGACCGCCTGTTGAAGCGATTGTCAAACGGTCAGGAAATTCCTTGACCAACTTCTTCACTTCGCGGCAAACACGTTCAAGTTGATGTCCCGAAACATTGTCGCAATTGGCATAAGTCGATTTCGAGAAAGCAAACATGTACTCCGAAGGAATATGAATCGGAATGTTATCGAATGCGGTTTTCATCACGCCGCCAGCCCAGCCGGCTTCGTAAGCTTTCTTCATTTGTGCGTAACCGTCGGATGGTGGCGCCGCAGAGAGTAAAAACGGTGATATAATTTCACGTCCAAAGAATTCAGCTTTTATCGGGACAGGCAGCATAACACGCCCCGGCATAATGACACGGCTCTTTGTTTTTCCATCGATTTTAGTAACATCCGGTTTATAGCGGCTTCCGGAAATAAGCGCATCAATTTCCATCGCTGAATTTTTCCCCGCTGCTACTGCTTCAACAACTGTCGTCGGACCGGTTACCATGTCGCCTGTATAAAACATGCGAGCATCATTTGTTTTTTTATTAGATGAACGCGCTCCGGTCGCAATAATTACAAAATTCACGTTCGGAAGAACTTGTTCTGTTCCCTTCAAATCATTTATGTTTTTCGGATGGAACTTCTTACCTCGCGGTAGAACGACTTTAATAGTTTTTAATCCGGTAACGAGTTTACCTTTTTTTAAAATTTCTGCAACTCTCACTCTTCCTGTTATAGCAATACCCAACTCCCGTATTGCTTGTCGTTCTTTTGCAGTCAGCGGCATCTCCGACCAGGTTTCGAGTGCAAACATCTCGACGTTTGAAGCGCCATATGCGAGAGCTTCTTCTGCACAATCAAGTGCAACCGCTCCACCGCCAATTATTGCAACACGTTTTCCCTTCACCGAATATCGGTTAGCGTTACCGAGATATTTCATCCAGTCGATTGCTGATTCATTGCCAATTATCGGAGGAATAAATATTTCATCTAAACCTGTTGCATTGAGAACAGCATCATACCCTTTCATACCTGCGGGTAATTTTTTAATATCCTTGAAAGAAATCTTTCCTAAAGTTAAAAAGAAATCTATGTCGGTCTTCAAAACTTTTGGTGATAATCTTGAATCCGGAATCAAGTTACACATCCCGCCCGGTGTCTTCGACTTATCAAATATATCGATAGTATATCCCTTCTGAGCAAGGACGGCTGCCGCACCGATTCCAGCCGGACCTGCACCGAGAATTGCAATTTTCTTTCCATTAAGAGGAAATTTTTCAAACTCAGGCATTACCTCTTGTTGTTTTGCTTTTTCGATAATCGTTGCTTGAACCGCCGGTATGTTTACGGATGAATCAAACTTACGATGGACACATGCTTTCATACAATGAGTGTCAGGACAGACTGCACCGCAAACACCGCCGAGAGGATTACTACCCATGATGAGGGCTGCAGATCGCCGGTAATCAGCACGGCTACCTATTTTCACAGCCATTATAAAATCCGCAGGTGAACAATCTACAGGGCACGCTTCTTTACAAGGTTTCTCTTCACAGTATTCACATTTCTCGATCTCGGCGCGAAGTTGTGCATCGGTGAGAAATTCGGTTACATAGTTTGATTTATTAATTTTACTCATGACTTATCCTATTGATAAATTATTAAAATTTGATAACTCAGTGTGAAAAAATATCACGACGTGAACATCAGTTGATAGTTATTTATTTTTGTACTTCGCTAATTGCATCTACGATTTGGACGTAACCGGTGCAGCGACATAAATTCCCGGATATTGCAGTTCGTATTTCTTCTTCTGTGGGTTGTGGATTTTCTTCAACTAATTGTTTGGCGCTCATTATCATCCCCGGAGTGCAGTATCCGCAATGAACAGCATCGTGCTTCATAAATGATTTTTGTAAAGGATGGAGTTCACCATCCTCAGCCAATCCTTCGACCGTTAAAACTTCTTTCCCATCTATTTGTGGAGCGAGGACAAGACAGGAATTGACTGCCTCACCATTAATAAGAACGGTACAAGCGCCGCATTCGCCGACTTCACATCCGCGTTTTGTACCGGTTAAACCTAATTCTTCTCGCAGCAAGTCGAGCAGGGTTTGGTTGGGGGAAACGGAAAGCTCGTATTTACGATTATTGATAACCGTCTTGATAATAAATTTTTTCATGGCTCTGTTAATCTTTCTGCATCTTTAAAATTATCCCAATTGAGGTTTTCAATCCAGGTAATTTATTCTTTATCGTATCCCAAAGGATATCATAATTTACTCCAAAATAATGGTGAATAATTTTATCTCTCAGTCCTGCCATTTTTTTCCATTCGATTTCTTTGTGTTTTTTCTTTAAGGAAGGTGAAATATTTTTCACAGCCTCACCGATAATTTCTAAGCTGCGAGAATATGCTCGCTTGGTGAGTTCATCGTGTATGAATTGATCGAACGATTGACCTTTAGTTTCTTTCAGTAAAAAATTTATTTCATCTAAAATATGCTTCAAAAATGTTATGTCAGACTTCATACCACTTAATTTCCTTTTCGATATGGGGTATGATGTATGGACTGATATTCCCTTTTGTGATTAGATCAACTTTTTTACCGAAGATAGTTTCGAGGGAATAAAGCAAATCCATAAAATTGTCAAATGATGGTTTTGTAAATTCAACGATAAAATCTATATCACTCCGTGTTTTTTGATTTCCTTTCGCTTGTGAACCAAACAATCCAATTCTGAGTACTGTGTATTTTTTTAATAGACGACGATGCTTTAGCAATGTAATGCCAATATTGTCCTCCTCCTTGTGCATATTTGATTTATTTTTAACACTCATTTTTTCTTACCTCATTAAGTAATATTATACATTTTTCAAGCGCCCTTCTTACCAGCACACCAATCACAGGTTCTTTATATTCCGTTGACCATCTTCTGCCTGTAAACGAAATCATTACTTCGGAAACTTTTTTCCCTGCGGCTTCAAATAGTTTTTCTGTGGGTTTCTCGCCGATAAGCATTCTCTCAGCTTCTGTAACTCGCATCCAGGTCGGTAAAGCAGCACCGGGAACGATGCGCGCTTCTGTAATAATTCCTGATTTGTCCTGAACAAGAACAGCCGCCACGCTCAATCGCGATATCGAAAGTGCATTCCGTCTGCCTAATTTTATAAACGCACTCTTTGCACCCGAAGGAAGTTTCGGTATTTTTATTTCGGTTAAAATATCATCCGCATTTGCTTTAGTTTTGTATGGCTTGATAAAAAAATCAACTATCGGCATTGTTCGGGTTGCAGTGACGGAATGAAGTGTAACCTTGGCTCCGAGCGCAATTAAAGCCGGAACAGTATCGGCGCACGTCGCTGCATTCATAACATTGCCTCCAACTGTTCCGCGGTTTCTGATTTGTGGCGCTCCGATTACAGAAGCCGCCTCGCCCAAAAATCCTGCAAATTTTTTAACCAAATCGGATTTGTGAATTTCTGTATGGGTTGCAAGAGGTTTTAAAATTATCGAGCCGTTCGATTCAGAAATTCCTTTCAACTCTTTTACGGAAGTAATATCAACAACTGTTTGAGGAGTTTTTGCATTCGGGCGGCGAAGTTCAATTAATAAATCAGTTCCGCCGGCTATTATGCGCGCTTCGTTTTTAAGCACACTCAATATTTCAGCCGCTTCCTGAATTGACTTTGCATTTATATATTCAAATTGTTTCATTTTTCAGTCGATCGAATTTTACATGAGTCGAAATTTACTGTTTCTTCTTTTTCTTTCTGAACGGAGCCGCGCTCACCTGTGCGTGTTAATTTATGACCGAGAAGAACTCTTTCAAGATTTGCCGGGATTTCATAAATTCTTTTTCCGGTAGCGTTATAGATTGCATTCACAATTGCCGGAGCCGCCAATTCAGTTGCCGGTTCACCAATCGACTTAGCGCCGAATGGACCCGCAGCATCTTCATTTTCTACAATAATCGCTTTGATGCGGGGAACATCCATTGCAGTCGCAATCAGATATTCATCAAAATTTAATTGCTTAGGAATTCCATTCTCGAATTCAAATTCCTCAAGCATTCCGTAACCGAGTCCCATTGCAACGCCGCCGTAAATTTGACCAAGCACGGTATTCCGATTTATCGCTTTCCCGACATCGTGTGCGGAAACAAAATCGACAACATTTACTTTACCCGTTTCAGTATCCACTTCAATCTCGGCGATGTTTGTTCCGTAAACAAATGTGTAGTAAGCATCACCCTGCCCGTGTTCCTCGTCCCAACTTGTGTGAGGCGATTTGTGCCAGCCGAGCCCATACATCGGTTTGCCATTGTTAAAACACTCAGCCGCTAATTCTGAAAAAGAAGCGAGCCGCTGATCGTTTGACACATCAACGAGATAATTATTTTTGATATCAAGATTTTGTAATGCGACTCCGGTCATTTCCGAAGCAACATCCAGCAAAGTTGATTTTACAATTTCAGCCGCTTTCTTTGCAGCGCTCCCCGACATAATAGTGCCGCGCGAAGCAACAGTAGGGCCTGAATCAGGAACACGGCTTGTATTCGTGTTGAGAAATTGAATTCTCTCCATCGAGATGCCTAAAACTTCGGCAGTAATTTGCGACATCTGCGTTTGCGCCCCTTGTCCCATATCTGTTATGCCTGAAGAAACTATAACGCTTCCGTCAGTTTGAACAGACACGATTGTTCCGACTGCATCTGTTCCTTCGGCGCCTAACGAAACTCCGCGGTAACTGCTCGCCAAGCCGATACCTTTCTTGAAAGGAGTTTTCGGTGATGCACGATATTGTTTCCATTTCTCTTCAAAGTTAATGGCTTCGGCAGCTTTCTTTAAAACTTCTTTATAACTTACATTGTGATCTAATTTTTGTCCGGTTGCAGTTACATCGCCGCGTTCGTATCCGTTTTGAAGCCGGATTTCAATCGGATTCTTTCCTACCTTCTCTGCAAGTTCGTCCATCATCGATTCGATTGCAAAATTCACTTGCGGTGAACCAAAACCACGCATCGCACCTGTGTAGTTGTTGTTTGTATAAACTGCGTAAATATCCGTCTTCACATTCTCGCAATGATATGGTCCTGTTGCTTGCACAACCGAACGCCAAGTAACAAACGGACTCATCGAAGCATAAGCGCCGCCGTCGGCGATGCACTTTATTTCCATTGCGGTAATCGATCCGTCGTTCTTTACTCCCCATTTATAAAATAGCACGTAAGGATGTCGTTTGTAACTTTCCAACATCGACTCTTCGCGAGTGTTCACCATCTTAACAGGTTTTCCGGTTTTCAAACACAAAAGAGCAGCGCGGCAGCACATCGAAGTCATTACTTCATCCTTACCACCGAACGAACCGCCGAGTGTCGATTGAATAATTTGAACTTTGTTCAAATCCAAATTCAAAGCTGCGGCAACTGAGCGGCGGCTTGAAAATAAATTTTGAACCGAACCTGTTATTTTTACTCCGCCGTGTTCAGCAAGTTCTGCAAGAACTGCTTCCGGCTCAATGTATGAATGCTCAATAAATTGTGTTTTAAATTTTTTCTCTAAAATAAAATCTGCTTCGGCAAAACCTTTCTCGATATCACCCTTACGAACTTTGTGGTGAACAAATGTATTATCATCGCCGTGAATTTTTACTGCATCCGTTTTGATTGATTCTTCGGGATCTGCGATTACGGGGAGGGGTTCGTATTGAACATCAATTAAAGCTATTGCCTGTTCTGCAATTTCTTTTGTTTTTGCAGCAACCAGTGCAACTCCATCACCTAAGTATCGGACTTTATCTATGGCAAGAAACGTTTGATTTTGAACTACAATTCCAAAAACTTTCTTGCCTGGGATGTCGTTTGCGGTAAGAACTGCTTCAACGCCATCCAATTGTTCGGCTTTGGATGTATCAACGCTAAGAATTTTTGCGTGGGGATATTTAGACCGCAGCACCTTTCCATATAATTGATGGAGAACGTTGTAATCCTCGGCAAACTTGGCTGTTCCGGTAACTTTGCCTATCGCATCGACACGTTGCTCCGGATTTCCAATAATTTTATGATTATTTTTTGAATTCATGGCTTCAAATATATGAAATTTTTAATAAAAATCATAGCTTTTAAACAGTTTTCTATGAAATTTTGGATAATGAACTCAACCCCACATAGAAAAATCTAATTTCCCGAGGTTGACTAATACGTTCTCTCGTTACTCGATTTTTACGAAATCGAACTCGAGAACCTGCTTATTTAGCCGGTTTTCCCGCCTGCTTTAATGCTTCTAACTTCGGCGGGCAGGCGAGTGTTCGCAAAGCGAACGTATCGAGAAAACCGACTTTTTGGCCAACTCGGTTTGGGGAAGAGTTCGAAGAAAATACTTAACTTTTTACACAGTCTCAATCCCTCGTTGAATTATCGGATGTGAATATTGAATTTTAAAATAAAAACAATTATATTAGTCTCAACAATTTAAAGATCACTAGGGAAAACAAAAATGAATATTAAAAAATCTTTACCGGGTATTTTCTTTTTAATTTCTTTATTACTTCTAATTTATTCTGACATAAATTATGCACAAAAGAAAAAGAGTACTTCTTTAGAAAAAAGAATCGATAGTTTAGAATCAGTAATTAAAACATTATCGGATAGAATTCTTTTATTGGAAGCCCGTCTCACCAAATTAGACAGGACAAGTCCTTTCGGTTCGCCGGAAGAGATGAAATTGGGATTAATATTTGCAAATCGGGATGCGATCATAAATGATATAGTTAATATAGCATCGTTTGGATATCAATACAGAATTCGTCCGAAAACGATGGGAGGCGGCGGCGGGAATTATAAAGATTTTTCGATTCCCACAAGAATGGCTGAAAACCAAAATGGGAGTTATACTGCGATTGTTCTGGAAGACGCTATTACGATTCAAGGAATTTCTAAATTGGAATTTGGGACGGTTACTGCTATTGTAAATAATGAAGGTAGGGTTGAAAAAATGGAATTCAGTGGTGATTTTAAATAATCCATTAATCCATGATTCCTTCCGCCCTTGGCGTAATCCATTACTCCACTAATCCAATACGTCACCTAAACATTTTTTGCCATTCTTTTCCACAACCGCTTTGCAACTTTTTGTGCCTCCACCATCACAGCTTCCTCGTCGATACCAAGAACTTGTTTATTCCAGAGAATCCACTTACCGCCGACCATTACACTCTCGACAATTGATGAGTTCATACCGAAAATAAAATGCCCGAGTAAATTTTCTTTAGATAGTGGTGTTGGAGATTTGTAATCGAGTATAACTAAATCGGCTTGATTGCCTTTTGAAATCACTCCAAACTTTTCTACAAAAATTTCTGATATAATCGTGTTTCCCGTTTGAAGGCTTTCAGCAATCCTTGTAAATCTCGTCTGATGAGATGATTCCTGATTTCTAAAAAATCCGATCTTCGCTTCTTCGAACATATCGGCAGGAAAGCCGTCTGTTCCGAGAGCTGTTCTTTCACCGAACAAACTCAGCGGCGCATAACCAACTCGGTTATTCATATTCGACCTTGGATTATGTATCAGCCAGGTTTTTGCTTTTTTGATTTTTTTAATTTCATCCCGCGTAAGATGAACTCCGTGAGCATAAATTGATTTGCTATTTAATAATCCGTTATCTTTCAAGCGATCAACAAGACCTTTCTGATAATTTTCCAAACAGTCCGAAACATCTGCCTTATCTTCAGCAACGTGAATGTGAATTCCGTTATCATATTTTTGTACCAGCTCACCAAGTTTTTTAAGCGAATCTTCACTGAGTGTGAACGATGCGTGAGCACCAACCATTCCTCTAAAAAAAGGATTTTTCTGATTAGCAATAATAAAACTTTCGTTTTCATCCAGTCCCTCATCCCGCTTCTGTATTCCGCCTCTGTCGGTGGTTTCATAACACAAGATTCCGCGTAAGCCAACTTCTTCCATAGCATTTTTAAGCGTACCTAATGAACCGGAAATATAATTCGGTGATGCGTGATGGTCGATGAGTGTTGTAGTTCCGTACTTTATCGCTTCGATTGCTCCGACAAGTCCGCTGTAATAAACTGACTCCTCGTCCAATGCCTCATCGAGTTTCCACCAGATTTTTTGTAATATCTCAAGAAAATTTGAAGGCGGCTTCTTGGGGCCCGACATTCCTCGCGCAAGCGCAGAATAAAGATGAGTATGCGAATTCACAAGTCCGGGCATTATGAATTTACCGGAACAGTCGATGATTTCTTCGCCCGACTTTTGTTTTAACGATTTCCCCGTTTCAATAATTTTCTCATCTGATATTCTAACATCAAATTGTTTAAATTCAGAGGGAAATAAATTTAGTATAGTGCTGTTTTTTAATAAATAGTTCATTTAACCTCTTCCTCAGAGGAACATTCAAAAAAATAATTCGATTGCTTCTTTAAGATTATCTCGTGCCTCTTCAACTGTATATCCTTGACTTGCAATATCTAACTCAGGGCACAAAGAAACATACATATTTTCATCGTGTTCGATAATTGCTGTAAACTGATAATTGTTTTTCATAGTAATCTCTAATTAGTTTGAACAAAATATATTAAATAAACTAACTAATCTCAATTAAATAATTCTCCGAATTAAAATTTCTCTTCAACCGATTTTAAATTCGGCTCAACATTAAGAACTTCACCAGTCGCTCGCTTAGCCGATTGTATATCTTTCAAACCATTGCCTGTAATTACAACTAAAGCAGACTCGTTCGGTTTTACAATACCTTTTTGAAGAGCTTTGTGCAAACCGGCAGCGCCCGCAACTCCAGCCGGTTCACCAAACACTCCGCCGAGCCGGGCTGTTAATCGCATTGCTTCCAAAATTTCTTCGTCGCTTACAGTAATCATTTCGCCTTGCGACAATCGCACTTGCTGAATTGCTCTTCGCCAGTTACGCGGTGTTCCAACCGCGATGCTGTCGGCTATCGTGTTTGTATCCGATGGAATCAAATCCTTCCCTGAATAAAAAGCATTATAAATTGGCTTTGCGCCTTCTGCCTGAACTCCAAGCAATTTTGGAACGCGGTCAATAAAACCGAGTTTTTTCATCTCCTGCAAACCTTTTCCGATTCCGCCGATTGTGCAGCCGTCGCCAACAGAAACTACTACCCAGTCGGGTAAATTATCTTTCATCTGTTCAGCGATCTCAAGTCCAGCGGTCTTTTTTCCTTCAACCAGATACGGATTGATACCGCTGCTGCGATTGTACCAGCCGAATTTTTCACACGCTTCACCGCACAGATCGAATGCTTGTTCATAAGTTCCATTAACCCGTAAAACTGTCGCACCAAAAATTAGCAATTGAGTGAGCTTCGGTTCAGGTGCACGCTTCGGGACGAATATATAACTCTTCAAGCCAACAGCCGCCGAAAGTCCCGCAAGCGATGATGCGGCATTGCCTGTTGAGGCGCAAGCGATTTCGTTAAAACCAAACTCGATTGCTTTCATCACACCAACTGAACTTGCCCTGTCCTTAAATGAGTTTGTTGGATTTCGACCATCATCTTTTAAAAATAATTTTGTGATACCAATGTGTTTAGCAAGACGTGGAACGTCGTAAACAGGAGTCCAGCCAACATGGAGATGAGGCAACGGAAGCTCGGGAGAAACGGGAAGAAGTTCGCGGTAGCGCCAGTGATCGAAGGATTTCGGATTTCGGATTTCAGATTTTGGATTTGATCTGATTGCATCGTAGTCATATTGCACATCGAGTATTCCTTGAATTCCGCAGTCGGTGCAAGTGAAGCGATTGTCGGCTGGATATTCCCTACTGCATATAAGACATTTTAAACCGGTTACAAATTGAGGTTGAGGATATTTCATATAAATTTTATTTTTTGTTTTATTAGTGGCTAGGTCTTAAAGACCTTGAAGGTCTATATCATCTTCAATATATTCCAAAATAATATTTTCATTCACCTTTTTCTCATGATACTCTTTAAAGTTATCCTTATTACTGAACCATTTTAGCACAGTAACCTTTTCTAGATTAGTCGTTGCTTCTGAAAGTACTATGTTGTAAGACGAATATGGATACTTTCGGTAGTCATTAACGAACCCATGCTTTTCAGGATTATAATGAATATAATGAATTAGTGAAATAAAATAACTCGGAGAAGTAACTTCTTTTCGTCGAAACCGTTTCTCAAACAATGCACCAGTTCGCCCATATGCTTTGTTGATTGCTTTGGCATAGGCATTAAAAAGTTTAGAGAATTGGTTTGTAGGGTCCGGTATTTTCAGACCTAGACCTTCAAGGTTTTCAGAACCTTGAAGGTCTAAATCCTTGATAATTTCCCCCACCGTTTTGATTCTCACAAACAAATGAAAATGATTCCTCAGTAAACAGAATGCAAACGTATCAGCTACTGGGAGAATATATTTTTCATAAAGCAAAAGAAAATAATGGTAGTTTCGCTCTTCAATGAAAATATTCTCGCCGTTATTTCCACGATTATAGATGTGGAAAAACTTACCGGGTTCAAGTAATGGCAGGTCCTGCATCGTTCTACCTTTCCTAAACCTTCAAGGTCTTTGAAACCTTGAAGGTTTTAACTTTGGGATCGCGAGAAGTATCACCTCATTCGTCGCGGGCAGAGAAAATTCCGGCTCAATCTCGTGATTTGCTACAGATGATATTGCATCTTTAATCGCAAGCCAAACAGAAAGCGAAAGCATAAACGGCGGCTCACCAACCGCTTTGCTTCTCCTGATTGTTCCGATAGGATTGGGAACGCCTTCCAACAACTGAACACGAAAATCCTTCGGTATATCCTGCACAGTCGGAATTTTGTAAGTATCCGGCGAGTGAGTCATCAAATTACCTTTAGCGTCCCATTTGATTTCTTCTGTTGTACACCAGCCAACACCTTGAATGAAACCCCCTTCAACCTGCCCGATATCAATTCCGGGATTTATGGAATCGCCAACATCTTGAACGATATCAGTTCTTAAAAGTGTGTGCTGTCCCGTTAGGACATCCACGAGAACTTCCGATACTCCCATTCCGAATGAATAATAGAAGAAAGGTTTGCCCTGCCCTTTGATTTTATCCCATCCGATATCGGGAGTTTTATAAAAACCTGTCGAATTTAAACTGACCTGACGCAAATTCATTTGAAGCATCGCATCTGCGAACGAAATCCGACGATCGGGATGGTCGGAATCGAAAATAAATCCATCCTTAAACAAGATGGAGTTTTGGAGTGAGGGATTGATGGAGTATTGAGCTGACCAAATGGTTGATAATTCTTTTGTGATGCGTTCTTTGATTGTGTCTATTGCATTTTTAACTGCCATACCGTTCATGTCGGAGCCGGAAGAAGCCGCAGTTGCCGATGTGTTCGGAACTTTTGATGTATTCGTTGCATTGACTTTTACTTTTTCAATACTCACACCAAACTCAGCCGCCGCTATTTGCTGTATTTTTGTGTTAAGTCCCTGCCCCATTTCCGTACCTCCGTGATTTACGAGAATTGTACCATCAGTGTAAACATTTACAAGCGCACCGGCTTGATTGAGAAACGTAGTAGTGAAGGAAATTCCAAACTTCACCGGTGTAAGAGCCAATCCCTTTTTATAAAACTCATTCTTAGAATTAAACTCGTCAACTTCTTTCCTCCGCTTTTCGTACTCAGAAGATTCTATCAACTTGTCGTATATCAGATTAAGACGATTGTTTTCGACTTTTTGTCCGTAGTGGGTAACGTTGCGGGTTTCAGTTCCATAAAAATTCTTCAAACGAATTTCAGTCGGGTCTTTGTGTAAATATCTTGCGACACGGTCTATAACTGTTTCCATCGCAGCCATTCCTTGCGGTCCGCCAAAACCCCGAAACGCAGTATTGGATGGAAGATTCGTTTTCCAAACAAGGGCAGTTACCGACATATTCGGGATGTAGTAAGAATTATCGGCGTGAAGCATTGTTCGTTCCATAATCGCGAACGATAAATCAGTAGCTGCACCGCCGTCGCTGTTGAATTCCAATTTTAACGCGTCAATATTTCCATCGTCATTAAAACCAACTTCATACTTCGTAAGATAACGATGCCGCTTACCGGTCATTATCATATCGTCGTCACGGAACAATTTTATTTTTACCGGACGTTTCGTAGCGTTGCACAATAGCGCCGACCAGCACGCAACGTGATTGCCTTGAGTTTCTTTACCGCCAAATCCGCCGCCCATACGCCTGACTTCAACTACAACTTCGTTTCGATTGATACCGAGAACTTCGGCAACAAGTGTTTGAGTTTCAGAAGGATGTTGAGTTGAGCTGAAAACGTTGATTTCGTTCCCTTCGCCAGGAATACTGAGACATGCCTGAGTTTCAAGATACCAGTGTTCCTGAGCACCCGTCCGGAGTTCGCCGAGAATAATATGCTTCGCTGATTTCAAAGCGGCTTCAGCATCTCCCCTTTCCATTTTACGTGGTGGCCCTAACAAATTATTTTTGGCAATTGCAGTTTCGATATCTAATATGGCATCGAGTGGTTCGTATTCAACGCTAATTAACTTTTCTGCTTCACGACACTGGTCTTCTGTTTCTGCCGCTATCAAAAACATTGCTTGTCCGACAAAAGTTATTTCGTTTTCAGCAAGCACTGGCTCGTCCTTTATAACCGGTCCCATTTGGTTATGCCCGGGAATATCTTTATGGCATAACACAGCATGCACGCCCTTTACTTTTTTCGCATCACTTAAGTCAAAAGATATGATTCGAGCATGTGCATGAGGCGAGTAAATTACTCGCCCTACAAGAAGTTGTTCGTTGACAAGTATGTCATCTATGTAAACAGCTTCACCTGTAACGTGCGCTATGCCGCTTTCGTGTGGAATCATTTTTTCCATTAAGCTTCTACGACTTTTTGTTGTATCATGATATTAACTTTTTAATTTAGTTTTTAAAAGATTTACAAACTTCATTTGTTCAAAATGTTTATCACAAGAAAACGCCCTTTTGATATGACGATTCTGCATAACAACAAACGAAGTACAATCAACAAAAGAAAATTCTTTGTCAGAGTATTTTTTGAACAAAGACCAAGCTTTCGCCTCAATATCTGTATCAATATAAACAATCTCGATATTCTTTGAAGAAAAAAGCATTTTTCCAAATGATACAGCATTCTTATGGTGTGTATCAAATAATAAGCGTGTTAAAGTCTCTGCGATTACATAATTCGTTGTTACAAACTTGAATGGGTACAGTGAAGATAGAATTTTACCGGCTTGAGCGTGAAAACCATCATCTTCATTACCAAGCGACACAAAACCACTCGTATCTGCAAAGATTTCTTCGATCATCCCTTCTTTCCATATAAGGATTTATTATGGTTTTGAGAAGCATTTTTTACACCTTTCCCGGAACCTTTCATTGGTTTCCATCGAAACAGAGAATCGGTTTCTCGCAAGGCAAACCATTCGAGAATTTCTCGCACGTAATCATCAAGTTGTTTCGCATTCCTTTTCGCTGCTAGTTTAAGTATACGTGCAGAATTATTATTTATTTTAATAGTTAATTGTTCCATAAAATCTACCTTCTATTTAGTGTTTGTTTCCTGCCAAAATTTTATCAACAAATTTCTTGCTGCTGCCATTCTGAACTCCGCACTTCCACGCACATCCGATATCGGTGTAAAATCTTTATCAATCATTTGCATAGCTTCTTCAACGGTCTCTCTTTCCCAGAGTTTTCCGATGAGAAAATTTTCAGTTATGCTTGCGCGTTTCGTCGTTACTGCCATTCCACCATAAGCAAGTATTATTGACTTTACAACTCCTTTATCTAAATCCAAACTGAACCCGGCGCTTAATGTGGAAATATCTAAATCCTTCCGCTTGGAAACTTTGTACGATTTTACAATCACACCATTGGGCTGCTTCGGTAATATAATAGAGGCGATCAATTCATCCGGTTTGCGGAGAGTTTTCCGGTAACCGGTAAAATAATCATTCAATGATACTTCGCGTTTACCGTTTACACTCTGTAGTTCAACTTTTGAACCATAAGCCATCAGTACTGGAAGTGCATCTCCAATCGGTGAGGCAGTTCCAAGATTTCCGCCAAGCGTTGCCACATTACGAATCTGATTTGAAGCAAAAACATTCAACATCTGATGCAATGCCGGGAAATTTTTCTCAACACTTTTCCTTACTTCATTCATAACCACACCGGCACCAATAGCAAGTTCGGAATGTGTTTCGTTTACAATTTTCAAATCTGCGATTCCGGAAATATCGATGAGTTCTGTAAGAAGTTCGTGTCCCTTTGTAACTCTGAGTGCGACATCTGTGGCACCACCTAACACAATCGCGTCAGGATATTTTTGTTTTAATAATAACACCTCCTCCATAGTTGCCGGACGGAAGTATTGTTGATTTTTGGTTTTAATTAGGATTGATTCACTCGGTATTGATTTTAGCATTTCAATAATTCGAGGTTCATCGGTGTTGAAATGATCAACTCCGTTGTGTGTACAGGCATGCGATGCTGCATCGACAATGGGCCGGTAACCTGTGCAGCGACAAAGATTGCCTGTAATCGCATCATCAATTTGAGCACGTGATGGATTTGGATGCTCTTTGTACAACTCGAACATTGCCATCACTATACCGGGTGTGCAAAAGCCGCATTGACTTCCGTATTCTTCTACCATCGACTGCTGAACTGGATGCAGTTTACCATCGGCTGATTTTAAGTTCTCAATAGTAATGAGTTGTTTTCCATGTAACATTGGGAGGAAAATCAAGCAGGAATCGACAGCTTTGTAACGGATGCGGTCATTTTCTACCCCGCCAGACCGATGTCGGGCTGGTTCGCCTAAAGCAACCGTGCAGGCGCCGCAATCGCCTTCGGCGCACCCTTCCTTCACGCCTTTATGGTTTGGAAATTTTCGAAGATAGTTCAAAACGGTTGTTGTGGGAGTCAATCCGTTTGCGGGGTTGAAATCAATATATGTTATTTTACCGTCGAGTATAAAAGAGATTTTTGAATTCATAAGTTTTTTTGTAAATACTGTTACTGGTTTGAATATAATTAGAAACTTAAGAAAATTCAATTGAATCTAAATATACCTAAGCGGTTAACTTTTTATTGAATAATAAAATATAGATTACTGGAATAATAAGAAGAACAAGTAAAGTGGCAGAAATCAAACCTCCGATTGTTCCTAAAGCTAGCGAGTACCAAAAACTATCGTGGGTTTCTTCGATGACTAATGGTAAAACGCCGGCAATTGTAGTCAAAGTTGTTATCAATATCGGTCGCAAACGGGTTGCACTTCCTTTAATAACATTTTCAATAAAATTAGTTGATTCCACTTTAGAAAGTCTATCTACTAACAATATCGAAATGTTGACAGAAATTCCTGTTAATAAAAGTACAGATGCATATCCTCCTCTATCGAATGTAGCATCGCTGAAATAAAAAGCAAAGAAAACACCAATCATGGATAACGGAACAGAAAAAATAATAATAAATGGTTTTATGTAAGATTCGAACAAGGCAGCCGTTACCATATAAACTATAAAAATTGCAAGAAATATTATCAAGCCAAGTTCAATCTCCTTTTCAGGAGTGAGCATAAAAAACATTTGAGATTGTTCGACAGTATATCCCGGTGGTAAATTATTTCTTATTTGTTCAATCACAGATTCAGTTAATTTTTGCCCATATTTATAAGGACCTTTGTATTCGTATGAAACATACCTTTGATACTGTTGGTTTTCACGAACAATTCGCGAAAGAATTTTTCTTTCCTTTATGCTAATAAGATCTTTTAATTTAGCACTCTCGCCATTTTTTGCAGCAATAACTACATTCATCAGATCATCAAGAGAAAAATCTTTGTAGCCGGAAAATTTAATAGAGTAATTTATTTCTTCACCGGCAATTTTTATACGTGTTGTATGAACAGCACCCCGAGACAACATCCTGACCCGATGCATCAAATCCGCAACGCTCAATCCGTAATGTTCGACTATTTTCCGATTCGCGACTAAGGCAACCTCGTATAAATTTTCGGAGTACATAAATGATCTATCGACATCTACATTTGCCACACGCCTATTAATGATTAATTTTTGACGCATTTGGTCGGCTATATCTTTAACTTTTTCATAATTGTAACCAAGAATTTTAATATTATAGCTTGGTAATTGTGATGAACCTGTGAAAAAACCTGGCCCAAACCCGAACACCCCCACCGTAGCGCCCCCAATATTACTCATAAGCGACGTAAGGTGTGCCTTCAATGAATAAGGGAATGAACTCTGGGCATTTTCTTCAGGAAATGTAATTGTAATATTACCGATTTCGTTGTTGTAAATATTTGTAACATACTTATCGACCTTATCATCGAACTTGCTCAATTCATTCTCAACCAACTTAACAGCTTCGTTAAGGCGCTCGAGTTCGGTACCGGCAGGCGTTCGAATAGTAACTAAAAGATAGGTTTCCGCGCCCCAACTCCATATTTCACCTCGATTTACATATTTAAAGAACAAATGCAAACTTCCACCAAATGTATGGTCGACGTAAGGTTTTATCGTAGAATATAACTTACTGCTGAAGATCAAATTATAAGCAGGTGATATAACCGGCGTTTCGATTTTTTCAGGCAACATCCATGTAGGAATACCAAAAATCCAAATAGTTAAAATGATGCTGATTTTTTTGAACTTTATTAATTTTGAAAGTATTCTCTCATAAACTTTTGTTAAACGCTCTTGCAATTTAATTAGTATCGAATCTTGTTTTTCAATTTTTAACAATTTATAACTTGCCAATGGAACAAAACTGTAAGCTACAATCAAAGAAAAGAGAAGTGCAAAGTTCACCGTGAGTGCAAATTGTTCAAAATAAAGACGCAGTTCCGGTGATAGAAAATATATTGGGATTAAAGCGCCAACCGTTGTTAAAGTAGCTGCAAATATTGGTAACCCGATATCTTGCAACGCTAAATACAAAGCCGAACTATTATCGGTATTTAATCTATTATATCTTGAAATATTTTCTACAACGACTATAGAATTATCTACAATCAATCCAAATGAAAGAGTAAGTCCCGCTAAAGTTATTATGTTAATACTTAATTTCAAAAAGTACATTGCAATAAAAGTTAGCAATACTGAAAATAAAATAGATGAGATTACAATAATTGGCGCTCTAAAATTACGTAAAGTAACTACCAACACAATGAATATAAATATTATCGAAAATATTGACCTGTTTGATATTTTATTTATATCTTTCCTGATGCTCTCACTTTTATCAATTTCTTTTATAACATTGAAACCGTTTGGCAGCTTTGTTTCTAATTCGACAATTTTTTCAATTACTCTATCGGCAGTTGTTACGATGTTAACGTGCGGCTCTTTATCTATCTGTATGGTAACAGCAGATTTACCATTTATGCGATAGTAACTATGCACAGCTTCGAACTCGTTATTTACACTTCCAACATCACCGAGGCAAATTATTCTGCCATCTTTTAATATTTTCACAGGATGTTTATCAATTTGTTCGATACTTTTTTCAGGAGTTTCAAATCCTTTATTAAAGATTCTTAAGTTTATCTTTTTCCCTCCCTCCAAGATATTCCCCACTGAAGCGACCAGTTCAAAACCTTGCATCACATCTTTAATTTCGTTTAGACTGATTTGGTAAAGATTTAATTTTTTATGGTCAAGTTCTATCTGTATTTCCCTCCTTGCTCCACCGTAAATCTGAACATTTGCAACACCTTCAACAGACATCAATTCAGTAAGCATTTTCTGTTCTACTATTTTGCGTATTTCTGAATTTGAATAGGGTGCAGATATTGTGTAGGACAAAAATCCTTGCAACTTTTCAAAATCTTCGGGTATATATTTTTGAATTCTTGGCGGTGATACGTCGTGAGGGAGTAACTCAGTTAAGCTGGCTAACTTCTCGTTCAAATCGAGCACTGCAAAATTCATTTTAACATCAGCGCCAAATTCGACAGTTACACGCGAAAGTCCTTCCTGTGATATGGATGTAATGCGTTTCACCCCATCGACGGTGTTACAAAGTTCTTCTACAGGTGATGTGATGATTGATTCCATCGTTTCAGGAGAAGTGTTTCCCCAGTACGTAGATATTGTTATACGAGGGAATTCTACACTTGGTGAAAGTTCAATAGGAAGTTGAACGGCAGCAGCTATTCCGATCAAAAGAATAGCTGAATAAACCATCGTTACAAATAAAGGACGATGGGTTAGAATATTTATATATCTTGACAAATTATTTTATCGAAGAATCTTTATCAAAAAATGAATACAATATCGGAACAACTATCAAAGTTAGAAAAGTCGATGACAGCAAACCGCCCACTATGGCAATTGAAAGAGCTATTTGCAGTTGTGAACCGGCGCCTGTACTTAACATCATAGGAATTAGTGCAAAAACAACTGTGAGTGTATTCATAACAATCGGGCGAAATCTTTGTTTACCTGCTTCTATGATTGAGTTTCGGACAGATAGATTTTCTCGGCGTTTACGCAGTATAAAATCGATTTTAACTACTGCGTCGTTATCGGCAATACCTACAAGTATAATCAAACCGATTAATGAGATTACACTTAAGCTCTGACCAGTTACGAATAACAATACTATCGCGCCCACAATCGCTAAAGGAATAGAAAATATTATTATAAACGGAATACGGAGCGATTCGAACTCTGCTGCTAAAATCATATACATCAGAGCGATCGAAAGTAAGAGCGACATAATTAAACCTTTTAAAGCATCCTGCATTTCTTCATTAACACCGCCAACTTCTATACTATATCCAGCAGGAATGTTTAACGGTTTTAACTCTTCTTTAATTGTGTTTATTATTTCATTAATGTTCGAACCGGTAAAATTTGCCAACACACTCATTTGTCGATTATTATTCTCCCGACAAATTTCTAAGTAGCCCTCTGAACGCCGATATTTAATAAAAGCCCGGAGCTGTACCTCGCCATTTCTTGTGGTTATCGAATTGTTCAATAAATCATAAATTTCATCCCTATCCGCTTCAGTCGCTCTCACTAATAATGTAATTTTTTTATCGAAATCACTAACAGTTGTTGCTTCGCGTCCTTTGAAAATTGTACTTATGAAATTCGAAATATCCCGGACTGTCAATCCATACATCGCCGCTTTTGCTCTATCGATTTCGATTAAATATTCAGGAATACCTTTCTCGAAACCCAATCGTATATCTGTTAGATTGTTAATGCTCTTTAGATATGGCAGTAATTCTTGCGCAATCTTTGCTGCCGTGTTTAAGTCTTTACCTACAACTTTTATCTGTATATCATTTTCAGATGGGTTTAGTATTTTTTCGAAAGTAGATTTCGGTTTGTTAATAGCAAAACTTACATTTTTAAACTTATCTAATTTTTTTCTTATTTCTTTGATAGCGTCGGATGGAACAAATTGTTTTTTAATTTTCACGTACATTTCTGCTCTATCAATCGAACTGCGGGTGATGTTTAGAACATCATACTCATCTACAATACCGATATTCGATAATACATACTCGATAGAATTCATTGCTGTAAGTTCATTTTCTATTAGATACACTAGTTGTGAAGTTCCATAAAGCGATGTACCTCTTGGCATTTTGGCTTCTAAAATAAACTCGTGTTGTTCAACATTTGGAATAAATTCTTTCGGCATTATTACAATCAGAAAAACAGTAAGTGCAAATAAAATGATTGTCAATACTAAAATTTTTAGTCTATTATCCAGTGCATATAGCAACAGCCTCTCGTAATATCTGAATAAACTTTCAAATGTTTTTGATATTCTATAAAAAAATGGATTTAAAATTCTTTTGATGAAATATGTATTTTTATAATCAAATAAAAGATGTGTTTTTATAATTTTCTTCCTTGAGGCTAACATTGGTATCAGCGTCATAGCAACAAATAAAGATGCCATAAGAGAAATTGTAATGCTTAGCGATTGATCCCTAAAAAGTTCCGCTGCAATCCCTTTTATATAAATAAGTGGAAGAAAGACTGCAACAGTGGTCAATGTAGATGCTGTAATAGCTAAGCCCACCTCTGATGCACCAAGCGTTGCTGATTCTATTAAACTTTTCCCACTTTGTCGATGTCTTGAAATATTTTCGATAACGACTATAGAATTGTCTAAAAGCATGCCCACACCTACAGCCAATCCGCCCATCGAAATTATGTTTAGATTTACACCAAAAAAATACATAAGTAAAAAAGTGGCAAGCAAAGAGGTTGGTATTGTAATTCCTATGATAAGGGGGTCTCTAATGTTGTACAAGAACAAAAATAATACGATAAAAGCTAAAAATCCGCCGTACAATACTTCCTGCTCAACATTTGATATAGCATCGTTTATAAATTCTGACTGATTAAAAATTACAGAGATATTAAAGTCTTTATATTCTTCATTTAGCTGTTTAATTACTTCTTGAACTTCCCCGGCGGTATTGACTGTATTCGAGCCGACCTCTTTTTTAACTAATATAGATATTGTTTCTTTACCGTTTAAACGTGAAATGCCTTGTCGTTCTTTAAAATCATCTAAAACTTCTGCAACATCTTTGATGCGGACAGTTTTTTTCTTTCCATCATCTATTATTACTGTGTTTTTAATTTCTTCTACAGTTTGTAATTCGCCTAAAATTCTAAGAGAAAATCTAAACCATCCGCTTTTTATATCGCCGCCGGGTAAATTTACGTTTGCCGCTGAGATCGAAGCAACAACATCTTCGATAGAAAGTGCAAATGTTTTTAACAATTGCATGTTTACATTCACTTGTATTTCGCGCTCCAATCCACCTAAAATAGAAGCTTGTGCAACTCCATCAATTTGTTCCAGGCGGCGTTTTATTACGAGGCGCGAAAATTCTTTTAGGTTGACAAGGCGTTCTTTATCTTGAACTTGCATTTTTTGCAAGTTTACATTCGTACTCGTTATAGAATTACCTGTTTTCTTACTTGTTACAACAAGTGTCATTATCGGGAAACTAGAAGGGTCTAAACGTATAATCGTTGGTCTGCCTGCTTCTTTGGGAAGCATGTAACGCAGTTGGTCTAATTTCTCACGAACATGCAGTGCAGCAAAATCCATATCCGAACCCCATAAGAATTCTATAATAACAAATGATAATCCTTCCCGAGATGTAGAAGTTACTTTTTTAATTCCAGTAATAGTTCCGACCGAAGCTTCTATTGGTTCTGTTATCGAAGCTTCTACTTCTTCGGGTGCTGCGTTCGGATAGGATGTCTGTATTGTTAGCTTTGGAATGTCAATTTCGGGGAGTAAATCGGTGCTGAGCTGGTTGTACGAAAAAATACCAAACAGCACGACAGCCAAAAATAACATAGCTGTTGTAACTGGTCGGCGTATCGATGTTGTTTGTAACCACATATTTTATAATTTTGGAAAGTTCAGGGAACGTTTGCGAACAATATACCCAACCCATTGCTAATTGTCAATTAAATTTATAAATCCTAACTATAGAAGTTGAATTATCCAAAGATAATAAGCAGGCGTACTTATCCTTAGATATTAGACAAGCATCAATTAACTTTTCATTTTTATCCAACTGAAACTCAAGAGTATTCAAATATCTGCCTTTGCCATTAAATACATCAACAAATAACTGTAAAGAGCCTGGGCGTAGAAACCTTGTAATAAATATTTTACCATCACCAGAAATGTCAATTTTTTGTATTATCGGTGGATATGTTATTCCTGCCTGAGTAGTTGTTTTTTGCATGGGAGATAATAATTCAACTTCAATTTTTGAATAGGGCTGATGATTAAAATCAGGATAAGTAAAACTTTCAATTAATTTCCCACTTTTTGAATATACATTTATATTATATTCATTTTCAAAAGCTAAATATATTTTTTCTTTTATTGCTATAACTGGCAAAGCAATTCTGAGGGGTGGTGGTGATTGGATGTATTCAAATTTAATTACAGGGCGTGAGTTTTTACTAGTATATATGATACCATCCATCATTCCACCCATATATCCCATTAATTCAATTGTAACATACAGAATATCTTTTGTATTCGGAATAGTTGAATAATTTGCTATTACACCGCTTCCGATAATATTTTTAACACCTTTTGACTTACCGTTAAAATCAAACTTCAATACTTTTATCTTCGACGAATCTGTTTCGAATGAACTTCCAAGTGGACCAAAAAATAGTTCATCATTCGATATAAAAGAGAACATTTTCATACCAACGGCTGAAATTATGATTGATGAATTTGATTTTAGATTATATAGTACAGCATCATCATCTTGAAAACCAACAATAAAATAAGAATTTTCATTAGATAATATCTGGCTCCAGTAAATATTTATCGGTAGTTCCTGTGATATGATGCTTCTTTCTTCAGATGTTTGACCGAAGGCTGTAAGGTTGATAAAAAAAAGATATGTCCACAAAAAATTTAAATAATATTTCATAGTAATTCTAAGAACAGTTTATATTTTAGGATGTGAGGATACGGGTCCATCTTATCCATGTATATATTGCCTTCTATGTCTGATCTGATGAAACGAACTTGCTCAAGACCTAAATCCTTACATAATACTGAACCAAGATACTCCCCGTTCTTTCCATCTATAAAATCAAAGTACTGTTCAACTTCGTTTCCTCTCTCTATATCAACCAAAAGTAAAAGAATATCGCCCGGCAAGATAGCAACTTCTCTAACTCCTGAAGAAGCTTTGAAAATTCCTACACTAGGATCAAAAAAAGGGGCGTTTAAGGAGCGAGTTCCATTTATAATACTTAACAATTTTCCCTCCTCAGAAAATTTCTGAATTATATAAGGATAAAAAAAACTATAATAAATGTTTCCCTCTGAGCTTTTTACAAGTCTTCCAGAATTACCAGACATCATGCTCATCTTAGCATTTTGTCCTGTTGGTCTTTCACAATATGTCATTTCGGGTTTATCGGAATATACATTGAAAAGGTTATAACGACGGATTAAATCACCATCATAACTAAAGGGGAAACCCATTACATCAACAATCAATGGTCTAACAGCAATTATTTGAGCAGGTAGAAAATGAAGCTTGAATGTAGTAATCAAATGATTCAATGAATCATAAACATTTATATTTTGATTAATTTTATCTATTACATAAACGTTGCCGGTAGTATCTACATAAATGTTATGAATATTGCTAACCTCTCCTGGTCCTTTCCCTGCCCGATAGCCATAGGTTCGTGTAAGTATTCCTTCTTTTGAGAATTTTTTTATAACTTTAAAAGCATCGTCAGCTACATAGAGATTCTGAACTTGGTCTAGAGTAAAAGAAGTTATTAATCCAAGCATTTCTTCTTCGGATGATTCGGATTTTCCATACTGTTGTAATAATTCTATCTTAACATTTACTTTTTTTTCATTAGTTAAAGTTATAGCATAGAAAATACTCAATACTAACAATGGCAATAATACTAACAGGACATAAATTAATTTCTTTTTATTATATAACATTGATTTTATCAAAAGTTAAATTATAATGATGACCCAATACTCTTATTCTTTATTTAGTAATTGTTTTCTTCAGGACAAGGTCTATAACCGTTCCAACTATCCCAGTAACACATAAACCCAGGTATACGACCACAGATATCAGCCGCCCTGCAAGACCAACCGTATATCTCTAATTGCTTTGATGCAGCATTTTGGTGAATGTTTAAGAATGTTAGGACTAATAAAAGACCGAAAAAGAATCCGATCATTGATTTCTTGATTTTTGAATTTGTATTCATATTTCCTCCATTAGATTAAAGATTAGTTTTTTAGTTTTTGTATTGGGTCATCTCTTTTTTCTTTTAAAAAGTTTTCAATCTCATCAAGAAAAGCATTTTGTAATTCAAGGTTATCTGTAGATTTTTGTATCGAAACAATTTCATTAAAAGAATTTACTAGTATTTTAAGTGGCGTAGATATCTTGTACTCTGCAAAAAGTTCTTTCCTTTCATCAAATATAATTGGAAACTTTATTTTTCTTGCATTTGTCCATGCCCTTAGAAAATCTTCACTCCGAGCAGAAGCTATACCTATAACTTCTATCACGGAATTATAATCCTCATAAATTTTTTTCCACAGTGAAAATTCAATTAGACAGCTGGCACAATCCTTTTCTGCATCAAAGATGATAAATAATAGTAATGTGCGCTTCCTTTCTGAAGTGTCAATAATTTTACTATCTATTGACTGGATTTTCATATTTTTTATTATATTTCCAATTTTGATATGTTCTTTCTGAACTTTCTTTTGAATAAGTGGGACTGATAGTATAATAGAAAGTGATACCAGTGAAAGTAACAAGATGACTGTGTTCGAATTTGAGAGAATATTAAAAGTGTATTCTTTAGAGCGAAAGGAATAAACATAAAGTGCTAAAATTAAAATAAAAGTATTCCTTAGTATTGTACTAAAAGAAAAACTGCCTGATAAAAATGGACCAAAACAAGCACATATCCAGTTTTTCTCCAATAAAATAGAATATACTCCAATAATATTAAATAAGCTTAGAAGAATGATACTTGTTATTACTGCATATTTAGCATAACGCCCGGAAGAAATAAAAAATCCTACTATCAATTCTAATAAAATTATACCTGTTGCTATATAAAAAAGGATATTATGAGAAATAAAATTGAAGGACTGAAGGCTTTCAATAAAAAGTTGGAAATAAACCGTCTTTAAAATTGCAGAAATTATAAATATCAATCCAAGTAAAACCTGGCTGCCAATATTAATATATTTCCAAACTCCTTTTTCCATATCCCTTTAATTTATTTTTTTAGTTAATTGCACCTACAATTTAATTGTTCCCAACATAAAAGTCAAGGAAAAAAGTATGTCATATTTTAATACCCAAATTAAAGATTTAATAGAACTTTTATAGTATCCACAATACTTTCAAGTCTAACATTTTTATTGTTGATGTCGCTTTTATGTATAATCTCATTTTCATTGTTAAAAATAATTCTTCCGGGAGTATGAGTTATACCGTATTTCATCTTTATGTTTGAACTGCCATCAAATATAACAGGAATGTCGATATTCAACATTTTTACAAATCTTGCTGCTATTTCACGATACCGATGTGAAACGATTCCAACTACCGATAATTTTTGCTCAAAGATTTTTTGATTGCTGTTCCAGAATAATATTTCGTTTAAACAACTTTGGCAGTCGTTAGGTGAAAAGAAAACAAAAACTCTTAAACTCCCCTGAAGTGAATCGCTGTTTATTATTTTGCCGTCGATGGTTAATGAAATAATATTTTCAAATTTTTCTTTTTTAGGTTTTATCGACTCATTGTTTTTGCAAGAATAGAAAAAAATGAAAGTTAATAATGTAACGTAAAAAACCGTTAAAACGGTTACCTTTCTAAAAGGTTTTGCATCTAACCCACGACTCCCGCCTGCGTCCTGAGGACTTCGGCGGGCAGGTAAGTCGTGGGTTAATAAATCAGAAACATTAAAGATAAACCGCTTTAGCGATTTCCAACAAAGAGCAGTCTTCTTGAGTAAATTAATCCTCATCTACAATTTTAATTTTATATTTGCCAATAATTCTGTTACCCGGTTCGTCGCTCAGTTCAATATATATAATACCCTCATTATCTACATCCAACATTCCACCTCCTGGTAGTTTAATGTCACTCTGTATGTATACACCATCTTTAGTGTAAACCATTAAATAATGATGATAATCCAATCTGCTTCTTGTCTGCAAAGCTTTTTCTGTAGTGTTAGTATATTGGAAATATACATAGTCGGCTACTTCCATTTTCATGACGCTTGATCTTCTTATAAATATTTTGTTTAGTTCTGCCCTCGTCTCTCCGCCCTTTAAACTTTCTTTCATCTCCAAAAAATTATTTCCTTTAACACCCAATGTTAGTGTAAGGCGTTCATCCTGATCATATTTAAAAATTTTCCAGCTTACATAATTTGTAAGATACGTATTTCCTCTATCGTCGATATCAAAACATGTTGTACTCCAATTGATCCTAAATTTCTTATAAATATCATCATAATTTCCAAAATGATATAAAATATTACCAGACGTATCCATTACAGCTATCGGTTTTACTTTATAAGTTTCGTCTACCGGTTTGTACTTTGCTTCAAATGTACTAATATACATCTTATTTTCTCTAATCATTATTTCACCAGGTGATAAATAAATGCTTGATGGTGAATTAATAGAACTTATAAGATCGCCCTCTCTATTGAATTTATAAATCCGTCTCAGTTCAGCATCTACGGCGTAGATATATAATGAATCTTGAGTAATTCCTACAATTCCCTTAAATTCACCTGGCCCGCTCCCTTTTTTACCTATAATTCTAAGTGGTTTTCCATCATTGTTATAAACTTTTATTTCTGAAAAAATTGGATCAGTTATTAATATATTTTTATATTTTAAATTGACTTCGAAACGATGAATTAATCCTATTAAGTTGCCTTCTTTTTCTTCAAGATATATTTCTCCAACTTTTTCTATTGCTACATAAAAACCCTTAATAATTTCAACTTTATTTTGATTATTCTCGTTAGTTTTTTTACAACAGCAAAATAATATAATAAAAACACAAAATAATTTTATAAAAGTGTTATTCATTATTAATTGTAACACACCCACAATCTCCAGGCACCCATTCACATGGAACTCCAATATTGTCTGTATAAGATTGATAACAATAAGTTATAACCGCAGGTTTTGAAATCACCTCAGCATTAAATGGCGATAAAACAAATAGGAATATTACTGCTATCCCTAACGAAGTAACAAGTAACTTTTTCATTTCTCTCTCCTATTAATTTTTTATTGTATTATTTAATTGCACATACAATTTAATTATGCCCAACATAAAAGTCAAAGAAAAAAATGTGCCATTTTTTAATGTCATTTGTTAATATTTTTTGAACGATATTTGCAGTATTTACATTCAGGTTTAGGTATTTTGGATTGTTTTCGCTTGCTTGAATTTAAAATTGATACCCGCGGCGTGAAGGGATGATTAATATTTATAATCCTGAATTTCACTATCAATTATTGAAATTAACTCACGATGTCGATTCGGATCTTGTTGAGATGCATTAATTAATACGATTTCTCCACTTCTTGCAACTAAGATTTTTAATGGGGTAACGTTTATATTGTGTTGTTTCTTAATAAATTCTGTTACCTTTTCGTTTTTATCATGAAGGGTTGTAAAACTCAAATTGGAATTTTCAATCCATGATTTTAGCTCAATCTCATCATCATGACTTACAATACCCATAACTTTTACTTTATTCATTTTATGTATTTCTTCCCATACAATTTTTTCCATAAGGCAAGAAGGACAGTCATATAACGAAAACAATATAAATAAAGTGTAATCATTTTCTGAAATAATATTTTCAGATGTATAGTTTCTTCCATCAATATCTTTTAAAGAAAAGTATTTTAATTTGCTCCCTTTTGTTATTACCACTTCCTTTATATTATCCTTTTTATCCTTTTTTAGTTGGTAGTTTTGATATAATAGTGTAGCATTTAGTAGTACAAGAATTATTATAATTGAAGAAAGAATAAGCGTTTTTGAATACTTCTTCATTTCACTACTAATTTAAATTTACCAATTCTATATATTGGCGGAGAGGGATCCCGTTCCTCATATTTTGTTAAGAAATATAGGTTATTATCTTTGTCACGACAAAGTAATTTGTAATCAGTTTCTATATTACCAACTACATGTTTTCCTTTACTGTCATATATCTCTATTACATATTCTTTCCTATTTCCTCTTAACTTTTCAGGAATTCTAACTGAAATTATAACAAATCCATCGTCTGTCAGAATTAAATTTTCAATCGGAGTAAATGAATTTTCAAAATCTTCTATATCCTTTTGCGGTTTTTTAAAAAAAGATTTTAAATCGTCAATGGGTTTAGGTTGTTTAAAATATTTTGGCTGCTTACCAAACGAAAAGTTTATTAGGCCATTTGTATCTAAAACATTAATAATGAATTCGGTAGATTGAACAGCATAGATATTTCCTTTTTGGTCAATATCGAATGAGCATTTCGAGAAATAACCTAAATTATTTTCATTAGCCCAATTAGATACGGGATAAAATGATTTTAGATATTTTCCATTCGAACTGTAAACAACTATATAATCACCTATACCCGGGATATTCTTTTTCCAATTCTCTTTATAAGCATCCATATAAATTTTATCGCTTACTATTTTCATAAATCCAGGTACAAAGTGAGTACTTTCTATAATAAAACTTTTTATAAAAGAAAATTTTGAGTCAAACTTACTTATTCTTCGAAGGTCATTATCAACAATATAAATATTTCCATATTGATCAAAGGAAACACTTATAGGTTGTTTGTACTCTCCAGGTCCTCTGCCTACACCGCCCAATTGCTGAATAAATTTACCATCATTCTTAAAGATTAAGGCTTGTTTACCAAGGGCATCCACAAAAATGTAGTTATTATTTATATCGACACCAAAGTCTATTAATTCTCCGATAATGACCTTATCAGTCTCTAAATTTGCTTCTGAAACAAGTGTAAAGTTATTTAAAAAATTTTGTGATCTAACTTGTATAATTGTTAGAAAGATCAAAATTAGGTTTATTAGGATTAGTTGTATCATATTTTTTAAATTATTAAAATATTTTTTTCAATTATATATCTTGAACGCAAAATTTTATTAAATGGGAACTTCTAAAAACCGTTGTTTCTAAAAATTTAACGTAAAGAGCGCAAAGAAAATTGTTGTTTTTAGAAGTTCCCAAATATAATTCTATAATTGAGGTAGGTCTGGGGACGTTATCTCGCAAATACATTTGCCAACAATAACAGGACAACTACAAATGGGACCATTTATTTTACCTGCCATATATACAGTTTCAGCTTTCGCTTGGTTTAATAGAACTATATTGAAAACTAAAATAAATAAAAAAGTTAAAAAAAATAGGGAATTAATTATCTTTTTCATTTTACGCTCCTATCAATTTGTTATTTGTTTAGTTAATTGCACCTACAATTTAATCGCCGTCAACATAAAAGTCAAGGAAAAAAGTATGTCATATTTTAATACCCTAATTTAAGATTATTTATTACTATTTTTTCTAAACGATATTTGCAGTATTTACAAAAATTATTTGCTCTTTTTGATTTTTTTCTTCTGCTTGAATGTGAAAATAGTTGGGGGGGGGGGCGCAAAGTTCATTGTATGTTTTACCATATACACGCTTTACCCATCTATAAAACGAATAATCACTTTTGAAACCTAATTTATAACCGACTTCATAACCATAATGTTTGTATTCAGCATTTATAAGTTCATTGAATTTATCAATGCGGCAATCTTCAATAAACCTCCGAATTGTTCTTCCGGTTGTTTTTCTGAAAACATGAGATAGATATACCGGATTTATCTTAAATTTAGCGGCAATAATTTTATTATTAAAACCATTATTAAAATTATTCTTGATATAATCAATTAATTTTTCAACTAATAACTCTCGTTTAATGTTCATATCGCCTCCTTAATATTAAACTAATTTATTTTATTAATTTTTATCTTCGCATCGTGAGCTAATGAATAATGTCCGTTAACCAGCACAGTATCACTGGCTGAAATCCCATTGGTTATTTCCACGAATTTTTCATTTTCAACACCTGTTTCTACATAGAACCACTTGGCTAAACCATCCGAAACGGTAAATACCAACTTGCGCTGATCTCGAATTAAAATAGCATCTTTGGGGACTAATAAACGGTCTTTATATATTGCTGTTTCAACCTTAACGTAAACATACATTCCCGGCTTAATTATACCTTCACGATTATCTAACTCAACAATTACTTTGCAAGTTTTTGTTTGTGTATCAATAATTGGAGATATATTTTTGATTATTCCTTTAAAAATTTTATCAGGATACGATGGGATAGTTACTTCAACATTGCTCCCTTTTTTGATTAGTTTGATTTCGGTTTCTAGAACGCCGACTTCTACTTTAATTTTTGATATGTCAACTACTTTTAATAATTTTTCACCCCCCCTAACATTTTGTCCGACATTAATGTTTACATCTGCTGCATAACCGTTAAAGGGAGATTTAATCTCAGTATAATTAAAGTTTAATTTTATTCGCTCCAGGTTTACAATTGCCTGGTTAAGTCCGCATTTCTGTGCAATCACATCATCTCGAACGTCCGGGCTATACACCATAGCTGCTTCATAGTCGCGTTTAGCTTTTTGATATTCTTTCTCACTTATACGATTTAATTTATATGCTTCCTCTACCTCCATAAACTTTTTTATTGTTTCTAATGCCATACTGTTAACAGAATTATTCTCCATTCTTTCCATCGATGCACCATATCTCATCAGATTATATTCAATTTGTGTCTCAATTAATTTTGATTCAGCATCTTTGAGAGCTAATAATATTTCTGAATCATCTAATTTTACTAATAATTCATCCTTAGCAACTTTGCTCCCTTCTTCCACAAAGTATTCTTGCACCTTCCCGCTTGTACTCGGGGTAATATCTACTTGCTTAAATGGTTTTGTGGTACCTGAAGTTGTAACACTTTGCACTAAGTTGCCGATTATTGCTACATCGGTAGAAACATCAAAAACAATATCAGAAGTAATATTCGGCTCCTCGTTGTCTAATGTAGTCTCCAACTCCTTTTCAGATTGTGTAAAGATATAAACTGATAGAATAAAAATGAATATTAATAAAAATATCCCAAAAACGACTTTCTTCCTAAAAATCATAAATACCCTTTATCTAATATTTTAATAGAATATATACTTAAAAAAACATTATGTCAAATATATTTTTGCATTTCCGCAAATTCCTTGTTAATTTCTAATAACCTTAACAGTGTAAGCCTGTATTTTTGCTGACGGTTAGGGATAGGTGTGTTTTAATAAGAGCCTTGAGCGAAGAGCTTCGAGCATAGAGATTTTGATGTTTGCTATATGATAGATAAAATAAAATCCGATATATATAACTCAGAACCTTTTCAAAATTTAGAAACGGTCCTCGAAAATAAACAGCACGATATTACTGTTCAAAATCTTCACGGGTCGTTAGCTGCTTTTCTTGCAGCTATGGTTTTTGAAAAAAGCGGGCACGTGCTGCTTGTTACTCCCGATAAAGATAATACCGAAAAAATTTACGACGACTGTTCGCTCATCCTCGGCGCCGGAAATGTTTGCCTCTTCGGCGAGCGACCACCTAAAGATGTAGAACTTCTCGATTTAAGTGCACCCGTTTCACAAATCGAAACGCTTCGCTCTCTTTCCGCCGGAAAATCGTGCGTTGTCGTCGCTTCACCATACTCGCTCGTCAGTAAATTATCAGCGCCCGATAAGTTCAAAAAAAATATTATCGAACTTGTTTCAAATCAAAATTATGATTTTCAAAAACTGATAGATCAACTTCATAATTTTCAATTCCAAAGAAAAGATTTTGTAGAGTCGTATGGCGATTTTGCTGTTCGAGGGGGTATTTTAGATATTTTTCCGTTTGTCGGAGCGAATCCAGTTCGATTAGAATTCTGGGGTAACACGATCGAATCTATCCGCGAGTTCGATGCAATATCGCAGCGTTCAATCCGCCAACTCGAAAGGGCAAGCATAGTCCCGGATATCCATCACGAAGATATTGATTTACAATGTTCGGTATTCGATTATCTTCCTGAAAACACATTCGTAATTTTACACCAATCCGACTTGATTGAAAGTGAAGTGGAAGAACTGCATCGCGAAGGATACACCAACATTTTCGACTGGAATTACATCTCAGAAAAAATCTCAAAATTCTCAACGATAAAAAATCTTGAGTTAATTAAACACAATACTAAACCCATCGACTTCTCTTCCTCAGCTCAACCCGCATTTAATAAAAGTGTAAACAGGTTGGTTGATAAATTATCTGAGTTAACTTTTTCAGGATATCAAACATACATCACCTGCGATACGAAAGAGGAAGCGGAAAGATTAGAAGAACTTATACAGGAAGTTTTGACAAAACCGAATGACCAATCACGAATTATAGGCGACGCCAGCCCGACAAAGCCGTTCTGGCGGGGGCAGGAATTTCTGATTGCAGAATTCAGGCGTCCCGAATCGGGAATTAATATAGAGTACAAAATAATTACGGAACCATTCCATTCGGGTTTTATTTATCCCCCCGCAAAAATTGCTGTTCTTACTGAACACGAAATTTTCGGAAGAATAAAACAACGAAGCACAACGAGTCGCAGGAAGTTCAAGGGAATTTCTTTTAAAGAACTCACACAACTAAGGCGCGGCGACTATGTAACACACATCGACCACGGTATCGGTAAATTCGAGGGAATGCAAAAACTGAATGTCGGCGAAATAGAACAAGAAGTAGTCAGAATTATTTATCGCGACGACGATACACTCTATCTTAATTTGAACTATGTAAATAAAATTCAAAAGTATTCATCTCAAGAAGGACATTTACCAACTTTAAACAAACTCGGATCGAAAGATTGGGAACTATTAAAACAGCGGGCAAAGAAAAAGATTAAAGATATTGCACGCGATTTAATAAAACTTTACGCGCTGCGAAAAAAAGAAGCGGGCTTCGCTTTCTCAACCGATTCGCATTGGCAGAAAGAGCTTGAAGCTTCGTTTATGTACGAGGATACACCCGACCAAGCTACATCGACACTTGATATAAAACAAGATATGGAGAGCAGTTCTCCGATGGACCGTCTCATCTGCGGCGATGTCGGGTTTGGTAAAACCGAAGTTGCAGTGCGCGCCGCATTTAAAGCCGTAATGGATAATAAGCAAGTAGGAATTTTAGTACCCACTACAATTCTTGCACAGCAGCATTACAATACATTTAGGGACCGGCTTGAGAGATATTCTGTGAAAATCGAATCGCTCTCACGTTTCAAATCGAAGAAAGAACAGAAACAGACGCTCGAAAATCTTAATACCGGAAAAACTGATGTAATCATAGGAACACACCGCCTGCTTTCGAAAGACGTTGCCTTTAAAGATTTGGGACTTTTAATTATCGATGAAGAACATCGCTTCGGTGTTTCGGCGAAAGAAAAATTGAGGATGCTTCGTTCGACTGTTGATACACTCACATTAACAGCAACACCGATTCCGCGCACGCTTCATTTTTCGTTGCTCGGTGCTCGCGATTTATCGCTCATCAACACTCCCCCGCGAAACCGCTTACCGATTATTACTGAAATTGTTCCCGCAACTAGCGGACGGAAATTCCACTGGGAAATTGTGAGAGAAGCAATTCTGAAAGAAATGCACCGCGCCGGGCAAGTTTATTTTGTGCACGACCGGGTTCAAAATATTGATGAGATTGCATCGCTGATTAAACAACACATACCTGAAGCGAAGATTTTTGCGGCGCACGGACAGATGCGCGGACATGCGTTGGAAAAAATTATGATGGATTTTTTAGAAAAGAAATTTGACGTCCTTGTTGCTACAAAAATTATCGAATCGGGTTTGGATATTCCGAATGTAAATACAATTATAATTAACCGTGCCGACAGGTTTGGAATGGCTGAGTTGTATCAGCTGCGAGGCAGAGTCGGGCGGTCGAATGTTCAGGCATACGCTTATTTGATTACGCCCCCGCTGAACTCGATGCCACGAACATCCATTCGGAAATTACAATCTATTGTTGAATTCACAGAGCTTGGTTCGGGATTTAATCTTGCGATGCGCGATTTAGAAATCCGGGGTGCCGGCAATCTTTTGGGAGCTGAGCAATCGGGCTATATAATCGATATGGGTTTTGAAACTTATGAAAAAATTTTGGAACAGGCAGTTGACGAAATTAAGCAGGAAGAGTTCAAAGAAATTTTCGATATTGAAAAACTTTCGAAACCAAAAGTTGAAGCTACAATCGACACCGACATTGAAGCACTAATTCCCGATTTTTATGTTGAGCGGGATTACGAACGGTTAGAAATCTACCGCCGGCTTTATAAATTAGATGACGCTTCAAAGATTAATGAAATCAGAATGGAATTGAAAGACAGGTTCGGCGAGTATCCACCTGAAGTTGAAAATTTATTTAAACTCATTGAGCTTCGCATAACTGCCTCCAATTTCTTTCTCAAAGGTATTAAGATATCTAAATCAAATTTAATACTGCTGCTGCCTGGATACGACAATCAGATTTTTTATGGCGATACTGATTCTATATTTCAAAAACTCACCCGTAATGTAGGAGCTCGCCCGGAATTAAAGCCACATTTCAGCGAAACGAAAACACAATTTCAATTAAATTTATTGCTCCCAAATATTGCTGACACAGTAAAAAGAATTGAAAAAACAATGGAGATAACGAAGCAATTATTCGATTGACCTCACTCATTCTTTCCTACTTTCTATAATATTTGCGTAGCATTTTTCAAATTTGAGATTGTTAAGAGCATAATATTGCCAAACGCAATTAATTCTCCATTTTTCCAGTTTGTTTGAGGCATTTTTGAATAGTTGTAATCTGGCACAAGTTATGAGCAGAGTTATGTACTCATTATTTGTAACGATAAATCATTTATGAAAAAAGTTCTTGAAAAATTATTTCCAACCTTAGGTAAGAAAATTGCCGCTTCGGTGATTATAGTTTCTTTGATCGTTGGGGGTGGATTTATATTTTCAGCTTACCTGACAGGTAGGAGCATGCTTGAAAAACAAGCTAAAGAGGAAGCTCAGCATGTCGCTGTAATCTTAAAAGGTGTCCTCGAATTTTTAATGTTAGAAAATAAATGTGAAAAGGTACACGAAGCGATGCAAGCCGCCGCTTCAACCCATTATATTCCCGAAATCTATATTCTCCGGACTGATGGCACCATATATTTAAAATCAATATCAAATCCCGGAGTACAAGCTGATTCTGTCTTTCTACAGAAATTAGTCAATGAGAATAAGAGAGAACACATTGTTGAAGAAAACGATAAAACCTTTGAATATATTGTTGAGCCAATTACTAACAAACCCGAATGCAGCAGATGCCATGGGATAGATAAATCAACCTTAGGTTTTTTTGCAGTCAAGATTGGTTTAGATGAACTCAACATAGTATCTAAACAACACCGCACGGCTAATATAGCAATGACAATTTTAACATTTATTGGATTATCGGGCATAATATTTTTTACACTCACACTTTTAGTTATTAAACCTGTTAACCGTCTGCGGACTCACATATCTCAGATAGAACAAAATATGGAGCGTCTCGAAAAAGGCGAGAAGGTTGTTTTCCCAACTCTTCCTGAACCGGAAAATAACACAGACGAAATTGCAAATCTAACGCGAAGTTTTAATCATCTGATAACTCAGTTAAATTATGCTAATTCGAAATTAATTGAGCTTCATCATACTCAACTTGAACACGCCGACCGTTTAGCTACAACGGGTGAAATTGCAGCAAGTATAGCACACGAAATTAAAAACCCGATTGCCGGTGTACTCGGAGCTTTGCAAATTTTTGAAGATGGCATTGCCGACCAGGATGAGAAGAAAGAAATTTATGCAGAAATGATATTTCAGCTTGAACGTGTAAACCATGCGGTGAACGACCTGTTGAGCTATGCTCGCCCTGCACAACCGGTATTTGAAGAAGTTCAGATAAATGACTTGTTGAAAAAAACAATGTCATTAATGAATCCGCAACTGAAAGATAAAAAAATCGCTTTTAAAAACGATTTTGCTGACGATTTATTTTTAGTTGCGGCAGATAAAAAACAGATGAAACAAGTGTTCTGGAACGTTCTGATAAATGCTCTTCAATCAATCGACACGAACGGAAAAATTTCGATACGGACTTTAAATCATAATTCATCTGTTCAAATAGTTATTTCCGATAGCGGTAAAGGAATCGATGCTAAACAGCTCGATAAGATATTCAAAGCTTTTTATACAACGAAACATAAAGGAACAGGACTTGGGTTAACGATTACGAAACGAATCGTCGAGCAACATCGAGGCGAAATAAATTTTGAAAGTGAGCCAGGGATAGGAACAACAGTTACTATAAATATTCCAATCGTTAAGAGTTGACGAATGCGCGGCGAGACGATATTAATTATAGACGACGAAAAGCTAATCCGGTGGAGTTTGGAGAAAGACCTCACAAAATCGGGTTTCGATGTGTTCGAAGCTGAGAATTGCCGTGCTGCTATCTCAATTCTGCAAAATTGTGATCCTGACTTGATCATTCTTGACCAAATGCTTCCTGATGGAACAGGTATAGAACTTTTACAAAAAATAAAAGAAAGTAAAAACGGTACGCCGGTAATTATGCTGACAGCCGTCGATAAATCGGATATTGCTGTTCAAGCGATGAAGTTGGGTGCACACGACTATGTAACCAAACCAATCAACTTTGAAGAACTAAAAATAGTAATCGAAAAATCACTCGAATCTACTCGTCTGAAACGGCAGCTTGCTCACCTCTTAAAAGCACAACAGAAAAAAAACGGTTTCAGCGGACTAATCGGTTCATCGCCTCCAATGCTTCAGGTTTATGAAAAAATAACGAAGATAGCTGCAAGCAACGGTACAACTGTGTTAATTACTGGAGAAAGCGGCACCGGAAAAGAATTAGTCGCAAGGGCTGTCCATTTTTTAAGCGACCGGAAAGATAAACCCTTGATGACTGTAAATTGTGCAGCATTAACAGAAACTTTGATTGAGAGTGAATTGTTCGGTTACGAGAAGGGCGCCTTTACCGACGCAAAAAATCAGAAAAAAGGAATTTTTGAAATTGCCGACAGCGGGACGGTTTTTCTTGATGAAATTGGCGACATATCTACAAAACTACAAATAAAGCTGCTGCGTGTGCTTGAGCAAAAAACATTTCAACGTGTAGGCGGGACAACAGGTATTAATGTCGATGTTAGAATTATTGCGGCAACCAACAGAGCATTACAGGAAAAAATTGCCGAGGGAACATTCAGAACCGACTTGTTTTACCGCTTGAATGTTGCAACTATAAACCTGCCACCTCTGCGCGAACGTAACCAAGATGTTCTATTTTTAGCTGAAAATTTTCTGCAAGAATTTAATTTAAAATTCAATAAGCATTTCACCGGTTTTACC
>JAUXOG010000004.1 GCA_030682385.1 Bacteroidota bacterium
GCACAACTCGATATTACAAAAAATAATATTTCTGTTTCTACTTTATTACAAGGTTCTAAAAATTTTCCGGATGTAGGAAATTTTTCAGCAGTCAGAATGTATAATTTATTTTTTAAATGGAGGAACATCGCTGATATCGCCGATCTCACATTAGGCAGGCATTCTGTATTTGCGGGTGTAGGAAATGGTTTGATAGATGGTGGAACTTTAAAATTAAAATTTTTTGATAAAGCCATTTCATTAACCGGTTATGCAGGCGCCAATGTTAAAGAAAATCTCGAAACTCACGTAACAACCAACCGGAAAGATAACTATATGATTGGTGGACAGTTGGTAACTACATTTTTTTCCGATTTAAGAGTTGGTTTGAGTTACTACAATCGACATCGGGAGAAGGTATCTTATAAAATTCTGCGAGCCGATTCGTTAGGGTTACCATTTTATCGAATTATCGAACTCGATTCACCCGCCGAACAATTTACAAGTGCCGATGTGAATTACTTTCACAAATCACTTGGTAGAATTTACGGGCGTTTCGATTACGATTTGAATTTCGAAAAGAATTCGCGCATCCAATTCGGTGGAAGGGCAAACCTGACCTCAACGATATCTTTGACCGGCGACTATATTTATCGTGTGCCGCGAATTTCTTATAATTCAATTTTTCATGTATTCAACTACAGCAACACAACAGAAATTGAGGGTGGTTTAGAGTATGCCTATCAGCCAACTCTTCGTCTATTTGGAAAATTTGCAAATGTAAAATATTCGGGAGATAATTCTCAAAGATATACATTCGGAATGAATGCAGAGTATGGAAGCTTAGTTTATTCAGGTAACACCGGATATGCGGGTGAGCTGAGTGCTTTATCGGCTCAACTGTTTTATCCACTGTTCGATCGAGTTTTAATACCTACAATTGCATTTTCACGTTCGAGTTATAAATTATCAAAACAAAGCGACCGGATGGAAAGCTTTACAGGTATCCTTGGGGCAACTGTAAAAACCTCACAAAGTTTTTCATTCGATACCCAAATCCAATGGTTGAATAATAAAATTTATAAGAACGATTTCCGGTTGTTGGTTAAATTTAATTATCTATTCAGTCATCAATTAAATATCCTATAAAGGTGACAATATGAAGAAACGACATTTTTTAATTCTAATTTCAATATTAATAATTGCAGCAGTAAGCATTGCTATGTTGAATAGCAATATGGGACAGTCGGAAGAAGAGGACAGGTCATTAAAAGTTAAATTCTCACATAAATTTCATATTGAACAGGGAGTTGATTGTGCCGACTGCCATACCGACGCTGCAACGAGCAAGTTATCTTCGGATAAGCTTTTCGGGAACCACGCTTCTTGCCAAACTTGCCACGAGGAACAGGTAAATAACGATTGCAAATTCTGTCATGTAAAACCGGAATTTTATGAAGCTTTCGAAAATCCAGAACGAGAATTAATTTTCTCGCACGAAAAACATCTGACTATGTCCGATGTAAAATGCACAACCTGCCATCAAAATTTGGAAAAAGTAGATATTGCTTCATCAAAGAACTTACCCGATATGGCAGCTTGCAATACGTGTCATGATAACTCGAAAGCAACAAATTTATGCGAAACCTGCCACACGAATTTTGATTCGCTCCTTCCAAACGACCACCGGGAAACCAATTTCAAAAAAGACCACAAAAATTTAGTCCGTGTTGGAATGATGGATGTTAGCTGTGCAACTTGCCATGATGATGTATTTTGTCAGCAGTGCCACGATGGTGCAAGTTTAGTAAAAATCGGTGAGAAAGGTTTGATGATTAATCCGGCGCCACGACTCACTCGTCGTGATTCCCCGAAGATGCTTACAATGCAAATGGCACACGACTTAAATTACAGATTTACGCACGGTATCGATGCGAAAGCAAAAACTAATGATTGCTATACTTGCCATCAACGCGAAACGTTTTGTTCAGAATGCCATCAAGCCGGCGGAAATATTACTCAAGGTAGCTTCAAACCGAAGTGGCACAGCGAAATCGGGTTTACTACTTTCGGAGTTGGTTCCGGCGGCGGTAAACACGGTGAACTCGCGCGTCGCGACATCGAAACCTGCATTGCTTGCCACGATGCTAACGGCGCCGATGCAACTTGCGTAAAATGCCATTTTGATAACGATGGAATTCGTGGAACCAATCCTAAAACTCATCAAACAGGTTATATGAAAGATGAAAGAGGATTATGGCACGATACAAACGGAGCTACGTGTTACGTTTGTCATACAAGTCCTAACGCAAATAAAGATGGACTCAAAAACGGCGGCTTCTGTAATTACTGTCATATATAAGGAATTGAACTTATGAAAACGAAAAATATATTTTTGATTTTTGTAATATTTATTTTATTTGGTGGATGTTCCAAACTACAAAAAGAACTCCCCGAACCTACTTCACCAACTGTAATACATGCAAAAGGTTGGGAAATAGTTTCCTCTGAAAATTTTCACGGAAAATATTTACATAAAAAAGAATGGCAACTTACCGATTGTATTTCCTGTCATGGAAGTGATTTCAGTGGAGGAACAAGCAAAGTTTCCTGCTACACTTGTCATAGTTCTTATCCGCATCGAGCCGGATTTTTACAAAAGAACAGTCCCTATTACCACGGCTTATATTTGAAGAGTGAATCGTGGGTTACTACCTCATGTCAAGGATGTCACGGTACTGATTTGAGCGGTGGTAATAACGGTGTGAAATGTGCAACGTGCCACGATTCTTATCCTCACAAAGCGGGATGGAAAGTTGCAGCACAAACAACTTTTCATGGAAAGTATTTAAAGGATGCACAATGGGATATGAAACTTTGTACCGGTTGCCACGGAAGCGGTTACGATGGTGGAAGTGTAACTAACGTGAGTTGTATGACTTCGCAATGCCATGTTGATGCAAGTGGAAGAAAGAAATCGCCCGAAGCATGCAACACTTGTCACGGTTCGTTCTCAACAAAAGCTGATAGCATTTTCGCATGGGCGCCTCCGCGAAGTGTTGATGGTGAAACTGCGACTACATTCAAAGGTGTAGGGGCGCATCAAAAACACCTGGCAACTGGGACATTTGGAAAAGCGGTTAAATGTTCAGAATGTCATTCCGTTCCGAATCAAACATTTGTGAATGGACATTTAGATAGTAATCTACCGGCAGAAGTTATTATGAATGATACTTTAGCACGTCTAATTACTGCAAATGGTTTGTTGGTTCCGAATCCCACATATCAAACAACAAATGCTACTTGCAGCAATACATATTGCCACGGTAATTGGCGATTGCGTCGTGCGACTTCAACAGCACAGTTCGGTTATGCCGATTCAGTTATGGTTGGAGCGAACAGGTCGGTTGTTTGGACGGGTGGAACAAGCGAAGCAGCTTGTGGAACTTGCCACGCAAATCCACCAACAGGACACGTTGCTGCCACACTTTCTACATGCGGAAACTGTCATACAGGAATTGTGAACAGCTCCGGTGCAATAATCGACAAAGCCAAGCATATCAACGGTAAGATTATGCTCTTTGGAACTGAAAAGAATATGAATTAATTAAAAAGTAAAAATAAATTAGGAAATAGATGTACAAAATAATTAAAAAGCAAAAGCTTTCGGATACAATAACAAAATTAGTAATCGAATCGCCCCTCGTTGCAAAAAAGCGAAAAGCTGGAAACTTTGTGATGATTCGCGTAGTGGAAGGTGGTGAGCGTATCCCAATAACAATAGCTGATTCTGATATTGAAAAAGGAACAGTTACTATAATCGTTCAGGCAATCGGTAAAACAACAAAGATGTTGTGTTCGCTGAACGAAGGAGATTTTGTTTTGGATTTTGTTGGTCCACTCGGCGAGCCGACTCCAATTCATAATTACGGAACGGTCGTTTGCATCGGCGGAGGAGTGGGAACTGCTGAGGTTTATCCCATTGCAAAAGCGTTGCGAGATGCGGGTAACGAAGTGATTGGAATAATTGGAGCCCGCAGTAAAGATTTAATTATACTCGAAAAAGAAATGGGTGAAGTCTGTAACAAACTTTATATAACAACCGACGACGGAAGTTATGCTCGTAAAGGTTTCGTATCAGATCAACTCCTTGAACTCATAAATAAAGGAACAAAGATTGATGGTGTTTATGCAATCGGTCCTATCCCGATGATGCAAGTATGTGCGAATGTTACAAAACCTTTTGGCATTAAAACTTATGTAAGTTTGAATCCAATTATGGTTGACGGAACTGGAATGTGCGGCGGATGCCGTGTAACTGTTGGCGGTAAAATGAAGTTTGCCTGCGTTGACGGTCCTGAATTCGATGCTCATCAGGTCGACTTCGATGAACTAATAATGCGTAACAGAACTTATATAGATTTAGAGAAAACATCACTTGAAAAGTATGAAGAACATATATGTAATTTATACGAGAAATCGCTTTCTGGGAAGGGGGTAAAGTAATGCCTAATCCGTTGAAACCCTCCGAGAGAATGAAAATTCCTCGCCAGCACTCCATCGAACAGAATCCCGAAGAAAGAAATAGGAATTTTAATGAAGTATCATTCGGATTGAACGAAGAGTTGGCGTTACTCGAAGCCAAGAGATGCCTCGATTGTAAAAACCCTGTTTGTATCGATGGATGTCCCGTAAGAATTGATATCCCAGCTTTTATTAATTTAATAATTGAGAAAGATTATTCCGGAGCGGCAGATAAAATCCGTGAGGCAAATTATTTACCTGCAATCTGCGGTAGGGTTTGTCCACAGGAAGACCAATGTGAAATTGTGTGTATCTTAGGTAAAAAGCATGACCCAGTTGCAATCGGCAAGTTAGAACGCTTTGTTGCCGATTATGAAATGGCTAACAAATTATTTAAATCCCCTGTAGTTACTAATCAGATTGATAAAAAAGTCGCTATAGTTGGTTCGGGACCGGCAGGTTTAACTTGTGCTGCTGAGTTGGTCAAGTTAGGTTACAAAGTAACTATATTTGAAGCTCTGCACGCAACCGGCGGAGTATTGCGTTATGGGATCCCGGAATTTCGTTTGCCAAAAGAGATTTTAGACATCGAAGTAAACAGAGTAAGAGAACTTGGCGCCGAAATTATCACAAACTTTGTCGTTGGCAGGACAGCGACATTGGACGAGTTGATTGATGAGATGGGTTATGAAGCCGTATTTTTAGGAACCGGTGCAGGAACTCCAAACTTTATGGAAATTTCTGGCGAACATTTCAGCGGTGTTTTATCGGCAAACGAATTTTTGACCCGCGTAAACTTTATGAAAGCTTATGCTTTCCCTGAAACTGATACACCTATAAAGATCGGGAAACAGATTGCAGTAATCGGCGGCGGTAATACAGCGATGGATGCTGTGAGAACGGCGAAACGATTAGGAGCCGAGAAAGCATATTTAATTTACCGGCGTTCACGAAAGGAGATGCCCGCCCGCATAGAAGAAGTTCAGCACGCCGAAGAAGAAGGGATAGAATTCTTAATGCTCACCAATCCATTACGAATTGTTGGAGACGAGTTTAATTGGGTAAAAGCAATCGAGTGCCAGAAAATGGAACTTGGCGAACCTGACGATTCGGGAAGAAGAAAGCCGATACCGATTAAAGGTTCGGAGTATATAATCGAAGTTCAAAATGTGATTGAAGCAATAGGACAGAAACCAAATCCGATTATTCAGGCGACAACACCGGGCTTGGGTGTAAGTAAGCGAGGGACTGTGGTTGTGGATAATAAGACAATGGTAACGAGCCGTCCAAATGTATTTGCAGGAGGCGACTTGATACACGGCGGAGCGACTGTTATACTCGCGATGCACGACGGAAAAGCGGCAGCGGCTTCGATACACGAATATCTGCAAAAGGGTGGATAAAGAGAAAGAAGAGTCCGCCTTAGGCGGATTAATCGAAGTAAAATAGATTTCAAACCCCGAACAAACACAGGTCGTGTGATAACTGTAGGAACTCATCCCCCGACCCCTTCTCTTAAAAAGAGAAGGGGAGAATTGAACTCAGATTCAGCAAGTCCCTCTCTTCGTAAGAGAGGCCTGCCCGCCTCTGCGAATTCGCTGATGCAGGCGGGGATTTAGGGTGAGTTCGGTATTATCACACAGTCTCAAACATTCGGGGGTTTTTATTTGTAGATCGGGAACGCCCCGTTTGCAACGAGGGTAAGCCGTTCGATAGAATTATTATTGATCTTGGGAATGGTGCATTCGCACACGGGCAGACTTACGTCGCCTTGAGTCGAGCAAGAACTCTTGAAGGTATTATATTGAAAAGGACTATCCGACCTTCTGATGTAATTTTAAATGAATGTGTGCTTGATTTTTGTTGATTTTATAAGTAGGAAATCTTATATTCTTGAGAATGAAATACGTGTACTATAGAAAAAATAAACGTAATACTTAGTCTTTTGTGCTGATATTAATTGGATAAACGAAGTATTGCGTAGTTACATTAGTTAGCGAAAACCCTATGACGACAGGACAATACCTAAACTTTATGGCTGACAACAACAGACATGACAATTTTCGGCAAAGCCGTTCCTGCCGCAGACAGGTTTTTCCACCCGCTAAATCGACAGAAATAAATAGTATTTTTGTGCGGGGGATAGATAGGAAAAAACAAACAAAGGCATAAAAAAATTCGTTAATTTGTAGCAATGAGTCGCATTGAATTAAATATTAATCCTCAAGTATTGCGTTGGGCAAGAGAAGAAGCTGGATACGACCCAACTGAGATTGCTGACAAGGTAGATGTAGCAACTGGCCGTTATAAACTTTGGGAAAAAGAAGGTAAAAATATCCCGCTTGGCAAACTGAAAACCATTGCCAATTCTTATAAAAGACAATTAGCCGTTTTCCTGTTACCTGAAGTTCCCCAAAAAGTAATTAAACCTAAAGATTATCGCAATCTCGGTCCTGCCAATAGCAAGATTTCTAAAAAAGTGCTGGAAGTAATTCGTGATGTAACTTATTTTCGTGAAATGGCTTTAGAGTTACAAGGTGACAGCTATTGGAAAAGCCGTTACGAATGGCTTAACAGTGCAAAATGGAAAGTAAAAGACAGCAATAGTTTTTCTGAGCAACTTCGTGAACTAGTGAATGTAAGTGTTGAAGACCAACTACAATGGAAAACAGATAACGAAGCATACCGCAAATGGCGTTTAGCAGTTGAAGACAGGTTAGGTGTTTTGGTATTTCAGTTTTCTATGCCTATGAATGAAGTGCAGGGCTTTTGCTTTACTGATGCTTATCCTTATGCTATTGTTGTGAATTCTAATCATTCTTACTCTGGTAGGATATTTACTATTTTCCACGAACTGGCTCATATACTTCGCCATCAGTCCGGCATGTGTTTATTTGATAAGGCAACTGAAAAACAAACAGAGGAGTGGGAGTGTAATAATTTTTCAGGGAACTTTTTAGCTCCAAAATATTTGATTGAGCAAACGGATGACTTGAAAGAAATAACACATTATGCTGCCAAACTTAAAGTGAGTCGTGAAGTTTATCTTAGGCGATTGAAAGAAGAAAAGAAAATTTCAGACATGAAATTTTTTAGCTTGCTTGACCAGATAAAAGCAACTTACAAAACCGGAAAAAAGAAAGGCGGTTTTGTATTGCCCGAAGTAAGAAGCAAAGCCAGCAGAGGAGAAACTTTTTTCAACATGATTTTAGAAGCCATGTATAATAACCGTATTTCCTATACCAAAGCTTCTAATGCTTTGGATTTAAATGTAACCCGGCTGCTGAATGAAATCTGAAACAAGCAACATATATTGTATTGATAGCAGTGCATTCATCACAATGCACAGACACTATCCGCATCGTATGTTACCTGATTTGTGGAAACATCTGGAAGAATTATTAAAAAAGAAAAAAGTGTTGTCGCATGAAATGGTGTATGACGAAATTGTTCCTGCAACGGGAGCTAAAGATGAAATCGGAAAATTAATTGCTAAATACAAATCTGCTTTTCATCCCATTACAAACAGGCAGGGACAATTAGCTTTACAGATACTTGCCAACTTTCCACGGCTGATTGATGCAAGAAGTAAAAAAGATGAAGCCGACCCCTGGATTATTTCTTTGGTGATAGAAAGAATGGAAAGCGAAAATCTTTTCGGGAAAGATTCTGACTTAGTAATCGTTAGTGCTGAAAGTGAAAAAAGCGATACAAAAATTCCGGCAGTATGTAAACACTATAAAGTAAGACATATGAACCTTTTTGAATTTTTTGAGGATAACGGCTGGCAATTTACCATGTCTAAAAAATCATCGTGAATAAGTGAATGAGCAGCCCGACAGAACATATAACCGTACAATATCTTCCCAAAAAAATAAATTCCACCCACCCCATTAAGCATTTTATAGAAAGAGCGGGGATAACAAGCAAACTGAAACATTATAAATAAGATGGCAAAAAGCAATTACGAAAATTATACAAAAGAGCAACTCATTGCTGAGTTGAAGAAACTAAGCAAGCGCAAAAAATATGGTTTGGTGTGGGAAGAAGAAAAGACGAAAGAAAAATTTGAAGCCGATGCAGAAGGAAAATTACCTGTTCTTATTGAGGACAAAAAGAAGGAAATTAAAACCGATGCTGATAAACCTACTCACATTTTAATTGAAGGCGACAACTACCATGCACTTTCTGTTTTGAATTACACTCATGCTAAAAGCATTGATATAATTTACATTGATCCACCTTACAACACTGGGGCGAGAGACTGGAAATACAATAATGACTATGTAGAAAAAGAGAATGCCTACAGACACAGTATGTGGCTATCTATGATGAATAATCGTTTGCTCCTTGCAAAGAAATTATTAAAAAATGATGGAGTATTAATATGCGCTATTGATGAAAATGAGTTGAATCGCCTTGGCTTATTATTGGAAGAAATTTTTTTCAATCACGAACTCCACTGTATTAGTATTGTACACAACCCAAGAGGAATACAAGGCAAGAACTTTTCATATACACATGAATATGCATTTTTTTGCGTGCCATTAGGTAAAAAAGTTATTGGGTATAGAAAAATTCAGGAAGAAGATATTGATTGGAGAAACTTAAGAGATAATGGGGGTGGTTCTTTGCGAACGGATGCACGGAATTGCTTCTACCCAATAATAATTAAAGGTGGAAAAATTGTTGGATTTGGTGAAGTTATACCCAACAATGAACACCCCCCAAAACAAACTTTTCAGAAAGGTAATCAATTTTATGTTTATCCAATTGATCGCCAGAGCATAGAAAGAAAATGGCGGTATGCAAGACAAAGCGTTGAAGAAATTAAAGATTTGTTAAGAGCAAAAAGAACAAAAGATGGTTATGAAATAGAGGTTGGAAAAGATTTTGGAACAGTAAGGACTGTTTGGCAAGACAGCCGTTATGATTCAAACGAAAATGGTACAAAACTAGTACACGCGTTAGTGCCAAGCAGTCATTTTGATTTCCCTAAATCAGTATTCAATACCTATGATTGTATTGCTCCAATTCTTTATGAAAGAAAGAAAGCTATAATACTAGATTTCTTTGCCGGTTCTGGCACTACAGGACATGCAGTATCTATTTTAAATAAGGAAGACGATGGCTCGCGTCAATTTATTCTTTGCACAAACAATGAAAACGGAATTGCGCAAGAAGTGTGTTACCCTAGGATTAAAGCAGTAATCAAAGGAAACAAAGATTATCCGCAAATTACAGGAATTGCAAGCAACCTCAAATATTACAAAACAAACTTTGTCGGCTCAGAGCCTACGCACCGGAACAAAAAACTTCTGACTGATAAAAGTATTGAAATGCTTTGCATCAAAGAAAACACCTTTGATGAAGTGATAAACAAAAAAGATGTTTTCATTTTCAAAAACAAAGAAAAATTCACTGCCATTCTTTTTGATGAAATGAAAATGGAAGAATTTAAAAATGAAATTAAGAAATTAAAAATGCCTGTTTCAGTTTATGTCTTTTCGTTGGAGGGGGATGATTTCAAAGAAGAATTTGAAAACTTAAAAAA
>JAUXOG010000005.1 GCA_030682385.1 Bacteroidota bacterium
TAAGTTGGGCTAAAGCCCGTCAGTGGTAAGGTGGTGGCGGTGTCTACGCCCTACCCGTCTCGCCTACGGCTCGCCGAGGCGGAAAGGACGTGGATATGAAACACATAGCTTGGTCAAATAAGATGTTAGTGTAACTAACGAAAAGCTGTCGTATCATTCTAACTCCGTCCTTCAGGGCGGAGTTACGGAAGAGCAAACAAGGCGGGCTTTAGCCCACGATTAGTACTGTCGTGGTGTAACGAACGAAAACAAGAGTAAGTCACCTAACTCCGCCCTGAAGGGCGGAGTTACAGAAGAACAAAACATAAATAAGGGATAATCACTATGGCTTACGTACGCATTTGGGTACATCTTGTATTTGGGACAAAAAGCCGTGTACCTTTTTTAACCCGCGATATTAAAGACAAAGTAATTTCTCACATTATTGATAATGCGAGAAACAAAGAAATATTTATCGACTGCATTAACGGGAGTATTGACCATCTCCATTGCTTAATTTCTCTTGGCACTGAACAGAATATTGCAAAAGTTATAAATCTAATTAAAGGTGAATCATCGTATTGGATAAACAAAAATAAAATTACCTCTTCAAAATTTGAATGGGCAGATGAATACTATGCTGTATCTGTAAGTGAATCACAATTAATTGTTGTAAGAAAATACATTCGAACTCAAGAAGATCACCATAAGAAAAAATCATTTGTCGATGAACATACCGAGTTTATAAAAAAATATAAATTTAACAGCAAATGATAAAATATTTAATCAAAGTAATATTATTTTTCAACCTTGGAATAGCATATTCTCAGAATATTGAGATAGAGGTCAAAAACTTTGAGCAAAACAAAGCCTATCTTGCATCTCTGTCAGGCGGGAAAATAATACCTTGCGATACTATTAAGTCAAGCAGTGAAGGAGTTTTCCAGTTTAATATTAATACAGCAAAGCATCACACAGGTATTTACCGTCTAACATTCGAGAAAAACAAATGGCTTGACTTTGTAAATGACGGGGAAGATATAAGCATAACAACCGATGCGAATAATATTTTAGATAGCTTGCAGGTTATTAAATCCGAAAGTAATCAACTTTATTACACCTTCATAAAACTTAACAAAGTGTACAAGTCAAAATCAGATCTTCTACAACTCATCTTAGCCCGCTATCCCAAGGATGATGATTATTATATGACGACTCAAAAAAAAATAACTCAACTTCAAAAGGAATATTCGGAGTTTGTCAATGTCACTTATCAGAAAAATCCAAATTCATTTATAGCAAGATATATAAAATCATCACAGTTGCCCGTTATAGACGAGGATATTCCTTTAGAGAAACATGTGTCGTACCTTAAATCTCACTCATTAGACTTTGTAGATTTTAACGATGCCGGGTTAATCAACTCGGATGTATTTTCAAACAAATCAATAGAATATCTTACATACTATCGTAATCCTCAACTGCCCAAAGAACTCCTTGAAAAAGAATTTATGATAGCCGTAGATACAATCCTGCAAAAGGCGAAAGTCAATCCGATGGTCTATAAACATGTAGTAGAATATTTGCTGGATGGTTTCAAGAAATTCGGATTTGATGCAATAATCAATTACATCATCGAAAATTATGTCATAAAAGATGATGTTTGTATTGATCAAAAATTAGAGACGGCTTTACAGAGGCGGATGGATCAGGCAAAGCATTTTAAAATAGGAGATACTGTACCTAATATTGTCAGTAAAGATTTATCCGGTAAAGAGGTTGAATTGTATCGTGTAACTTCTGAAAATATTTTGATTTTATTTTATGCTTCCTGGTGTCCACACTGTCAAACTCTTCTACTTCAAATAGGTGAGTTGTATAAGAACCAGAATCAGAAAAAGGTAGAAGTATTTGCATTATCGATTGATACAAGTAAAACTGATTGGCAAAAATTTGTTGACGCAAATGGCTGGAAATGGATTAACGTTTCGGACCTGAGGGGATGGGGAGGAAGCGCAGTAAAGGATTATTATATCTACGCAACCCCGACGATGTTCCTGATCGACAAGCGGAGAAAAATAATTCTGAAACCTTTGTCGCTGGATGAGTTAGTAAGGGTGTGTTTTTAAAGAACAGAGTGCTCGGAAATCTTCTAAAGCCCTGAGTTGCGAACATCTCGGGGCTTCTTGTTTTAGATTTTGAAGCAATTGCCCGACTTCTTTTTGAAGCCAACCTATCACAGGTTCAGGAATGTTTTGGTCAAGCCTGCCCGCCGCATCGCTTTGGCAGGCGGGCAGAATCTTGATCATGCATGTGCATTAATGCTCAATTGTGTATCGTCCACAAGTTCAATTGCATATGCAATTGCTGCTTCAATATCTTCGCGTGTTAGTTCCGGGAAATTCTTGATGATATCCTGGATCGATTCACCGCCAGCTAACGAGCCAAGAATATTTCGTACCATAATCCGTGTCCCACGAATGACGGGCTTACCATGGCATATCTTCGGATTTACCTCTATGTGGTTGTTCATGTTAATCTCACGTTTTCTAATTTATCTATTTAAAACATAATAAAAGAATTATGAAAAATCAAATATCCATGCGTTGCAAAAAATTGATTACAGCGGCGGATTGCAACGGGCACAGATTGATAACTGAGAAGTTGTTATAGTTTATTTTAGATTTACACACCCCTCTGTCCCCACTTGAGAGGGGAAGTAAAGGGGTGTGTTGTTAAAGAACAGAGTGATCGGAAGTTTTGTAAAGCCCTGATCGACGAACAGCTTGGGGCTTGTTGTTTTTTAGTATAATTTTTCGTATCTATTGTCCGTTATGACGTACCGAATAATATTCTATATATCGTTTTTCGAGCATCAGGAACACTTCTAAGTAATCCTACCGGCATCATTGACCGCTCCCACGGTCGTTTTATCTTTTATACTACTTTACATTTTTTATCAACCAAAACTAATTAAGCTCTAAGTTGCTTAATATTTTTAAAAATCTATCCACTTAGAAAGAGAAAATTATGACACACAAAATTTTACCTCAGAATGTCCACTCGACATTAAAAAAACATTTATTAGTCGATGGTTTCGATTTAGTTTTAGACCTTCAAAAAAGTCACGGCTCGTTTATCGTCGATTCTATAACCGGAAAAGAGTATCTCGATTTCTTTACTTTCGTTGCTTCTGTTCCTATTGGAATGAATCATCCGAAAATGAAAACACCGGATTTTCTTGAAAAACTTACTTCGGTAGCGATCAACAAACCGTCACTCTCGGATATATATCCGGCAGAGCAAGCAGAATTTTTAGAGACTTTCTCGCGTGTAGCAATGCCCGACTATCTACCTCATGCATTCTTCATCGAAGGCGGTTCGCTCGGAGTTGAGAATGCAATCAAGGCAGCATTCGATTGGAAAATCCGGAAAAACTTCTTGAAGGGTTACAAAGAAGAAAAGGGAACTCAGGTTATCCACTTCCGACAAGCTTTTCACGGACGCACCGGCTACACTATGTCGATGACTAATACCGAGCCTGTCAAGATTGCCCTTTATCCGAAATTCAAATGGCCCCGTATAGTAAATCCTAAAATTAAATTTCCGTTATCGTCAAATATCGACGATGTAGTGAAACTCGAACAAACAGCCATTAACCAAATTAAGGATGCAATCAAAAATAATCCTGATGATATTGCTGCGATGATCATCGAGCCGATTCAAGGCGAGGGAGGCGACAACCATTTCCGAAAAGAATTCTTCGTTGAACTCCGCCGCATCGCCGACGAAAATAATATTATGTTGATATTCGATGAAGTGCAGACCGGCGTTGGTATGACCGGAAAGATGTGGGCACATCAAAATTTTGTTCAAGCTGATATGATTGCGTTTGGAAAGAAGACACAGGTTTGCGGTTTCCTCTGCGGAAAAAGAATTGATGAGATACCTGACAACGTGTTCAAAGTCTCGAGCAGGTTGAATTCTACATGGGGCGGAAATATTGTTGATATGGTTCGTGCCCAAAAATATTTAGAAATCATCGAAGAAGAAAACTTGGTTGAAAATTCGCGCGTTATGGGTGAGTACCTTTTAAAGCAATTACACAATTTACAAAACGAGTTTCCATCCACTGTCAGTAACGCACGCGGACTTGGACTCTTCTGTGCCTTCGATTTGAACACACCCGACGAACGGAACAAGCTAAAAAATTCCTGTTACGATAAAGGTTTGATAATATTAGGCTGCGGTGAAAAATCTATGCGTTTCCGTCCACCGCTTAATATTTCAAAGAGCGAGATTGATTTAGGAATTTCGATAATCAAGGAAGCGTTGAAACAGCTCTAATAAAAATTCAGTTAAAGATACAAGCCGGTTTCTCTTGATGAGAGGAATCGGCTTCTTGTTTTTGTAGGTTTGCAAACTGTTCAAGACGACACACTCAAATCTGCAATCTGCAATCTAAAATCTAAAATCTAAAATCTAAAATCATGAATCCCAATTCTTCAATAATTTGATTTTGTGTATAAATTTATATAGTTTTTCAATAAACAATTAACAGGATTTGCAAATGTTAACAGCTTACATACAGGCAGCGATGAAGCGAGCGCATTACGAAATACTTGCCGATAACGAAGGATATTATGGTAATATCCCTGGATTCCAAGGTGTATGGGCGAACGCCGAAACTCTTGAAGAGTGCAGAGAGGAGCTACGTGAAGCTCTTGAAGATTGGATACTTTTTGGGTTAGGGTTAGGACATACTCTCCCAGAGGTTGATGGGTTAAAATTAGAAGTAATTAAAGAGGCAATATAATGCCGGTATTTGGGCCGATTTCGAGACAAAATTTGGTCCGCTATTTAAAGCAACTAGGATTTAAAGGTCCGATGTCGGGTGGAAAACATGAGTTTATGTTAAAAGATAGATTAAAACTCATACTACCAAATCCTCATGGAAAGGACATCGGAAAAAATTTTTTACATGCTATTCTTAAAGAAGCTGGTATAAGCAGAAGTGAATGGGAAAAATTGTAATTTTGCTTTCAGTTTTCAACGGTAAGAAATATCCAACTCTATCTTTATCTACCGCAGTTGACTTATTACTCAGTCCCGATAGCTTCGCCAAGTCAACCGATCAGAAATAAGAAACAAAATGCCGAAGCATCATTTTCTAATGTGGCTGAAGACAAATACTTTTTCTCTTATTTTATCAGTTACGTGAAATGAACTGCAATGAATGCTCCATAAAATCTAAACTCCTACAACCTCACTTAATTCTGAGTTTATACTCCTCGTAATTTTTTTGGTGGGCGGGGTCGTAAGTACCTAATTTATTATAGATTTCCGGGTCTTTTGAATCAAGGTACAACTCACATAGCTCTAAATATTTGGTATCGAAGAATGCTTTTACCAAAAATATTCTTTCGTTGTTTTTTTTCTGAAAATTACCTATACTCTCTACAGCTTTAGTTACATTTTCGAGGGCTTTTGATTTATTCCGAGTAAGCAAATCGAGTCCCTTGTAATGGTAAACGTAATACGCCTCCCGAATAATTTTATTTTTCGGATTGATAATTTCTTCGATGAATTGAATTCGATTATAAGTACCCGAAGATTTCAAATCCCATCCCGATGAAGCTCCGCCTCCCGAGCGTGCTTTACTTGCAATGTCAACAGCTTTTTGGAAAAAATCTGTACCATCGGTTGGTTTGAACGAATCATAATCGAAACCGAGAATGATATAAACATAAAAATCAATGAAACTCGTAACAGGATCGTATTGAGGATTATTATGATGAATCGGCTGATTTCGGATGAAAGTAAATTCCCATTTATCATCGAATATCCGAACCGTGCCCGTGCTTTTATCCGATTTATAAATTTGGCGTTGGCTGCCAATAAAAACTTGGGCGGTATATTTATTTTCCGACGGCGAACCTCTGAAGAAAATATCGAAACTACAATTTATTTTGGCACCGCCGAACTCATCCTTAGTCCATCTGTGATTGTTGATGTAATCCTCAAGCCGTTGTTCGAAACCGGAAATATTTTCGAGTCCTTCGGTAGTCAAATTTTCCGTATTCAATTTAACATCGCAATTGATTTCCTGTGCAATGGCAAAGTTAATCACTAAAAAAATGATTGCGAAAGATACTACAATGATTCTCATATCAATTCTCTTTTTGTTGTTTTCAATATAGCTATTTTATTCAATTAGTTCAAGCATCAATTAATGTCAGGAGGCAATATGAAGGTATTAATAATTTTCATATTCCTGCTTCAGCATTCTGTCTTTGCAGGATTTGAACAAACAAATTTGGGTTCCCGAGCTAATGCAATCGGGGGAGCGTTCGTGGGTTTATCGGATGATTGCTGGAGTATTTTCTATAATCCCGCTGGATTATCCCTTATAAATTTCAACGAAGCGGCAGTTTATTATTCACCGCGTCCTTTCGGGTTGAGCGAATTATCCACAACTGCGTTTGCCGCAAATTATTCTACAAAAATCGGGACTCTCGCTTTTGCTGCAAAAAAATATGGCTTCGATCTCTATAAAGAAATATCAGGAACTCTATCGTATGCAAATTTATTTTTAGGAATAAATATCGGGACGAGTTTTCATATTCATACATTAACGATTAAAGGTTACGGAAACGATTACACGATTGGTGTGGATATTGGAATTATGTTTCCGCTTGCATACAATTTACTCTTCGGCTTTTCAGCGAAAAATATTAACGCACCGACAATTGGAAAGATGAAAGAAAAATTGCCGCAGGTATTTTCGTTTGGAACTTCATACTCGCCAATCAACAATTTGTTTTTGCTGATGGATTATGAAAAAGAAATTATGTTCGATGGTTCGTTGAAAGCGGGTTTTGAGTATTGGATTTTTGAATTCGCCGCTTTGCGGTTGGGTGTTAATGAGAAGCCGTCAACTATTTCAGGAGGGTTGGGCTTGAAATATTCGTCGATGAAAATTGATTATGCAATAATCAGCCATCAGGAACTTGAACTCACACATTCAATCACGATTGGATTTTTGTGGGGAGAAAGAAAATGATTCGATTAACGCACATCTTTCTGTTATTCTTGTGGCTTTCATCGGCACTTTCACAAATTGATTCAGAAGACACAACTGATGTAGAGATTGAAAAATTAGTCGAGCAAACTACAGATGAAGAAGACTCACAATTACTCGATGCTTTTGAAACAGAGCCAAAAATTATTCAGAAAAATATTTGGAGTCTGCCTTCAGTAGCTGTCCGCTCGCGAATCCGGCAAAAGCTTCAAACGAGTCATGGATATAATGAGGGGAAGTATTTAGGAAGTCCGGTAGTTTCTTATCAAAGGATTAAACTAAGTCAGGGCAAAAATATTTCGGGCGGGCTGCTTGTAGAAAAAGATGCAGGCGAAAGAAAGTTCAACGATTATACTAATTATTTTATAAGAATTCAGAATTTAGGTTTTATCAAATCTGTAGTGATTGGCGATTATGTAATCGAAGCGGGGCAGGGTTTGGTGATGTGGCGGGGGTATGATTTTACGAAAGGTGCCAATATCAAAGCCGGTTCATTACGAAAGGGGAGAGACTTGATGCCGCATCTCTCGGCTGACGAGGTCGGATTTCTTCGCGGTTTCGCAACTCTGCTGAACTGGAGAAGATTCACTGGATTGATTTTCTATTCCAACAAAAACCTGAGTGCCTCGGTGGATAGTTTGGGGAATGTAACAAGTTTTTATTCGGGATATTATCGGACAAATTCTGAAATTGCAAAGCGTGAAAATTTGAACGAAAAAGTTTTCGGCGCCCGGACTACATACGAATTATACAAGGAATTCAAGTTCGGGCTGACTTGGGCTGTGAGTTCATACTCTAAACAGATAAAAGCTGCCGGAAATAATTTTTTCTCAAATTACGGTTTTGATTATACTTTGAAAATGAATCGAATAAATTTGTATGGCGAGGTTGCGGCGAATTCTAAAATGGAATTGAGCGGGGTCAGCGTTCTTTCAATTAGTCCGAATGCTTTCGTCGATGTGGTTGCATTGTATAGAAATTATTCTCCAAATTATTTTAACAGATTCGCAAATCCTTTCGGTGAGTCATTCGGCGGGTCGAACGAAGAAGGTTTCTTTATCGGATTGGAATTGAAATTATTCAGAGGGATAAAATTAATCGGATACAGCGATAAGTTTGTTTTTCCGAAAAGTAAAGAGCTAAATTTTTCAAAGCGAGGTAATGAATACTTTTCGCAGTTCGAATATAAAATAAATAAAAATCTTTTCGTTACTTTGAGGTACAAAAATAAATCGTCCGATGATTTTCAAAAAAATCTTGATGAAATGAATAGAGAAATCAGAATTATTGATCAAACGGTCAGAAGTAACTACCGCATCAATGTTGATTACGATTTATCAAAATTCGTACGATTGAGATGGCGATTCGAATACCGCACTGTAAATTCAAATCTTACAAAGGCAACAGAAATCGGCAGGATGCTTTTACAAGATTTGAGCATCAGATCTAAAAAGCGATGGACACTTAATTTCAGGATAAGTTATTTCAAATCCGATTCATATTATTCCGGAATTAGTCAGTATGAAAATGATTTACGGGGAGTTCTCTCGATTCCGCTTTTATATGGCCAGGGAATCAAGTGGTATGTTTTATTAAAGTATCAGATTATTAACTCGCTTGATTTTTCGCTCAAATATTCTTATCTGATTCGTGAAGATGTGAGGAAAATCGGGAGTGGATGGGACGAACTTCCCGCAAATGTGGATAACAGAATTGGTTTGCAGTTGGATGTAAGGTTATAAAAATAAGTGTTGTCGTTATAACAAAATTAGACTATTACTTTAAAAAAATCAATCGGTTAAAGTTGGCAAATTATGGGGTAAACCCTCAATAATAGCCTGTATTCAATAAACGTAAATATTTTTAGAAAAACACTTGACTATCAGTCGATTTAAATTTATATTCTTGCAGTTACTTCAGCCAATTAGTAATGGGCATTAACATTGATATTTAATAATAAAATGGAGATTTCAAAATTGGTAAAGCAGTTTTATATTGAACACGTTCTTCAGTTCAAACATTTTACCCCTCTTCAAATCATAAGTGCGGCGCAACCCGACAAGGTCGGGACAGGTACGCAGCATCCCTCTGTACAAGTTCCGAAAGAATCTTCCAAAGGAATCCCTTTGGGACCTTCTGGACAAGTGCGAAGCATCCCGCCACCGGAGGGACAAGCAATATACATTACTAATAAAATATTTTATTATTCGAGGCAGAATAACAAAACCAATAATAATATGGAGTTGGGTATGAAGTTTGACAGAAATGAAAATACAGAAACTAAAAAAATTAACAACGCACTTTACAAGGAGTCTCCTATGATACAACGATTACACCATGCAATACTGTTGGGGCTTGTTAGCATTACGCTCTGCACCGCTCAGCACATTTACGACAACCGCATCGATACAAGCTGCGGACTTGTGTGGGGACCTGTGTGGCAACTGACGCCGGATAGCGTAGATGCCGGTGTGCCTGTGATTGTAAACCAAGGGGACACGCTGCACATCACGGTGCTCTCGAACAACAGCGGCTTGAGATTCCCCTACATCCGCTCGGTGGATGGTGGAAAAACATTCGAGCCACTGAGAAAATTAGCACCAGACAGCATCGAGCTTGTCTCAGGATGTATATTTGTTCCTACACGAAAAGCACTCTATGCTTTCTGGAGAGATGCAGTAAGCAGAATATTGTATATGATGATGAGTACAGATCAAGGATTGAATTGGAGCCCCCCTCAACTGGTCATGGACTCAATGAGCATAGCCTGGTGGTATCGGGCTGGAATAGAGGATACAATTCTGTTAGGGGTTAATCGTGATCAGGGAACAGGCAACATTCACGGCATGTTGCGGACAACAGATGCCGGAGAAACGTGGACACTGCTGGGTCCGATAGACCAGAGAATTAATTCTGACATTGCCTTTCTTCCGGGAAAACTCTACCGTGTATTCGGCTGGGAGTATGATTCTTCAGGATATTCGTCAGAGTATTTAGTAGTACAGTACAAAGTCAGCACGGATTTGGGGATGACATGGTCAGACTCGATAAATCTGTCCAGTGTCCGCGGTGGCTCGTTTACTGCCAACTCCAATATTGCTGCCGATCCTTCAACCGGAACAATAGTCGTAAGCTGGCGAGATGCAAAATACGGCTGTGAAGGACTTGTTGGCTGCAGCATTATGGAGCGACATTTGATTCATTCAGATTCGTCATGGACATCTGAAGTGGTTTTAACAGATCGTCCCAATGGTTATCGCCCCAAAATTGCAGTACGAGATAACTACGTTGTGGTAACCTGGCCAGAGGAACCAGAGAATAAAATAAACTTAAAGTATTTTAACCTTAATCATAAACAATGGTCTTCTGTATGTGATGTTTATCCGAGCATTATAGTAGGACTGTTTCCATCGTGTGCAATATTTAAGAATACTTTTCATGTAGTATGGATGGCCAGAGAGAGTAATTTTTTACCAGACAAAATATTTTATCGTCGTGTTGAGTTACTGCCGACCGATGTAAAAGAACAAGAAGCACTGCCTTCCTCGGTTGAATTGCATCAAAATTACCCCAATCCGTTTAACCCGAAAACAAAAATAGGTTTCAGGTTACAGGTTTCAGGTTTCACATCGCTCAAGGTGTACGACATCTTTGGAAGGGAAGTAGCAGTGTTAGTCAACGAAAAATTAGAAGCAGGCGAGCATGAGATAGAATGGGACCCTTCGACATCCTTCGGCTCCGCTCAGGACGGCGGCTCAGGGCAAGTGCTAGCAAGCGGAATTTATTTTTACAGGATTGTTCAAGGAAATTACACTTCGGTCGGAAAGGCAGTATTTCTAAAATGAAAATCAATATTGATAATAGACAGAACATGAAAGAAATAATTCACGGAAACAATAACCATGAAGAAGAAGGGCAATCCTCGTTCTACGAGGCAAGCAGGTGTCCCCAAGTTTTAAGCTGTCAGAAGCAACAAACGGAGACACCCACTACCCTGTCCCGATTTTTCGGAACGTTTGACGCACTGTTATGCCGCCTTGTCAGCTTACATAACAGCAGTCATCTTCAAATTATAAATAACAATTGTTTAACAATAATATAGGCGAATTATATGAAACTTTTTTTTATTTTTTCACTTTTACTAGTCAACTTAGTCAATCATAAGTTGAATGCTCAACCAAGCGGATGGTTTTGGCAAAGCCCTCGACCGACAGGAAATCATTTAAGTGATCTAGATTTTGTCGATTCGCAGATTGGCTTTGCTGTGGGATCAAATGGCACAATCGTGCATACCACTGAGAGTGGTCAGAATTGGACGCTGCAGAATAGTAACACGTCATTCTCTCTTAATTCGGTGTCATTTGCAAGCGCCAAGGTGGGTACTGTTGTTGGATCCCAGGGAATGATTCTTAATACAACAGATGGTGGAAAAACATGGATCAGTCAACGATATGACTCGGCATACTCGTTAGATGCTGTAATTTCAATAGATACTAATACCGTAATCGCTGTCGGGGGACACCTATACAGCATGGATGGCGGCATAATCATAAAAACAACCGATGGCGGTCAGTCATGGGAAAGAATGCCAGCACCATCCGAATGGCGATTGCTTAATATCGTTTTCGTGAATGCTATTGAGGGATTTGCCATAGGTTATGGCGGAACAATCCTTTATACAACAGATACTGGAGAATCATGGACAGCACAGTCAACTGGTACAACTTGGACACTCAACAAAGTTTTTTTTCCAGATTCTAATACAGGCTACGCCGTTGGAGAAAACGGTACTATCCTTCGTACAACTAATCGTGGTTCTACTTGGGAAATCCTGTATGCAGGCACCCATTCCATCATGATTGGCGCTCACTTTTTTGACGCTAATGATGGTGTTGTCTTAGGTTCGAATGGTTACCTACATCGCACAACAGATGGCGGGACGTCTTGGACAATTGAATTAGTTCCCACGCCATCTTTACTTAGCGATATAGTTTTTATTAACAATACTACTGGCATTTCAGTAGGCTATTCTGGCATCATTCTCCGTACAACTGACCATGGTCATAATTGGTTGACGACCTCTCACAATTTAACAAAATACCTTTTGGGAGTATCCTTCATTAATAATAACACCGGTACAGCGGTTGGGGCATATGGGACAATTGTCCATACTAAAGATGGTGGGTTAACGTGGATTGAACAAGAAAGTAGAACTTCCAAGTGGCTCTATGGAGTTTCTTACTTTGATGAAACGAAAGGAATTGCGGTGGGTCAAGATGGTACTATTTTGCGTACATCAGATGATGGAAAAACTTGGACATATCAGTCATCAGGTACTGGATATACGTTGTTAGGAGTATCATTCCCGAGTACTACCTCTGGAACGGTTGTTGGAGAAGAAGGAACCATCTTACACACATCTAACGGAGGCTTAACGTGGGTTCCGCAATCAAGTGGGATAACAACTATGTTGCGTTCAGTTTCATTTAGTGATACTAATACTGGAACAGCAGTAGGAAATTATGGAGTGATAATTCGTACGACCGATAAAGGTGAAACATGGATAAACCAATCGAGTGGGACATCAGTATGGCTTACAGGTGTCTCATTCTCAAGTGCTGAAGTTGGAACTGCCGTCGGTTATGGAACTATTCTTTATACAACGGATGGTGGTATGACATGGATAGAACAATTAAATGGAATGTATGGCGATCTTTTTTCAGTAAATCAGATTAACGATAAAGTTGCTTTTGTCACAGGCGAAGACGGTTTAATTCTCTGGACTTCAAACGGTGGTAAGCATTGGGAACGACAGTTGAGCGGAACCACGAATAGTCTTCGCGCGGTTTCCTTCACCGATGTTAACAAAGGAACTGCTGTCGGTGGTGATCTCTTCGTCGCTGGAACAATAATCCGTACAGTAACAGGTGGTTTTCCCACGAATGTTGAAGCAAGTCAAGTATATAAGTTACCAAGTGTTTTTCAGCTTTCTCAAAATTATCCTAATCCATTCAACCCAACAACAGATATACAATATGGCTTACCCGAAGATGCACACGTTGTGT
>JAUXOG010000009.1 GCA_030682385.1 Bacteroidota bacterium
TCACAAATGGTACTTTGTAAACCTCAACGTAAAGAAATTGGAGAGCATTAATATATTGGTTAATTGTTCCAGAGGTACAATTCTTTTTCTCGATTTAATATAATAGGTATGATTTTATTTCATGTGCGGATAATTCTATCGGATTACGATCATTGTAAAATTGGAAGAAAGCTCTAATACAACTTGTATATGATTTTATCGTTTTATTACTATAGTTCTTCAGTCGCATAAGCTGCTTGAGCTCTCTGAGGTCATTATTTACAGCTTCATCGAGTTGTTTTACTACTCCATCATATTTCATTTCGCCTGAACTGATGAGGAGGGTGAGCTTGGTGTCAATGTTTAATTTTTGATTCTTGAAGATTTTTATTATACGCTCGGCATTCTCTATGTTATATGGAAAACTCCATCGCTTATCGTTTGGATGCCATTTGCGTCCTGGAATTTTCTTTAGCTCAGTTATGTATTCTTCATTATAACCAAACGATACACATATCCGCTGTTCGACTTTTGTAGAATGCTCTCCGACAGCATCGACTAAAAATATCTTTACATCGGCTTCATCTTTTTCCAAGCTACGCTTGAGCGCTGTGTTCAATGAATTCGACTTTGCTAATTTTGAATCAAACGACTTCTCTCCAAAGCTTCGCCATCTATTCCCTTGTATGTGCGAATTAATTTGAATAACCTTATACCCTCTATCTTAATTTTATTTGCTCAAATAGTCAATACCTAATCTGAACCATTCTATACCAGTCAAACCCGCCGCACAAAAAAACTCCAAAAAACCTTTGTGTTGACAGCACAAATATAAAACTTAATTTTTAAGGTTCATCGTGGAAGTGAGTGGGTAAAAATGGTGTATAGAACCAGCATAACATACGATGAGATAAGAAGATAGAGGATTTTTAAGTTAGCGAAAAAAAGTGTATGATTAGTGGATGCGAAAAAACAGGCGGCTACTGGATGAGTATAGATTCCCCGGATATCGTCCAAGAGCTAACATACAGGGGATATTTGGAGACCCGAAGGCTCGAGTTATACAGCTTGAAAGGACTCAAAAAAAACATTATGCGGAAAATGCGGCACCCCACATCGAAGCTATTACGACAAGAAGACTCGGCGGATACGGGATTTATCCTGCGGAGATGCACGAATATACCTGTCTGCCGTCAGGCAGGTCTGGAGTTGGAAATCCCTGCCTGCGGCAGGCAGGCGTCGTGTCAAGTGCCGGAGCTGTGGAAAAGTGAAGCAAGAGAAGATAGACTGGATATCAAACAATCCGTTTTACACGAAACGTTTTTCCTATTATGTGGGACGGAAATGCCGTTCTATGACAATTCGAGATGTTTCCAGAGAATTAAAATTAGATTGGCATACAGTCAAGGTATTAGAGAAAGAATATATGCAAGAGCAACTTCGTCGAAATCCTGTTTCATCTCCACGGATAATAGGGATAGACGAAATATCATTAAGGAAAGGACATACTTACAGAATAATTGTAAGCGACTTAGAAAGGAATCGTCCTATCTGGTTTGGTGGCAAGGATCGGTCAGAGGAGAGTCTTGATATGTTTTATAATTGGCTTGGAGCAAATAAAATCAATACAATACGGCTGGCTGTAATGGATACCTGCCTGACGGCAGGCAGGTGTGGAAAGCGTTTGAAAAATCGACAAAGAAAAATATTCCAAGCGTAGCGATTTTGTATGACAAGTTTCATGTAATGCGACATTTAGGGGAGTCATTGGATAAAATTAGGAAGACGGAATATTACAGACTTTCCGGCAATGACCGTTCGTATATTAAGGGACAGAAATATACACTCTTATCCAATCGTGAAAATCTTACTTTGGACGGACGCAAATCATTGAAGAAGCTATTGAAAGCCAACAAGCGCATCAATACAGCTTACTTGCTTAAAGAAACCTTTGGTCAATTATGGAGTTATCAAACAGAAGGATGGGCAAGACGATTTTTTGATAATTGGAAAGATGCTTTAAAATGGCAACGTCTAGAACCGTATGAAAAATTTGCCCAGATGATTGAACGGCATTGGAACGGTATTGCCGCATACAGCAGACCAGAAAACAAAGTCTCTTTAGGTTTTGTCGAGGGACTGAATAATAAAATTAGAGTAATTCAGAGAAGGGCTTACGGCTTAAGAGACGAAGAGTATCTCCGTTTGAAAATTCTTACTTGCATGCTCAAGGAGATATAAAATGACCCACTCGAGTACGCGATGAGCCGTTATTAGTGGTTTGCCGTCGCGTGTGAGTAAAAATATTTTTGCTTGAACATTTGAAGTGTCTAGAAATTTTAAACGTATAAACGCATCAGTTACACCTACATCTTCAGCCGTCAAAACTATCGGCGGAACGTAATGCGGAATATCGGGCGGCACAACACGCTCGCGGCAAGAGCCAACAAATAACAAACAACAAAAAACAAATATCAAAATTTGGATTAATGGAGTCCGCCATAGGCGGATGGAATTATGGATTTTAATTTTTGCTGTCATGATTTAAGCTCAGTGAATGATGAATCCACCTACGTCCCGAATGCTTTCGGTACTTCCGCTTGCACTTCGTTTCAGCGGACAAGTCGGCGGACAGGTCCACCTGCATTTTAAACCTTTACCTCTTTTACTAATATCACACATCGTTAGCCTCTTTTATTGTTAATGTGTAACCTTTATTTGCTGGGGTTAATATAATTAGTTTAGAATTGTAAGTCAAGTATTTTCTTGAGAATTCGTAAAAAATATAACTTATTGATATTAAAGGAGTTATGGGTATTATTTGTTCTGAAAGTCGGATGTGAACAAAATCCGACCTACACAACAAAAAACCCCAACCATTTCTTGGTCGGGATTTCTTTAAGCATCAATTATACTTCCACAGGTTCGGGTTGCAACTTCTTCCCGTTTTTCTTTTTCTTCAGATACGGCTGCTCAACCTGTGTAGTCGGTTCGGGTTCTTCTTCGACATCCGGGTAAGTGAAAATATCATACTTGTAATTTCGCAAAATCACCTGATTGCCGGCTCTGCCAATTACATACTGCGGCAGCAGTGGAATTTTTCCGCCGCCACCGGGCGCATCAATAACATAATACGGTATTGCAAGTCCCGATGTATGTCCGCGAAGTTTATCCATAATTTCCAAACCTTTACTTACAGGCGTGCGGAAATGATTTGCACCCTTTGTTATATCGGCTTGATACAAATAGTATGGTTTAACACGCATAGTTAAAAGTTTTCGCATCAACTCCAACATTACGTCGGAATCGTCGTTAACGCCTTTCATCAGCACGGCTTGATTGCCGAGCGGAATGCCGGCATCGGCTAACATCTCGCATGCTTTTTTTGCTTCGGGAGTAATTTCCCAAGGATGGTTGAAATGTGTATTGATATAAATGGGATGATACTTGCGCAGCATCTTAGTTAACTTCGGTGTAATTCGCTGAGGTAACACACAGGGCATTTTAGTTCCGAGGCGGATTATTTCGATATGAGGAATATCCCGCAATGCTTTAAGAATTTTTTCTAACATAAAATCGGTCAGCATAAGCGGATCGCCGCCCGAAAGAATTACATCGCGGATTTCAGGATGCGCCGCAATGTAGTTAATTCCATCTTGTATAAATTTCATATTAATCTTGGATGAATCGCCTACTTTACGTTTACGCGTACAAAAGCGGCAATACATCGAGCATTGACTTGTTGTAAGAAACAACACCCTATCGGGATAGCGGTGAACAATGCTTGGGACAGGACTGTGCGAATCTTCAGCCAATGGGTCTTCGGGGAATCCATCGTTTTCCAACTCCTTTTCCGAAGGTATGCACTGAATCCAGATCGGGTCGCCCGGATACCTGATTAAACTTAAATAGTAAGGGTTTATGCGGATGTGAAAGAGTTTGTTAAGCCGTTCTGCTAATTCGTTATCGAAGCCGAAGCGCTCAACTAAATCCTTTGAGCTATCGACACTCTTTCGTAGCATTTCTTGCCAAAGTTCCATACAAACCTAAATTCCTCCAATGAATTTGTTATACATATTTCTATAGATATTTTCCATAAACTAAAAGGTCGTCGCCGACTTTATAATATTCTTTTATTCTCGATAAAATTTCATAACCGGCGCTAACATAAAAATCGCAGGTCTTTTGATACTTCGGCTGCGATGATGTTTCTGCTACTAAAAGCCGTCCGTTATTTATTTTCACCGTTTCTTCTGCATATTTGATCAACTGTTTTCCAACACCTTTACCTTGTGTAACCGGTGAAACTGCGATCCAATATAAATCGTAAGTTCCTTCGGTTAACGGTGTAGGTCCGATGCAGATGTAACCTAAAACTTCGTTCCCTTCAACTGCTGTGTATAAATCGTAATCTTTTTGATTAGGATTATTCAGGAACAGATCAACGAGTTCGATAGCTACATCTACTTCAGCTTCTGTAAACGATTCAGTATGAACCAATAAATTACGTACGGGTTCTTTATCGCTATGTTCAAATTTTCTGATAGTTATTGACATCGTTCAAGCGCCAGTTCAACTATTTTATTTGTCATTTCTTCAAAAGTCATTCCGGCTGTTCTTGCCGCGCGGGCAAAGCCTGCCTCGGCAGCTATATCCGGATTTGGATTTACTTCCAATATGTATGGTTTATATTCTTTGGTCAAACGAAAATCAACTCTTGCATAATCGCGGCATCCAATAATATTGTATGCCTTCAACGCCATCGACTGTAAAATTTTAGCGACAGCTTCGGGCAGCGGTGCCGGACAAATACCTTTTGTGCATTCGAATTCGTCGGTCCCTTTCATCCACTTGGCGTTGTATGTAATAATTTTATGATAATTATCGGGCAGTGTGGACATATCCACTTCGGAAACTGGCAGGGCAGTCGGGTTGGAGTTTCCAATAACAGCAACATTAATCTCACGTCCTTCAATATATTCTTCTATCAATGCCGGTTGGATGAATTTTTCGATTACAAAACGAACGCGATTCTTTAAATCTTCTAAATTATAGACAACCGAATCGTTGCTAATTCCGACACTCGCATCTTCACGCGATGGTTTTACTATAATCGGAAACGACAAGCCATCTTCGGATATCATGTCGTCCGGATTTTTTATCACTCGAAACTTCGGAGTCGGCAGATTATGATAACTTAAAATTTCCTTCACTCGCATTTTGTTCTGTGCCAAGCCAAGTGTAAACGCATTGGCACCGGTGTAAGGGATTCCCAACAATTCAAAAATACCAGCAACGTGCATTTCGTGTATCGACTCAGTCCCGATGCTTTCACAAATGTTAAATATCACATCCGGCTTTTCCTTTTTAAGGAAATCAATCAATCTGTAAATATCGCTGTTCACATTAAACAAAGTGGCCCGGTATCCCATTACCTCCAAGGCTCGTTTAATATCGTTCATTTCGTCAAGCACAGCGACTTCCGACATATCAACCATTATATCAGCATCGGTTTGCGAAACTTCTCCCCCTTCATATAAAACTCCCGTTTCGGAAATAAACTTCCTGCCTGTGGGTGTTGTAACCGTCGGTTCGTTATAAATTAAAGCAATATGTATTTTTTTATTCATTCAAATCTAATTATCTGTTTTATTATTCGAGAGCCCATATCTCTCAGCAGCATTATGCAAAACTTGTTGCATAAGTTGGTTGTAATTCAAACCAGCCGAGCGGGCTGCTTTGGGGAAACAGGAATTATCTTCCGGCTTCGGTAATATCCCGGGCAATGGGTTCAGTTCAAGAATGTTAGGTTTGCCATCGGCATCTAACCGCACATCTATGCGGCACCAATCGCGGCATCGCATAACTTTATAAGTTTTCAAACAAACATCTTCGATTTCAGTTTGAAGAGCAGGAGAAATACTTGCGGGACACTCGAATATATCCAACGGCGATTCTGAGTTATCCCAAATCCATTTTGCTTCGTAAGAATAAATTGGATTTACATTTTGTGGGAGCGAATCGAATTTGATTTCGACTATCGGAAGAACACGAACATCACTTCCGTTACCAAGCAGCGCCACTGTGAATTCACGCCCTTCGATAAATTGTTCCACCAAAGCCGGTTGGTTGTAAGTTTCTAATACAAATTTTAATTGTGCAACTAACTCGTCCCAGTTCCTGACAATAGACGCATTGTAAATACCCTTGCTCGAACCCTCGTGTTGTGGCTTTACGATACTTGGGAAACGGACAGAAGCGCCGGCTAATTCAGAAAGTTTGGAGATTAAAACAAAAGAAGGTGTAGGAATACCATTATATGTGAGAATTTCTTTAGTCCTCGCCTTATCGAGACACAAACCGAGAGTTAAGGGGTCGGAACCGGTGTAAGGAATTTGGAGAAGTTCTAATATGGCAGGTATCTGTGCTTCGCGCGAAACACCGTTTAATCCTTCGGCGATATTAAAAACAATATCCGGTTTTAATTGCTGAAGTTTATGGTAAGCATACTCGTCCGCTTCTATCATAGTTACGTTGTGTATTTCTGCAAGAGCTTGACGCACTGCATCTATAGTTTCAAACGTGTCCCACTCTGCATAGATATCAGCGGATGTATTTACCGGTGTTTCACTAAATTTTTCCGAACTTAAATTATAAGACTGTTCGGAAGGCTCGCTATTCTTTTCTTCTTTAAGATCTTCCTTCTTTTGATTATATACGAGCGCAACATTCAACGGAAGATTTATCAACGAACTCGTTCGTTCCTCATTAATTGTTAGACATATTTTTTATTTACTTCGTATCGACTGCATTTTTTTTTAAAATTTTTTCTTTCAATCAATACTCACGGTGTAAATATAAACTTTTTTGTGTAGAAGTCAAGTAAAAAATGCATTTTGAAGAAAAAAATTATTTTTTTTCTAGAAAGGAGTGTGTGAGATTTTTTTCTCGATCAACCGACATCTATATAGGTGAGAGATGTTTTTAACTTTTCGAAAAAATATTTCCGGAGTGATTGATGTTCTTGGTTACGAAGATGTGGATCGTCTGCAACGAGTTGAAAAGCTTCTTGTCGAGCTAATGTTATGATGGGTCCGTCGTCGAGGACGTTAGCAATATGAAGTTCAGGCAGACCGCTTTGGCGTGTGCCGAAGAAATCGCCCGCACCTCGAAGCTTCAAATCTACTTCTGAAATTCTAAATCCATCATTAGTTGCAAGCATCGTTTGGATGCGTGTTAAAGCCTGCCCGTCAGTCAGGCGGGCTTTTTGTCGCTCTAATTCGTTGATATTATTGGAGTTAGGGGAATCAAATATTTCTATATTATCCGTTTGCCGTTTTGTAATTCGAGCTAACCAATCAGGAACGACTAAAACACAATGCGATTGTTCAGCGCCTCGCCCGACTCTGCCGCGTAACTGATGCAATTGAGAAAGTCCGAACCTTTCAGCATGCTCAATCACCATCATCGTTGCGTTCGGGATATCGATACCGACTTCAATTACTGTTGTTGAGACGAGAATGTGAAGCTGCTTTGCTTTGAAAGCTTCCATGACCTGATCTTTTTCATCTGACGACATCCTGCCGTGTATCAATCCCACCTTCAAGTCAGTGAATATCGCATCGCGGAACATTTCGTAACTCTCTACCGCTGCCTTCAAGTCAACTTTCTCCGATTCTTCAATCAACGGATAAATTATATATACTTGTTGTCCCTTCCGGACTGTCGCTCGTATCATCGTGTATAACTGGTCGCTTTCCGGTTCAGCTAACATCATTGTCTTTATCTGTTTCCTGTTCTTCGGCATCTCATCGATAATTGAAACATCCAAATCGCCGTAAACTGTCAGCGAGAGTGTTCTCGGTATCGGCGTGGCTGTCATTACCAAAACATCAGGATGAACATTAACGCTCTCCTTCCCTTTCCGCACAAGCTCGGCTCTTTGGTCAACACCAAAGCGGTGCTGCTCGTCGATAACAACAAAACCTAAGTTTGCAAACTCAACACTTTCCTGTATCAAAGCGTGAGTTCCAACAATTATGTTAGCTCTTCCTTCTCTGATGTCGCCTATAATATCATCTCTTAACCTTTTCCGCTGCCCGCCGATTAACAAACGAGTGTTCACATTCACCTCTCTCAAAAACTGAGCAAGGGTTTTATAGTGCTGTTCGGCTAAAATTTCGGTTGGCGCCATAAATGCAACCTGATATCCGTTATCTATCGCTATCAGCATTGCAATCAAAGCCACAACCGTTTTGCCGCTGCCAACATCGCCTTGAAGCAAGCGGTTCATTTGCTTTGGCTGGCTCATATCGTTGGCAATTTCTTTTACTACTTTTATTTGAGCTTTCGTAAGTTTAAAATGGAGCGAATCGACTAACTTGCGGGCTAAATTACTTTTCACATTAAACGATATTCCGGGTGTTTGAATTTTGGTTTTCATTTTCCGGTAGGCAAGCAAAAGCTGGAAGCAAAACCATTCATCAAATTTCAAGCGATAACGGGAGGCATTTTTATATTCGACTGTTTCGGGAAAGTGAATATTCCGTAAAGCGACAGGAAGCGGAAGCAGGTTTAAACGCTTCAAAAAGCTTTCGGGGAAAAATTCTTCAGCTTGTTCTACAAAATTATCGACAACTTCTTTCATAATTTTACGAAACACTGTATCGGTAATCCGAAGGTTTCTAAAATCTTCCCCCGAAGAATATTTTGGTATTATTCCCTTTGTGTGTAAAAAACCTTTCAGGTTATCTTCCTCACCCACTTCGAGTCGATCGATGCGCGGATGAACAAATTGCGGACGGTTTTGGAAAAAATTAAGCTTCCCTGAAACAGCCAACATTTCGCCAACCTGAAAAGCCGATTTAAAATAGTTTGCATTTTGAAAGAAGACGAGTGAAATTGTGCCCGTAGCATCGCCTAATGTTATTACACATTTCCGCCTTGGCGGTCTGCCTGCTATATCGATAGCACGGATGCTGCCAACCACTGATATCCGTTTAGTGGTATCGGTAATACGGCGGAGTGAACTGATTTCGGAAACTTGCGTCAGGTCGAAATAATCGAATGGAAAATAGTAGAGTAACTCGTGCACGGTATTGATTCCACGATTTGCAAAAGCTTCGGCACGCCTGGGTCCAATGCCTTTTATAAACTGAACAGGAGTCTTCAGATCGTATTTAATTACACTCTTCACGGGAGGTAATATAATAAAAATTCGTTAACTAACGGAATAAAAAGAGCCGATAATTCATTGAACCATTAAATCATTTATCCATTTGATCATTTTTTCATTACTCAATGATTCGATGATCCAATGGCTCAATTGTGCCTAAAGTACATCTGCTCGACGAGTCGATTCGTCAAAAGCGGAGTCAACCTCTGGCGAAGATTCATTTATCTCATTATGATCCTTTTCTTCACCGATGATTTTCAACTGACGGATTACTATATCTTGAATATGCTCAATGAAAATATGCGGTTGTCGTTTCATATATTGGTTCTTGTTCCTTCATGATTGATTCTCTCCTGTCTTCCGCACTTATAGTAACGATATTAGAAAAATGGGTGCCGCAATGCCGAAGACAGGTTTAGGACTCTCTACGAGCCTTCGGCTCGAAGAGCCGTAGGCTCGTCAGGAGTCAAATGTTTGTAGATATTGGAAAAGATGTAGTGAACCCGACCCCAGCGGCCTGCCCGCCGTCCCGCTTTGCGGGACTAAGGTAGGCGGGGGTCGAATGTTCTATTGGAACATACCACTCCGCTGGAGTGGAAATACATTATTTTCTTACACGGCTACAGACATACAAGTCCTACGGACTTGTCCCCGAGCAGGCTCATCATCTGTGCAAAAAGAAAATATATC
>JAUXOG010000010.1 GCA_030682385.1 Bacteroidota bacterium
TTATAATTGTCATCATATTATTCCAAAGTAGTAATGCCCAATGGACATCGCTTTCCGTTGCGGGCGGCGACCGGGGTCCTCTCTGTGTTCAGGGAAACACGTTATTTATGGGAAGCACAATCGGCAGGCTATGGCGATCCACAGATCAGGGAAACGCATGGCTCACCACACCGGGGTATTTGTCCTCCGGTACATATGCATTGGCTTCAGATGGAACAACAATGTATGCCTCACGCGTAACCGAAAAGATTACGAAGAGCACTGATAATGGTGTAACATGGAATCTGGCGAACACTGGCCTTCCGACGGGATATAACCCCGCTCTGCTTACAACAGGTGGAAGAGTCTTTGCCGGAAACTATTCTTTCGGAGTGTATGTTTCAACCGATGAGGGTGCTTCCTGGGCTTCGGCAAACAACGGAATCACGGAAACTAACATTTATGCGTTGGGAGGTCGGGGGGACACCGTTTTTGCCGGAACGTACTCAGGCAAGTTATTCCGATCAACAAACGGCGGACAACTCTGGACGAATGTCACCCCCTCGTTCTCCAGTCCAAACTCCCATATATATTTCATTTCCGTTATCGACAGTAGTGTGTTCATCGGCGCTATCGCCTTCACATCGATGGGACTGGCTCGATCAGATGATTGGGGATTGACGTGGAACCAGGACAACTTAGGAATAGCAACCAATTACTTGGATGCGGGTGGAATTGTTAAAGTGGATACCTTTTTGTTCGTAGGTATGTATTCCGGTGGAATTTACAGACGTTCTGAAAATGTTCAGACATGGAGTCTTGTCAGCACCCCTCAAATGATTATTCAGGCACCACCTGTTTACCCATCAACGTACTATCTTTCGGTAGTAGGGATTGTAACACAGGGGACAACACTTTTTGTTCAAACTTCACCTGCCGGGTTGTTTCGATCGACGGATCTCGGAGTTAACTGGCAACAAATAACAAACGACGCCGGTGGTGGTCATGTCAGTAATTCCTTACGAATAGGTTTCGCCAGAAATGGAGAAACGATGTACATAGGAGGAGCCAGTGGCGTGTTTATCTCAACAGACAATGGAGGATTCTGGAATACTTATTACGGCAATGTCATTGCTCCAGCATACATCTCTTCCTATGCGTTTGTTGATACGTTGGTGTTTGCAGGACAGATGGCTCTCAGCGGCTATGGTGTTCTTCGCTCGACAGATGGGGGACACTTTTGGATACGAGTCAACACGGGTCTTTCGACGAGTGTATCACGCAGAATCAACAAAGTCATCACCATCGGGTCAAGGCTCTTCGCCGCAACGCAAGGCGGAATTTATGAATCGTCAAACCTCGGCGACTCCTGGTCAGCAACAGCGTATGGCAACTTAAACGTCCTCGACATTTTCGCAAATGGCAACACGCTGCTCGCATTCAGGCAAGGAGTGCTTTCACGCTCGACCGACTTTGGTCAATCGTGGACTGATATCACGAATGGGATTTCACCATGGGATTTCATGGCATTTGCTACGAGTGGAAGCCGCTGGTTTCTCGGGGCTGGCGGAGTGCGTATGTCAACCGATGACGGAGTGAGCTGGACAGATATTTTTCCCAGCATCTCCAATCTACAAGTCTATGCACTTGCAACAGCCGGGGACACACTCTATGCAGCAACAGACGCCATATGCTATTACACAACTAATCTCGGTCAAAGTTGGACTGCACTTCCTAATAGCGGCTTAACAGGAGTGCCCAACTTCCGTGCATTGATGGTTCATGGTGGGTACATTTACGCCGGGGGACAGGGGATTTATGGTTCTGGTGCATGGAGACAGCCGATTCCGGGGACAACCCCGGTCGAGCAGATCGATGCAAATGTGCCGGATGAATTCGAGTTGATGCAGAACTATCCCAATCCGTTTAACCCAACAACAACGATTCGGTTTGGATTACATAGCGCATCGTACGTTACGCTGAAAATCTTTAATATTTTTGGACAGGAAGTTGCGACACTGATAAACGAGAAGCGCGATGCCGGGCAACACTCAGTACAATGGAATGCGAGTGGTATTGCAAGCGGTGTATATTTTTATCGCATGACTGCCGGTAAATTTACCGAGATGAAAAAGATGATACTTTTGAGATAGTATCAATACCCACGAAAGCGTAGAGACTTGCCAAGGCAAGTCTCTACTACTAAAAATATAAAACACATTTAAAAGAAAGAACTGTATGAAATGTATTAAATTTTTTCCATTTATAATTGTCATCATATTATTCCAAAGTAGTAATGCCCAATGGACATCGCTTTCCGTCGCAGGCGGTGACCATGTACGACCTCTATGCGTTGAAGGGAACACCTTGTTCATGGGAAGTACAACCGGCAGGCTATGGCGATCCACAGACCAGGGAAACGCATGGCTCACCACACCGGGGTATTTGTCTACCACCTCCGGTACTTATACGCTGGCTTCTGATGGAACAACCATGTATGCCTCTCGCGTAACCGAAAAGATTACGAAAAGCACAGATAATGGTGTGACATGGAATCAGGTAAACAACGGCATTCCGGCGGGATATAACCCCGCGCTGTTTTCTTCGTTCAACTTCTTACAAGCCCAGGAAGTCCAACGAGTCTACGAATCCCAACGACTCCATGAAGGGATGGAAGGCCTCGGAAATAACTTGGGCAACGCCACTCCCCGAAGCAAGCCATTAGACCAGCAGCCTCCCTTGCCATCAACGGGATGGACGCGACCTGCGACACCGCTCAAAATAGCAGCGACATTCGTTGTCACCACCATCGCAGATACCGGCGCAGGGTCTCTGCGAGCTGCTATCACCTTATCGAATGGAACCCCAGGTCTGGATTTGATCAGTTTCAATATTGCCGGTGGTGGCGTACAGACCATCACGCCCATCACCTCCTTGCCGCAGCTTAACGACCCGGTCATTATTGATGGAACGACGCAGCCGGGTTTTTCAGGTACACCCATTATTGAGCTGAACGGAGGTTCCGCCCCGTTGGGTACCAATGGATTGAACCTCGTAGGTGGCAATAGCATCGTCCGCGGATTAGTAATAAACCGCTTCAAGCGTTTCACCGGAGGGGGAAATGGATATGCCATTGTTCTTGATGTGAACGGAAGCAATTTCATCCAGGGAAATTACATTGGGTTAAATGCCGCCGGAACGGCCATTCTACCCAACGGTAACAGCGTGGGGATTTTTGGAACGTCTGGAGGAAACACTATTGGTGGTACAACTCCTGAAACGAGAAACGTGGTATCGGGCAATCTCGGGGCGGGCGTGGCAATTGCAACCGGGAGTATTGGAGGAAACATTGTAAAAGGAAATTACATTGGAACAGATGCGACGGGAACTACAGCATTGGGGAATGGTGGAAACGGAATTTTTAGCAATGCCCCGAATAACATCATCGGTGGTTTGGTTTCCGGAGCGGGGAATATTGTCGCCGACAACGCATTGCCGGGTATTTTCATCGGCGCCTCTGCTAATGGGACAGTAGTACAGGGCAACTACGTCGGCACAGATGTTACAGGCAGTTTTAATCTTGGGAATAGATCAAATGGAATTAATGTCAGATCATCGGACAATATTATTGGAGACATTTCACCAACCGGGCGCAACATCATTGCGGGAAGCTCTTCCGCAGGAATCTACTTTTTCGGCCCGACTGCAACGCGAAACAGAGTCATTAACAATCTTATCGGCACGGATGTGAGCGGCACTGTTGCTTTTGCAAACAACAAAGGAATGGTGTTCGACAATGCACACAACAACACAGTTGGCGGTGAAACGGCCGAAGAGGGAAATCTTATTGCGGGGAACTTAGGCCACGGCGTCGATATTCTCAACGCAGGAGCAACCGGCAACAAACTGCTCAACAACTTCATCGGAACGAATTGGAACGCCCAGTCAGACCTCGGCAACAGCTCGCATGGCATTAAGGTCGCCTCTTCACAGGATACAATCAAGTTCAACACCATTGCTTACAATAGTGAAGTTGGGGTTTTTATTGCCGGTGGTATTCAGAATATGATCAGGGAGAATTCAATTTATTCCAATGGAGGGATGGCGATCGATCTTGCACCGGCAGGTCTTACCATAAACGATTCGCTCGACAACGATACAGGACCGAACAATCTGCAAAACTTCCCAATCCTCGTTTCTGCACGGGTCCAACAAGATAGCGCTATTGTCTACATAAAACTCGAGAGCAAACCTAGTGCTCAATTTCAGATAGACTTCTACGCCAACGAGGACTACGACGTCTCCCATTTTGGAGAAGGCGCCAGGTGGCTTCACCGGGAGTTTGTATTTACCGACAACCAAGGCTACGTCGCCACAACTCTTCTCCTCATCGTAGGCTCGGAGAATTATATCACTGCCACAGCAACAGATGCTGAGGGTAACACGTCGGAATTCTCGCAAGCTCTTTGCCTCCTTGACAGCGATGGCGATGGAATCATGGATTCATGGGAAATGTCAGGATGGGGCATAGACGTGAATAGTGATGGAATTATCGACCAGGATCTCAACGCAATGGGGGCCAGTCCGTATTATAAGGATATCTTTGTTGAGGTCGATGCGATGACCGGTATGGCACCTCATGATTCATCGTTGCAAAAGGTGGCAGATGCGTTTGCTGCTGCGGGGAATGGCGGCATCTATCTGCATGTAACGAAGAGCGACATCGACATCTTCCCGATTCCCTGGCTCATAAACTGGTGGGAAGGTTTTCATGATGTGAAGAGCGCATATTTTGGGACTCAGGCTGAACGAACAAGCCCAAACGCCCGATTCATTCTGGAAGCAAAGAAACTGGTTTACCGCTACTGTATTTTTGCATCTCAACATACAACAGACAGCTGGTCAGGACGGGCTGAAGATAACTTTCGGCAAGGGTGTGATGATTTTATGGTGACGCTTGGAGGATGGACTCCTTCAGGAGGATCAGAAGATCAAAAAGCGGGGACCTTCATGCACGAGTTAGGGCATACCCTCGGGTTGAGACATGGTGGCGGTGACGGGAAACAATACAAACCGAACTACATCAGCATTATGAATTACACATGGCAAATGCCTTTCAGTCGGGGGCTGCCGTGGAGACTCGACTACTCACGTGAGGCATTGCCCACACTTAATGAAACAAATCTCGACGAGTTTGCCGGTCTCAACGTCCCGGTGGGAAGTCTCTATGATGACATTATTGCTGTTCCCTACAGCGGGCCCGGACATGGACTCATGTATGCGAAACTAAAACCTAATACGCCCGTCGATTGGGACAGTAGTGGGACCATCGACACACTCTTCGTGATTAGCGCGGACATAAACATTTTCGCGGACACATCACGTTCACCCGGTGAACTTCTCGTTAGCCAGGACGACTGGTCTCAACTGGTTTACAGCTTCAGAAATAGTCCGGATTTTTCAGATGCGTCAAGATCCAACTTGCGCCAAGGATTAGATGAAATGAAGGAGTTAGACTTTGAGACGTTTCAATTCCTCAACAACCTTCCTCCACCAAAACCGTCCGGTGAGTTTGTCATGGATGGTGTACTTGATACGTCCGCAGTGCCCATCGCTTCAAATGCCGGAATCAATCTCTATGCGCGCTACAAATCAGGTCAACTGTATGTGGCAACGAATAGCGCTCAGTCGCAAGGCGCGGATATGTTCATCTTCATTTCAGACGGGCGGAATTCTCTCCGCGCCGCACCCTCAGGAAAAAACGGACAGGTTTCAGCTTGGTCCGTGTTTCTGTGGAACAATAGCTCAGACAATTCTACCGGTTGGTCGAATGCAACAGAGGGCGCTCAAAATAATTTCACGGCTGATACCGTAGGCACGGTGCTCGAAGGTGTGATTGACATCGAGTACCTGTACGGGAAAAGTCCATCAGCGTTGTTCATCGCGGTCGGCAAGTACGGAACCAATGCGAGCGGCGTGTTGCTTGCACAAGTTCCAGTTGGCAATGGAGACGGAAACATAGATCCGTCGGAACTCTTCTGGTTCATCGGCGCTCCTCCTCCCTTGAATACTTATTTCACACAGCAAGGAGCTAAACTCGTTGGTACAGGCGCGGTGGGCAGCCCTGTTTTTCAAGGGTATGATGTTGCCCTCTCGTCAGATGGGAATACCGCAATCATCGGTGGATTCTATGACAATAGCAACACAGGGGCTGCCTGGGTCTATACGCGGAGCGGAGGTGTGTGGAGCCAGCAAGGAAGCAAGCTCATTGGCGCAGGAGCGGCGGGAGTTTCAGGTCAAGGGCATTCTGTCTCCCTCTCAGGCGATGGGAATACTGCAATCGTCGGAGGACCCTTCGACGGCGGCGGCGGGGCTGCCTGGGTGTTCACGCGATCTGGAGGTGTGTGGAGCCAGCAAGGAAATAAACTTGTTGGAACAGCCCCTTTCGGCTACTTTCTAGGCTGCTCTGTCTCCCTTTCAGATGATGGGAATACTGCAATCATCGGTGAATTCCGCGCCGATGGCGACGCAGGGGCTGTTTGGGTGTTCACGCGAACTGCGGGTGTGTGGAGTCAGCAAGGAGATAAGCTCGTTGGTACAGGCGCGGTCGGCAATGCACAACAAGGATACTCAGCTTCCCTCTCAGGCGATGGGAATACTGCAATCATCGGTGGACGCTTTGATAATGGCGAAGCAGGAGCTGCGTGGGTGTTTACGCGATCTGCAGGTGTTTGGACCCAGCAAGGAGATAAGCTCGTTGGTACAGGCGCGGTGGGCAGGGTTTTTCAAGGGTCTGATGTTGCCCTCTCGTCAGATGGGAATACCGCAATCATCGGCGGACCCACCGACAATAGCAACACCGGGGCTGCGTGGGTGTTCACTCGATCTGCCGGTGTTTGGACCCAGCAAGGAAGCAAACTTGTTGGTACAGGGGCTGTCGGCATTGCACAACAAGGGAGTTCTGTTTCCCTTTCAGGTGATGGGAATACTGCGCTCGTTGGTGGGCAGGCGGACAATGGCAATGTAGGAGCGACGTGGGTGTTCACGCGGAGTGGCGGCAACTGGATTGAGCAGGTGGGTAAGATGGTTGGCACAGGAACAGCCGGCGCTAATCAGGGTTGGTCTGTTGCTCTCTCGTCAGATGGGAACACGGCAATTGTCGGCGGACCTATTGACGCAACGGGCCTCGGGGCTGCGTGGGTGTTTATGCACGACACACCCCTTTCCGTCCAATTGGCCAGCTTCACGGCAACGATCGTGAACGTGGTCAATGTCCGGCTTGACTGGACGACGACGAGTGAATACAACAACCTTGGGTTCGAAATCCAACGATCCCCGGACAATCAGAACAACTTTAGCACAATCCCGAATAGTTTCATTCCGGGTTACGGCACAACCAGCGAACCGCACTCGTATTTTTATATTGATACAACTGCAGGAGTTGGCATCTGGTATTTTAGACTGAAACAGATTGACGTTGACTCATCAATACATTACACAGCGCCAATTCAAGCCGTAATATCTTCGATCGGAGAAGAAGCGGCAATTCCGGTAGAGTTCGCCTTATATCAGAACTACCCGAATCCATTCAATCCGTCAACAACGTTTCGTTATGATCTCCCCAACACGGCATATATAACTCTGAGTGTATATAACGTACTTGGTCAGAAAATTGAGACTCTGTATAACGGGGAGAGAAAAGCCGGGACATACAAAACTACCTGGAACGCGTCACGTTTGCCAAGTGGAATCTACTTCGTCCGCATCCAGGCGGCTTCATATGTGGCGACAAAGAAAGTAGTGTTGATGAAGTAGAGAAGCAAAATGAAAATTTTTAATGGTGTTTGCATATCAATCATCTGGATAACCCTGATGGGCTGTTATTCTTCAAAACCAGCGACCCCCAAAACAATGAAATACAACATTATAATTGGAACGGGAGGCGGTTTCACAGGCATATATAACGGTTACTATATTGATACTATTGGTAATATTAGTAGTTGGGAAGGCAGAATATTTACGAATACAAATTTAAAATATATTACCACCCTGAGTCGTGAGCAACTCGACAAAATATCTGGGTTGGTATTGGATAATGATGTACCGGGTACCAATTATAAAAATTCTGGTAATATATACTCGTTTATTCAATTGAGCTACAATAACTTTAAACACTCAGTTTCCTGGTCGGGGTTCGAACCAGACGAAAGTGTGCCCACTAATATTAAAGAGTTCCATTCGCAGTTGAGAAAAATTATTAACGATACTATAAACAAACAATTAAATTAAATGAGGATGTTATGAAATCTTATTACAAATTATTTCTGATTTTGGTGATTCCATTTCTCGGTTTTATTAATTCAAATCCAGGGATTAAGTCGTCAAACCTTAGCGTTAAGTTTTATTATCATAATACGGAGAACGGTTTAAGAGCATTAGAATCAAAGGTCGGTCATAAAGTTCAAATCAAGTGGAGCGAAAATAACTCTACGCCGACATTTGTTTCGGGAAAACTAACACAAGCCGGTTTTTCATACAGTTCTGATAAGGCGGATGACGGAATAAGGTTCCTTTCAGAAAACAAGGACTTATTTGGGTTGAGAGAACCTGCAAAGGAATTGAAGGTCATTTCGAACATCACAGATGAAATTGGAATGACACATATAAAATATCAGCAACAGGTAAATGGAGTAAAAATATTTCATGGACAATTAATTGCCCACTTCAATTCTGATGGGGCGGTTGAGAGTGTTAACGGCAGGTATTATCCGACACCGGATATAAATACTATACCTTCCATAAATATTCACACTGCCATACAAATAGCGAAAGATAAATTAGGTTCTTATCAATCTACCGGTGAACAGGGAGAGTTGAACATATACTCTCAAGGACCGAAATTACTTCTGGTTTATGCAGTCGCACTCCCTTCGTACTCAAATCCAATGATGACGGTTTTTGTTGATGCGTTAAATGGCGAAGTAATTAAAATAGATGATGGTATTCGTTATGATGGTCCGGCTGTCGGCTCAGGTGTCGCTCTGGATGGAACCGTGAAAACAGTTCATTCTTATCTGTCCGGTGGTACATATTATATGATCGACGCATCATTACCGATGTATGTTCCCCCGATTGATAGCTTTAAAGGAGTGATTGCAACTATCGACGCCCAAAATGACACCAGCGGGAATGGTTATGGTAGTGCGGTATATGTATCAGACCCGGATAACAACAACAATTTCAATGATAATGAAAGATTAAAAGCGGCAGTAAGTGCTCATTTTTTTTCGCGTGAAGTTTATCAATTTTTTAAAACACGTTATAACCGTAACAGCTATAATAACACTGGTGGTTCTCTGAGAAATGTTGTCCATTATTTTGTCAACCTCAACAATGCTTTTTGGAATGGTGTATCTATGTCATACGGCGACGGAGATGGAGTTACTTTCTCAAATCTTGCAGGTGCGTTGGATGTAATTGCACATGAGCTTACACACGGTGTTACACAGTACACAGCTGACCTTGTTTACGAATTACAGCCGGGTGCCCTTCACGAAAGTTTCTCCGATGTGTTTGGCGCAATCTGTGATAGCGCTGATTGGTTGATCGGTGAAGATGTGTTTACACCTGGAATAAATGGTGATGCTCTTAGGAGTATGCAAGATCCACACATGGGGCTATCATCGAACGATCCGAGATGGCAACCAGCTCACATGGATGAATATGTGGTGTTACCCAATGATCCCAATAACGATAACGGAGGTGTGCACATTAACAGTGGCATTCCGAACAAAGCTTTTTATAACGTTGCGACTGCAATCGGGCGATCTAAGGCAGGTTTGATTTGGTACAGAGCATTAACAGTTTATCTTACCAAAAATTCACAGTTCATAGATTGTAGAAATGCTTGTCTGAATTCAGCTAAAGATTTATTTGGACAAAGCTCGATAGAGTATGATGCGGTCGCCAGTGGTTTTAGTGCAGTCGGTGTCGGAAGTGGTGGAGATCAGACACATAGTTTAACGTATGACGATGATGTTTCATCTATAGGGGTATATGAACAAGCTGCTAATTGGGAATTAGCAGTTAAGTTTACGCCGCCTGTTTCAAATGTAACCATAACAAATGTTAAAGTCGAAATAACCGGCGATAACGCCGGTGGTACCGGACATTTTACTTTGAAGATGTATCGAGCAGATGGCGCCAACGGTTTGCCAGGAACACAAATTATTACTCCTTATTCATATACACCCGCACAAGTTGGATGGCAATCTTTTGATATTACCGGCGCAAATGTTAATGGTGATTTTTATGTAAGTGTACTTTACGACGGAACTAATCAACCGCTCATAGGTGGAGATCTACCACCGGGAAATCAGAGAGCTTATGAGTATAATTCTTCTAGTTGGTCTAAATTAAATTCACCCGATGATTATACACTATTCATGCGTGCATCAGTAACAAGCACAACAGGAGTTGTTGAAATTGATTCAAGAGTACCTCCGAAGTTCGAACTTGCACAAAATTATCCCAATCCGTTTAATCCAAGCACGATGATCAGATACCAATTACCAGTCGAAAGCAAAGTAACAATTACAGTTTATAACATGCTTGGTCAGGTTGTGAAAGTCCTTGCCGACGAAATACAATCAGCAGGGTATAAATCGGTTGAGTGGGATGCGAGTGGTATTGCAAGCGGTCTGTACTTTTATCGACTTCAGACGCTCAATTTTACAGAAACTAAAAAACTTTTACTATTGAAATAAATTGAAAGATATATCAAATGACACAACCCTCAAGCTCTTCCACATTGTTCTTGTTGATTTTCAGTTTTGCGCTCGCATTATCATCGTTCACGTTGCAGGCACAAGATGTACCGGACTATCAACACGCTCCTGTTGTACCAACTTTGTCACAATTTCAACTTGAAAAGGTAAGGGTTCCAATAAGAGCCGAACAGGCGATACCCCGAATTAGTGCATCTCCTCAAGCCGTAGGCGCCACATTCAATGTAACAACAACAAATGATACGGGAACCGGATCGTTTCGAAAGGCAATAAATGATGCAAATGCAAGTTCTGGGAGGGACATCATCGAATTTAATATTCCCGGGTCCGGCTATAAAACAATTTCTCCGACATCACCGTTACCATATATTGTTGATCCTGTTGTCATCGATGCAACGACACAGTCGGGAGTAAGGATATCGACGTAATTTTACCCGTCCAGGTCTCAGATGATGAGTTTATCACGGCAACAGCCACAGATCCGCAAGGGAATACCTCAGAGTTTTCGCGGGCATTATGTTTGAAGGATAGTGATGGCGACAGCATATTGGATTGCTGGGAATCTGAGGGTGATGGGATTGATGTTAATGCTGACGGCATCATTGACTATAATCTCTGGGCAAAGGGGGCGCGTCCGAATCATAAAGATATGTTCGTTGAGGTGGATTGGATGGAGGGATTTCGACCGAATGACACTTCGATAGCGATGGTTGTAGATGCATTCAAGGAAGTTTCAAACGGTTACGTCAATAACCCCGACGGCAAGCCGGGCATTAATCTCGTAGTTGAAGTGTCAACAGATACCCTGGCTACGTCTATTTGGGACTTAGATCCATGGCCCGAGTTTTTTGATAATAAGCTATTATACTTTGGCACCATTGGGGAACGGGAAGCCGCGAACCAAAAAAATATTTTGGATGCAAAACGCCTCGTGTATCGCTACTGTATTTTTGCCCACAGCTTTAATCCAGAGGGTTGGTCCGGGATCGCTGAATACAATAATGGTGCCGGTGGAAATGACTTAATTGTCTCGCTTGGAAAATTTGGAATCGTCGGTGGTGATAAGTTTCAGCAGGCAGGTACATTCATGCACGAGATGGGCCATACAATTGGACTTGACCATGGTGGTATAGACGACATCAACTACAAGCCAAACTATTACAGCGTCATGAATTATACGTGGCAGTTTCCCAAGAAGGATAGCTCGTTGAGTGGCTTGACATGGAAGCTTGATTATTCCCCGGCAGCGCTACCCACGTTGGTGGAGAATTCTTTGAACGAAGCAGCGGGGTTGAGTCCACAACTGGTGGATTTTCCATCTCCTATTTTTATTCCCTTTTCGGATACTAGCGGAGCTGTACGGACTGGAGTCCTTTATCCGAACGCTGCTATAGACTGGGATGGAGATGGGGATTCGTCAGGGCTCGCTACCATACCTGTCGATATCAATAATCTCAGTAATCCTCGCAGTCCCTCTCCCGGTGAGACGCTGGAAGGGTTTGCTGACTGGCAGAATTTAAAGTACAATTTTAGGAACAGTCCTACTTTTCTCGATCCCTCTCCTGCAGAATTGCTTAAGCGGGTAAATGCAATGAAAGACTTTCCTCAGGAAATGACACCTGCAATTTATAATTATCTCCAGTCATTGCCCCCTTACGGGATCGTACCTCCAGTTATTATTCCGTCATCATTAATCTGGTTAGGCACTCTCGGCGGATATAAAAGTGAAGCTTGGGGCATTTCCGATGATGGTCTGGTTGTCACTGGATATGCAATGGATCCATTTGGTAATCCCTATGCATTTAGATGGACAGCCGCCAATGGTATGATCAATCTTGGCACTCTTGGAGGAACTTCGAGTACGGCAGCAGGTATATCTTCCGATGGAAATACTATTGTTGGAATCGCCGATGACAGTACCAATATTTATAGAGCTTTTAAATGGACTGAAGCTGCCGGAATGCAGGATTTGGGTGCAGGTGATTACAGTAGAGCGACCAGCGTATCTTCCAATGGTACGGCCATCACGGTCAATGTTTATCCCAATGCATATCGGTGGACATTATCCGGCGGGTTGCAAAACCTCGGCAGTCTGGGTGGGAATAGTACTGCCGCCAATGCCGTATCATCAAATGGATCGGTTATAGTTGGCTCCTCATACAATGCATCTAATGATCCTTATGCTTTTCGTTGGGTTGAAAATGGTGGAATGACAAATATTGGTATATATTACAGCTTTGCTCGTGGTGTTTCAGGTGATGGTAACACAGTAACCGGATTTGAAACAGGTTCGGCAGGTTTTTATAGAGCATTTCGTTGGACAGCCCCTAATGGTTTTGAGATGAATATTGTTGGTAATTTTAGTTCAGGATGGGATGTTTCGTATGATGGAAAGTATCTAGTGGGAGATGGATCAGGTGGAGCATTTAGATTATCACAATCGAATGGACTTGAATTTTTTAATCAAACCTACTCAGGTTTACTAACTTCAGGTTCCGAATTTTACACCGCAGCAGCTATATCTTCAAACGGTCGTTTTGTCGTCGGTTACGGTCATAATTCTTCTACAAACAGAGACGAGGCTTATTTATTGGATACAGGCGGCATACCGATGTCTATCGAAGATAATGAAATGAAGATTAACACTTTTGCTTTAGAACAAAACTATCCCAACCCATTTAACCCGAGTACAGCAATTCAGTTCGGATTGCCTTACACATCGCACGTCACACTAAAGATCTTTAATATCCTTGGACAGGAAGTTGCGACACTGCTAAACGAGAAGCGCGATGCAGGGCAACATTCAGTACAATGGGTTGCACGCGGTCTTGCCAGTGGTGTGTACTTCTATCGTTTGTACGCCCATCCGACAGATACTAAACTAACAAACGATTTTGTGCAAACGAAAAAACTTATGCTAATGAAATAGTATCAATCATTATTATTTTTTCAGTTCTTCGTTTGCACAATTTGAAAAATAAACGAGCTATCTCGGACCTGGTATTGGTTCAACACCTATATTCGGTGCGAACTATGAATATGCTCTTGATACCGAACTCGGAGATGGACTGTTAGGTATCGGGATTGTCGACTGTAAATATTTTTTTTAAAAAATTACCCCGCTGCATGGCTTCGACTTGTAATAGACAAGTGGCGGGGAATTCATCTTAACCACTCCATCACTCCATCAATCCAACTATCCATCCATCATTCCATTCCTTTAAAAATGCAATTGCCCCTCCGTTGCTTGTAGTTTTACCCAAATAACACTATATTTATAGTGCATTTTAAAGAAAATTAACAAATATTGGGCGAATGGCGGAACTGGCAGACGCGCTAGACTTAGGATCTAGTCCTTAATCAGGGTGGGGGTTCAACTCCCCCTTTGCCCACATCAATTCGATTGTCAATTGATAATTAACAATTAATTAGTTTTAGAAAGGATTTACATTTGAATTTTAACATAACAGACATCAACGAAACTGAAAAAGAAGTTGAAATAATTGTTCTACAGGAAGAATTAATTCCGCATTTCGAAAATGCATATCAAGATTACAGAAAAAAAATAGATATGCCCGGTTTCCGAAAAGGGAAAGTTCCCCTCGACAAAATTAAAAAACTCTACGGCGAAAGCATCGAATATGAATCGCTCGAAAAAATTGCGAACGATTCATTCCAAAAAAATATCGAAGAACAAAAAATTGATGTCGTAGGTACACCTACATTAGTTGATATGAACTATAAGAAAGGTGAAGAAGCTACTTTCAAAATTAAATATGACGTGATCCCAAATTTTGATCTGAAAAATTACAAGGGACTGAAGTACGAAAAATTAGTTCACAATGTAACAGAGGGAGAATTTGAAGATCAGGTAAATCAAATTTTATTTGCCAATGCCGAACGGTCCGAAGCTAAAACCGCCGACGACAATCACCACGTTGTAACTTTTGATCTACAAGATTTAGACGAAGGTGGTTTACCGCTAATCGGGAAGGTTGCAAAAAACGAAACTGTGTACCTCGCAGACAAGCATGTATATCCTGAATTCAAGAATGCCTTGAAAAATGTTTCAGTAAATGAAACCCGCATTACCGATTTTGACTACGAACACGATGGACATAAGCACAAACAAAAATCGCAACTGGTTGTAAATAAAATTCAAAAAGTTGTTCTGCCTGAACTCACTGATGAATTCGTAAAGAAAATTACAAAAGATGCAATAGTAACTGTTGATGATTTTAAAAAACATCTTCGGGAAAATTTACAAACCGAATGGCAAAATCACAGCGAAAGTAAACTGATAAATGCTATCGTTGAAAAAATAGTTGCATCGCACGAATTTGTAGTACCGGCATCTCTGATGGAAGGTGTGCTAAATAGTTTTGTAGAAGATATCAAACAGAGATTTCCTAATAAAGAATTACCGAAGGAATTCAACATCGAGGAGTTTAAAAAACACCAAAAGGAAAGAGCCATCTGGCAGGCAAAGTGGTTTTTAATCCGTGAACAAATTATAAAAGCTGAAAATATTCAAGTCGAAGATTCGGACATTGAAGAACGTGTAGATGCCGATGTCATGCGAACCGGAATCGACAGAGAGCGTTTGCTGGAGTATTACAAAAAAGCACACGCGATAAACGATGGAATTTTATCTGTAAAGCTGAATAAGTTTTTAATTGCAAATAACGAAATAGAAGAAATTGTAACTGAAAAAGAAATATAGAAAGGATTCGAATGAAACCGGTATATAATCAATTAGTACCAATAGTTGTAGAGCAAAGCGGACGCGGCGAGCGAGCTTACGATATTTTTTCACGCTTGTTGAAAGAACGGATTGTATTCATCGGAACACCAATTGATGATTCGATTGCAAGTTTAGTGATCGCACAATTATTGTTTTTAGAATCGGAAGACCCCGACAAAGACATTCATCTTTACATCAACAGTCCGGGCGGTTCTGTATCTTCGGGCTTGGCAATATACGACACGATGCAATACATCCGTTCCGATATTTCTACAATATGCATCGGTATGGCTGCGAGTATGGCTGCCGTGCTGTTAGCAGGCGGTACAAAAGGTAAACGGACTTCTTTACCGAATTCACGCATAATGATTCATCAACCTTGGGGTGGTGTGCAAGGAACCGCGACCGATATAAGTATTCAAGCTGAAGAAATATTAAGAATGAAACGCCGAATCAACGAAATAATTTCGAATCATTGCGGAAAGCCGATCGAACAAGTAACAAGCGATACCGACCGCGATTATTACTTATCATCCGAGGATGCAAAAAATTACGGATTAATTGACGCTGTCCTATACAAAAAACAACCTATTGATAAAAAATAAAAAATGACTGATAGAAAAAATAAGTACACGGAAGTTGTAAAATGTTCGTTTTGCGGCAGACGCAGCGAAGAAGTAAAAGGTATGATTGCCGGAAACGAAGCTTATATATGCGATACCTGCGTTGCAAGTTCGGTTGATATTTTGAAAAGCAAATTTTCAGCAATTTCTCCTCGCCGAAAAATAAAACACGTCCTTCCAACTCCTGTTGATATTAAAAAATCGCTCGATGATTATGTGATCGGACAAGAGCACGCTAAAAAAACACTGGCGGTTGCAGTTTACAATCATTATAAAAGAATAAATTCCGGAAAAGTTCTCGGCGATCACGACGACGTAGAAATCGAGAAGAGCAACATTTTGCTTGTTGGACCTACCGGTACCGGTAAAACTCTTTTAGCTCAAACTCTCGCAAAAATTTTAGATGTCCCGTTCGCAATCGCCGATGCAACTACACTAACCGAAGCCGGATACGTAGGCGACGATGTCGAGACTGTTTTACTTCATTTATTGCAAAGTTCCGATTACGATGTTGAAAAAGCCGAGCAGGGAATAGTTTATATAGATGAAATCGATAAAATAGCACGCAAAAGTGATAACATGTCGATCACACGCGATGTTTCCGGCGAAGGTGTTCAACAGGCATTACTTAAAATTTTGGAAGGAACAATTGCCGGTGTACCTCCCAAAGGAGGCAGGAAGCATCCCGAACAAAATTTGATTCACGTGAACACAAAAAATATTTTGTTTATTTGCGGCGGTGCATTCGAAGGTATCGATAAAATTATTGCGCGGCGTATTGACCGCAGCCCAATCGGTTTTGGAGCTCCCATCAAAGGTAAAAAAGAACAAATCAAAGACGAATATTTATCGTTGATAGAACCCGAAGATTTGCTGAAGTACGGATTGATACCGGAATTTGTCGGACGTTTACCGGTTGTTTCTTCGTTGCACTCCTTAAATGAGGAAGCTCTTATGAATATCCTTACTCAACCGAAAAATGCCCTTGTTAAGCAATACAAAAAATTGTTTATGATTGAGGGTGTAGAATTAGATTTTGAAGAGGATGCGCTGCGAGCTATAGTTAAAAAAGCAATTCAACGAGGAACCGGTGCAAGGGCGCTGCGGTCAATAATTGAAGATACTATGCTTGATACTATGTATCACTTACCAACACATCAAAACTTAACAAAGTGTACTATTACGAAGGAAACACTTTTAAAGAGAGAAGACCCTGTTTACGAATACGGTAAGCAGCAAGCGACGGCGTAGAATTAAATCTTAAAAACTGACGCATCTAATCGTCTGTTTCCCATAGATGCTTCAAATCTCTACTACCGTGAATACTTCCTAAGATCGAAACCTTTGTTGCTTCCTGTTTTCCGCAATGCAGCATCCATTTTTCTGATATCGTTTCTATCTGTGCGCAAAACAGGTAAATATTTCTAGATATATTTTCTTTTTGCACAGATGATGAGCCTGCTCGGGGACAAGTCCGTAGGACTTGTATGTCTGTAGCCGTGTAAGGAAATAATGTATTTCCACTCCAGCGGAGTGGTATGTTCCAATAGAACATTCGACCCCCGCCTACCAAAGTCCCAAAAAGAGGGACGGCGGGCAGGCCGCTGGGGTCGGGTTCATTACATCTTTTCCAATATCTACAAACATTTGACTCCTAACGGCCTACGGCTCTTCGAGCCGAAGGCTCGTAGAGAGTCATAAGCCTGTCTTCAGCGATGCAGCACCCATTTTTCTGATATCGTTTCTATGTGTGCGCAAAACAGGTGTATTTTGCTTTCGCATTTTACCGATTTTAAAAATCTCGTTTAGTTTCTTCATATCATACCCAAACGGCAGCAGTAAAGTTTCCACTGCTTTCAGCGCAAGCTCTGTGTATTTTTCTATGTCGTAACCGTCTTCGAACGCATACAGCGAAATCGGCTTGGCTTTTTCCGGTTTGCGCTTGCCCGATTGGTCAATCAGTATATACTCGATTCTCTCGCCCGCCGCAAGGTGAACTCCCGATTCTTCAATCATACGCGTAACTACCGCATTAACGCTGTTGTTGGAATACTCGCTTGCTTCCTGCGAAATGTTCCGCCGTATTACAAGCTCCATCGGGTTAACGGTGCCGGCTTGCAAGCGTTCGATATACTCACGTGCGACTTCCAAAACTTCAGGCACAAGGGCAGCAACTTCAGCAACCGATTGCGCCGGCGAAAGTTTTTCCAACATCGCTCCTTGCATCGTCTTAATAAATTTCGGCGTGTCTTTTCTGCGTGTTTCTATACCACGAATTTTTACTTCACCGCTTCTGTAATATCCGACATACCTGTTTGCAGTTGGAAGCAGGGCATCCATCTTCGAGGCAGGATAAAGTATCCAGTTGTAAATTCCTTCGAGCGAAATATCAATCCCGACTTTTGAATCTATCTCTTTACACAAATCTAAGTAATCGTTTTCTGTAGCTCCCGTTTTTTTCAACCACATACAATCAATGATCGCGTGCAGAAGTTTGAAGCCGCGGTTTTCGGCAATTTCCTTTGCCTGAAGAATTGCATCACGCGAAAAAGCATTCACGGATTCGTGCGCCTCAATCTTACCGAAGCGCGCATTCTTGTAACCCAAATAGCCAAAGCAAGTTACAAGCATCCACTTCAGCGCCGACTGGCGGTTATCGTAAACATGCCATAGTGGGTTGCCTTCGTGCTTGAGTTGCTGTTTTTTTTGTTTGTAGTAAGCCCGCTTTTCCACAACTGCGCGGAGTGTTGCAGGCACAATGCCTTCGCGTCTGCGACAAATTCTGTAATCAAGTTCGGGAACTGTTCTTGCCGAACTTCCTGAAGGCTGAGTATCCAAAGAGTTGATAACCTTCGGGAGGTTATCATTTCCATAGCAGCATTGGCAGTTAATTGTTTCGGGTGAAACATTATGCCGCACCATAATCGTCGGATACATCGAGACAAAATCGAGTTCAGCCACATCCTCGTGGTATCCGATTAGCGGCTGAAAAATTAATCCGCCGCGGTCGGCAAGCAAAAGCGTTGCCGCCGATTTGAAATCTTCCGGCTCACGCTTCTTCGACGGAATCAAAATGTTGTTACGGTATGCCCACGAAAGTTGAATAGAAGAAAGTCCTGTGCCTATTGATGCACGTGCCTGCCGCTGAACCGGAATTTGAGTAATGCGTGAAATGTCGTACAAACCGTCGAGGAAAGATTCAGCGACTGTAAAAGAGTTGTGCACATCGATATGCCATCTGCCTGCAAGTTCGAAGGCGCCATCTTTGTGAACAATTTTTCCGTACTGAAAGTAACTCGATTCTTTCGTCGTAAAAAATCCGACACTTCTGTCGCGGTTGAACAAAAGGGGAACCTTATGTTTTTTTGAAAGTGCGGCAAGAGTCGGCATAAGCGAAGCATCGCCGTATTCTGTTAAAATTACATCGGGGTCGAAGCGGTTGAAATGCCAGTTAAACGCCTCCAGAAGTTCTACAGGATTTTGTTGTTCGAGCAAATATGAATTATCTTCGTACGATATTTCGAGTTGAATTATTGAATGGTATTTCGGCGGAAGGAAATTATTAGCGTTGCGGATATTCATTATTGCAAGGGGAGGCAGTGTGTATTCGAATGCTTCGCGGCTGTCCGACAAGTTAAATTCAACCAACTTTCCTTTTTCGTTTATTCGATACTCGCCGAATGCAAGCGGAAAAAGTTCTGCGTGGTAAAGATAAAGTTGAGCAGGTAAAATATTAGAGTCGTAGAAAGCGAACGGCGGGAAATATTTTTCAAAAAACCAAACTGCTTCACGGAATTTCATTGTGTCATGAACGTTCACTTGCAGAACGTCCCATTCTTCGTTCGAATATAACTCGCATTTCTTTGTCCGATGTGTAGAAACCGGAATTTGCAAGCGTGTTGCTAAAACTTCAGCCCGCTTCATATCCGATTGGTTGAGATACAGATAAAACGACGGTGCAAAATCGGCGTAACAGGTGTGTTTTACGCCTTCTTCATCTATCAACCAGATTGTTATTCCTTTATTAGAAGGATAGAGGTCGAAGAGCCAAGCGGTGGTATTTATAGATTTGTTCATTATTCACAAAACGTTACTATATAAATATTATCAGTCAGGAAACTGTTCCGCCAGAGGCGGATAAATAAAACAGTTAGCTTATTATTTTTTTTGTTAGTAACCCACGACCTGTTAAGTCGTGGGTTACTGAAAAACTAAATGAGAATATTAACCGTTTTAACGGTTTATAACCCCGTCAACAATATCAATAGGACTTCCGGCTACAAGCTCAATTCTTTCTGTCTTTTCCATCCTCTCTTGCAGTATTTTTATCAATTTCCTCTGTTCAATTAGCATCGAGATGATGATGCTTTCGAATGGGATTGTTCGCATAGCATAAAAATTTTCAGCAAGATGAATTCGTGCTGAGCGGAAAAGGTCGTCGAATATCTCTTGGTCGTCCTTGCGAAGTCCGCGTTTGTATTTCGACCAGCTTTCAATCTCGCTGTCGATTATTCTTGTGAATGTTGGGAGTGTGCGTCCCATAATTATTGTTCCTTATTTGTTTTATATCGTTGCTGTCTTCTAATAGCTGGTAAATTATATCGGCGTTTTGTTTAAGTATGTCGAAAAACTGGTTCCGTTCTTTCGGTAAAACTTTTCGTTCTTCGGATGCGAGTAAAATTGAAATGCCTTTTTCTTTCATTTGTTTCAACTGCACAACGATTCGTTGAAGCATATTTTTAACCTGATAAAATGGAACCTGTTCGTCGTAAAATGTATCCAACAATCCGAATATCATAACGGTATTTGAATTAATTTTTTTCAGGAATTGTTCGAGGCGGTTATTTATTGCCGCTTCCATTTGATACGATGTGAAGCCGCGGGAAATGTAAATCCGTTTCAGCAAGATATCCGGATTTATGCGCCGCTGACGTGCGAAGTTGGTAATAGTATGCACATCGAAACGGCAGCATCCGTCAACAACGGCTATTGATTTACCTTTAATTAAGGCGTGTGAAGCAAGCACTAGCGATAGCGGAAAAATGCGTTTGCTTCCGTAAATAAAAAAAATACTGCCCGCCGGCAAATCGGTGAATTCGTCAGTGAACGCCGCTTGCGTAATTGTTTGGCTATGTACAATGATGTTGTGCATTATAAAACTGTTTTTGTTTCTATGAAAATATACGACAAAAATGTCGTTTAGTCAAGAAGTGTAAGACAAATTTGTTTTAGGAAAAAAATGCTGTGGTCTTTTGTCTGGAAGTCGTGGATTTATAAGTATTTAGCGAAGGGTAGGTAAACAGAAAGGGGAAGTAAGTGGATTAATTTTATAACTTGTTGGGGGTGAGAGGAATCTCTAACAACGAGCGACTCACTATCAGAAGTGAGCCGCTCGTATCAAATCGATTACTGCTGCGGCAGTTTGCTGTAATCCAATTCCGACCCGAACATGCTGTGCGGAATTAAATAAACTGCGAGCGTGATAATTGCGGCAGCTATTACCCATCGTCTCGGATTCTTGAATTTATAAACCGAAATAGCTGCAAGTATCCATGCAATAAATGCGATAGCTGTTTTGTTGTCGGTGAGGTCGGTGCCGAAGGGCCAGCCAGTCCAGTAAGCACCGAAAGCATACTTCTGAACAATGGGACCTAAAATCATTCCGCCGACCGTAATTAAACCAAGCGTACACAATGTGAGGAATTTTAAATTTGCTTCCTTCGTGAACGATTCAATAGCAGCGCGATTTGAGAATAGCATTCCGGTGAACATTGCCAACACGTGGATAATTAAAATCAAAGTTGGTACATCGCCTTTAAAGCGGATTATCACGGAATCTTTTTCCGGTAGCGTAAGTGTTTTATCACCGGCTTGCAGCGTTACTTGATATTCTAATTTCCCCGCTGGCGGTTGGTTAGGAAGTTCCGCCGACAAAGTTCCGTCTTTATATAACATCGGCGTTTTAGTCCAATCGTCTTTTGTTTTGTATCGTTTCCAAATTACATAACCTTCGAGAGCCGGGTCGTCAGTTTTTATTTCGACGGTATGGTTTGTAGTACCGCCGTGGCTCCTACCTAAAGAGTATTTAATGTCGTTGTCGTTTAAATTAATTTTACCCCTTATAGGATATGTAGGTCCGGTAGCACGCTGATATACGGCTGACCCGAGTGTGATAAGGAGTGCGAGTATCCAAAATATAATAGTTCGTTTCATAATTGTCCAAATGATTTAAATAAAAATAAACATTTATTTTACAACTTCAAATTGTACCGATGCGGCTGATATGAATAGTAACCCCGATAGCAATAATCAATAGAATAATTTTGATGAGTATTGCCTCAACAGCAAAAAGGATCGTGCTGAGTATAACAATCCATAAAATTAAAATTGAAACGATTTTAACTTTTTTAGGAATGCCTTTATTGTCTCTATAATTTTTTAAATAACTCCCGAACCATTTATTGTTAATCAGCCAATCATAAAACTTCGGAGAGCTTTTTGCGAAACAAGCAGCCGCTAAAAGAAAAAACGGTGTCGCCGGCAGTAGAGGAAGAAATATGCCTAATATTCCAAGTCCGACAAAAATATTACCAGCCACTAATAAAGCTAATCGAGCAATACCGTGGTATATTTTTGTATCAGTCATTGTGCAATTGAGTTGTAGTTATTTCATAAATCTGAATGATGAGAACATTCGACTGTAAATTTCTTTGTGTTCAATTTCTTTGTCGTCGTTTGGACTATTCCCTTCGAAACTAATTGAATAAATCAGATTGTTGTGGAGAGCTGTGAAATTATAAGCGGTGTGGTCAAATCCAAAGTTAGATTGAAATATAGCAGGAGTTTCGCTGAGTGTTGTATCGCGGGTTTCTAATACTAAACTTTCATCGAAAATGTCAGTAGGTTCATTTTTCTCAACCCACTCATGAAGACTTATCGAGTCGTGGTTCTCAATAACACAAACCTGAAACTGTCCCTGCCACAATTGGAAATCTTTTTCTAAAAAAGTTACCATTTGAATTTGTTCGCCGAATAAAATATTGCCCGCCCAATCTGCTTGGTTGTTCGTATCCGGTGCAGCTTCGATTACTTCCCAATTTGTAGGATAACTTATCTCATAGCCGAATTCAATATTTGTGTAAGTTTCCCATTTATCTTGAGCAAAGATTTGAAATGAGAAAACAAGTATTACCAAATAGAAAAATGTTTTTCGTTTCATTCTATAAAATAATACACATAATTAAAGAGAATTTCAATTAGAAACTTCTAAAATATTATTAGACAACAGAGTTTGAAGAACGTTCTACGTTCTGAAACTGTTGAAACAGTTTATATTCTTCTATTTTTATCACACAGTCTCTTACCTGCCCGCAGCAGGCGGGAGTCGTGGGTTAACTAAAAACCTCTTCACCAAGTAACCGTTTCATTTATCCGCCTCTGGTGGAACGGTTTATAAACACGTGCAAGTTGAATTAATTCAATATTTGATTTTCCTCAGTATGATATTTATATTGGAATCAACTTATAGGAACCAAAATGAAAAATTACAAATTTACTTTTGCCATTTTTATTATACTGCTCGCCGCATTCGGTTTGAACGCTTTCGCCCAAAATAAAAAAACGATTACCGCCGAAGACTTGTGGTCGCTGAAACGAGTTTCAGCACTCACCGCATCGCCCGACGATAAACAATCGGCAGTTGTTGTTACAACATTCGATATAAAAGAGAACAAAGGAACGGGAAACATCTGGTTAGTTCCGCACGACGGAAGAGATGCACGTCAGCTTACCACTTTTAAAGCATCCGACGGCTCTCCGGCTTGGAGTCCCGACGGAAAAAAGATTGCTTTCGTCTCAAAGCGTGAAGGCGACTATGCACAATTGTTCGTAATTTCTGTTGACGGGGGAGAGGCAGAAAAAATTACAGATATGCCGCTTGGCGTTTCATCGCCCAAATGGTTTCCCGATGGGAAGCGGATTGCTTTCGCCGCCAATACAATTCCTGAACTCGGAAGTAATTTAGATTCGATGAAAAAAGTAATTGAAGAAAAAAAGAAAAGCAAAGTAACCGCGAAAGTTTCTGAAAACAGAATGATTCGTTACTGGGATCGCTGGCTAACTGATGGTTACTATCCAAGAATTTTTACAGTTGATTTGCAATCGAAAAAAATTACCGACTTACTTCCCGCTTGGAAAAACTACTTCGATTTGATGGATGGTGCAGATTTCGATATATCACACGATGGAAAAGAGATTGCTTTTGCGGGCAACTCGACAATTGAGCCATACGATTCGTTGAACTCCGATGTTTTTATAGTGCCGACAGATGGCTCAGGAAAATTCGTGAATATAACTTTAGAAAATCCTGCAAACGATTTCGGTCCGCGTTACTCGAATGACGGCAGCTTTTTAATTTATGGAATGCAAAAGTTGCGCGATTTTTATGCTGATAAAGTAAGATTAGTAAAATTCGATAGAGTATCAGGCAAGAAAAATTTAGTTACTCCCGAAAGCTACGACCGCACACCCGAGCAGTGGAAAATATCCAAAGACAATAAAACGATTTATTACGCAGTTGAAGATCGTGCTAAAAAGTCAATCTTCTCAATATCAATTGACGGAAAGAAAATTTCCGAAATCGCACGGCTCGGCACAAGTAGTTTGCCGCAGCCGTTAAGCGATGGCAGAGTCGTGTTTTTTAATCAATCATTCAAATATCCGAATGAAGTTTTTATTGCAGGTAAAGATGGAAAAAAAATAAATCAGCTTACAAAGTTCAACTCCGAGTTACTCAATAATCTCGCATTAGCAGAATCGAAAGAGTATTATTTCAAAGGAGCCGACGGTAATTCGGTGCAGATGTATGTTTTGTTCCCGCCAAATTTCGATGCTTCAAAGAAATATCCGCTTGTTCAAATAATTCACGGCGGACCGCACGGTATATCAGGCGACGATTTTCATTTCAGGTGGAATCCGCAAATGTTTGCAGCGCCCGGCTACGTAGTTGCATTGGTTAACTTTCACGGCTCAACAAGTTTTGGTCAATACTTTGCCGATTGTATTAACGGCGCCCATCCCGATAAACCGTTTGTCGATATTATGAAAGCTTCCGACTTCCTCATAAATTTAGGTTTCGTTGATGAAAATAAAATTGCCGCAGCCGGCGGAAGTTACGGCGGATTTTTAGTAAGCTGGATTGCAGGGCATACCGACAGGTTTGCCGCTTTAATCAATCACGCAGGCGTTTATAACTTGATGGCTCAGTTTGCCTCGGATGTTACTCACGGAAGAAATTATTCGTATGGCGGTTCACCGTGGGATAAAAAAGAAGCAGTTCAAAAATGGAACCCAGCCGAGTTTGCAGAAAATTTTAAAACCCCGATGTTAGTAATTCACGGTGAACGCGATTACCGCGTCCCGATAAACCACGCATTAGAATGTTACGGAGTGCTGAAAGGAAAAGGCATCCCCGCCCGGCTCGTTTATTATCCCGACGAAAACCACTGGATACTAACTCCGCAAAACTCGATATTTTGGTATCAGGAATTTCACGGTTGGCTGAAAAGGTTTATCGGGAATTAATAGCTAATCTTTTAATATCGCGCAATCCACCTGTGGCAGACGCGAAGGAAGCAAAGGATGTAGGCGGTATCCAAAAAGTCTTTGTGATTCGCTTTGGCGAATTTGTCTCCTTCGTGGCTTGGTGGTGAATGTTTTACCACTTAGACCACGAGTCCGTCAGTGGACGGACGCTAAGAAGCACTGAGATATTATTATCCCAGATTTGTCATTAGAGAATTATTAGATTACCACAAGTTGACCGCTCGTTGAGATAAACCGTTAAAACGGTTCAGAAAATTGACTTTTTTCTCCTTAACCCACGACTTAAGAGACTGTGTGATAATTAAAGAACGAAACTGAAATTAATATACAAAACTGTATGAAGAAAGAAAAATTATTGTTAAATTTGAGGAGAATATTTTAAGACAAATAGACAAGAAAGCAAAATGAATTTCATCAAACCTGAAGATAGATACCAGATCGGTATATTTAACAGTTTAGACGATACTATATCGAGAGATAATCCTATAAGAATAATAAATTTAGTTGTAGATTCTATAGTAGATAACAACAGAGAAAAATTAATTAAAGAAAAACCAAGCGAAGTTGGTCCACCATCGTATCACCCAGCTGCGATGCTGAAGTTATACTTGTATGGGTATTTTAATCGTATAAGTAGCTCACGAAGATTAGAAACAGAAACGTATCGTAACAACGAGTTGATCTGGTTATTAGGGAATTTACACCCTGATCATTGGACAATATCAAATTTTCGCAAATGTAATGGGAATGAGATTAAGTTTGTGACAAAGAAATTCAGAGAGTTTTTAGTTGGAGAGGGATATATAAAACTGGAAAAGGTGGGAATAGATGGCAGTAAGATAAAAGCTAATGCTAAGCGTGATATGTTAAGCATAAAAAAGATAAATAAGCGATTAGAACGAATGGACGAAAAGATAGAAGAATATTTAAATAGGTTATCAAAGAACGACATAAGTGAAGATATTATAGAGGAATTAGAAGACAAAGAAGGAGAAGTCGATATAAATCAGGAATTGTTGGACAAGATTATCAAGTTGCGTAAAGAAGTTGAAGAATTACGTAACCATAAGCAATTAATGGAGGAACTCGGATGTAAGTATTATAGCGAGACCGATCCTGAATCAAACTTAATGAAAAGCAGAGATGGTAAAGTGCCTGCATATAATGTCCAGATTGTAGTTGATGAAACTAATAGGATGATAGTCGACAGTGAAGTAAGTCAGGAATCGAATGATGTAAGGCAGCTATCAGCGATGATAGATTCTCTGAAAGAAGAAGTTGGGAAAATTCCTAAAGAGGCATATGCCGATAAAGGTTACTATAATCCGGATATGATTGAAGAGGTAGAGAGAGAACACGGTATCGAAGTATATGTGTCAATACCGGAAACAAAAAAATCAGAAGAAAATATTATATTTACTTATGATAAAGAAAAAGACGAATACGAATGCTCTGGAGGTAAAAGATTAAAGCTTGAGCAAAGGAATAAAAAGAAGAGAAGTTCATATGCAAATATGTATAGAGGCGAACATTGTTCTGAGTGTGAGTTGAAGAGTGGCTGTACAAAGTCAATTAAGGGACGAACTATACATAGGTATCATAATCAGGGTTTGCGAGATAGTTACGTGAAAAAGATATTGTCGGTAGAAGTACAAGAAAAGATGAAAATCAGAAAAACACTGGTAGAACATCCGTTTGGCACGATACGATGTTTGATGGGAAAAATACCCTTGTTGTTACGAGGTGTATTTAAAGTTTCTATAGAAATTAACCTTTACACTACAGTATATAACTTAAAGCGATTAATAAACGTAGAAAGAATTGATAACCTGATAAAAAGGATTCAAACATATAGCTGGAGAACAGTTGGACAAATAAAGTATGAACCAACATAGTAGTATATAACTTATTAGAAACTAAAATTTTATAAAGAGATAATTGTTAACAATATGTTTTACAGAATTATAACACAACCTCTTAAGTCGTGGGTTAGCCAAAGAACTTTTCACAATGTAACCGTTTCAACGGTTTATTCACAATTTATCAAAGGTAATTAATGATCAATAATATTAAAATCGGAATTTTTCTTCTACTGTTTGGGCTTCTGTTTTTAAGTTGTACCAAAGAAGGTCCTAATAATCCGAAAGCAAACTTATTACCTAAAACATATCTGTGGATTCAAACAGATACATCGCATCACTTGTCGCCCACTATCAGCCGGCAAATAATCCGGTGGTGGGGCGAAGACACCGATGGATTCGTCCGTGGATATCTATTTTCTTACTTTAACACCGATAGTGTTACGGCAGGGCAAATTCCTGATACTCTTGGTTATAGTTGGGTTGTAAAGAACGATTCGTTAATTGCTTTCCCGCTTTATACTGCACGCGAAAGATTTACAGTAATTGTTCGTGCTGTGGATAATTCGTTTCGTGATGCTATTGAAGTCGGCGCTATTATTCGCTTAACACCATTCCCGTACTGGGATAAAAATTATAATGGTTTCTATGATCCTGAAGATATATATTTGCCCGGAATCGAAGGCGCATCTGACCCAGCGGGTGCAAAACAAATTTTCCCAATTAAAAATACTCCCCCTACTGTTGCATTCGCCACCGACCCGCTCGATCCGTTAATAACAGTTCATCCTCCCGAGACAACCTATACAGTTGCTACATTTAGCTGGATTGGCAAGGACTTAGATGGCGACAAAACTATCAAGAGTTATAGAATTAACTTAAATAACCCGAACGACAGCACAAAGTGGTTCGAATTTCCAGCTAATCATAATATGATTACGCTTGAAGCGGCGCGTTCACGAACCGATGGTGCTACAGGCGAAGTAGATGCCGATGTTTATATCGGTATTTTCCCGACTATGTACAAAATTGGGCAAGTTCCCGGCTTGCTTTTAGATTCCACTAATAAAATTTATTTGCAAGCAAAGGATTTAGCAGGAGAATACAGTCCGACGGTATCACTTCCTGAAGGTACGAAGAAATGGTTCGTAAGAAAACCTAAGAGTAATTTACTTACGGTTTCAAACTACGGCGCCGGCGACTATGCTACTGTTCTAGATTTTTATAGAAAAGCTTTTGCTGCTATCGACACTTTAGAAGGAGTTACCACACCTCGTAATTTCGGCAATTTCGATCTTCTTGATATCCGTCGTGGAGCGACCGATCGCGTTGTTGGTGTATTAGTTCCACCGATTTTAAATCCGGCTTTTATACGGACATTAAAACTTTTTGAGTATGTTTTTTGGTTCACCGATTATATTCCTGACACGTGGACGCACATGCAAGCCGTAGCACAATTTCCATTATATTTGTATAACGGATCTGGCGGCAAAGTTTTATACTCAACTCGCTTCGGTTACTTCTTAGGCGATCCTCGCGGCGCCCTCGTCGATTTTGCACCAGTCGATTTGGTTGGAAGTGTTTTAATTGACACCCGCATACCCAACGATTGGCCCATTTATCCTGACTCAACATATCCCGGCGGATATTATCCGACATTAAGATTCAATCCTGCTCTAACTTTAGGTGGTGCTCACTCGTTGTTTGTTCGTGATATTTACAAACGTGCCGATGCAAGATATATTTTAAGCATTCCACCTGTACCGGGGCGTGTTCCACCAAATGCATTTTGGACAGGGCGTGTGAACATCGGAGTTATTGATGAAGCAAAAACATTTGTTTTCCTGAGCCAACCTTTGCACTTAATGAACGGTGGCGAAAAAGTTTGGGACACTCGACCTGGGGTTGCAGGTAAAGGAGTCCCGGCATTTTTGAAAAAAGTTTTTATTGATGAGTTTGGCGGTTAATTTTCATACATCGTATTGGAGTTTATAAACAATGAAAAATATTTTTATCTTAATTTTATTCTTAGCTGCACAATTAGCTTTTACACAACCTAAAGGCAGCATCAGCGGCTCTGTAACCGATAAGTCAACCGGTGAATCGTTACCGAGCGTGAACGTGATAGTCAAAGGCACCTACTATGGCGCATCATCCGATTTTGACGGAAAGTTTACTATTCAAAATATCACAGCCGGTTCATATACAATCGAGGTTACTTTACTTGGTTACAAAACAGTTCAATATACGGGTGTTAAAGTAGTTGTCGGTGAAATAACAAAACTGAATGTAAAATTAGAAGAAACTGTTTTATCCGTTGGTCAAGAGGTTGTTATTATTGGAGAGAGACCCCTCTTCAACATCGAAGAAACATCGAGCCGACGATCGATAACCAGTGAAGATATCCAACTTGCTGTAGTAAAAGATGTCCGCGATATTGTTTCGCTTCAAACCGGTGTAGTTCAAGCCGATAACGAAATTTATATCCGCGGCGGTAGAGGTTATGAAAATGCATATCTTATTGATGGTGTTTCTGTTCAAGACCCGTTAGCCGGACGTGGTTTTGGTTTACAAGTTGCACCTCAGGCAATTGCTGAAGTTGAAGTTATTACCGGCGGTTATAATGCCGAGTATGGTCAGGCAACTTCCGGCGTAGTAAATATCACCACAAAAGAAGGTGCAAAATTTTTCTCCGGTTCAATTGGCTATAAGCGGGATCATTTTGGATTTAATGAAAATTCGCGCCCTATCAGCAAGCGACATGTATGGCAAATTCTTCGTGATCATTTTGGATATAACGAAAATACGCGATCAAATTTTAATACAGAAATTTACGATTTTAATTTAAGCGGACCAGAACCAATTACAACATATATATTACCTGCATTGGGATTGAACATACCCGGCAATATAAGTTTCTTCGGAAATTTTTATGCAAACCTGACTGATGGTTTTACGCGTTGGGTCGAAAACATAGTCGGTGGTAAGCCGGATGGATATAAACTATATGCACCGAAGGGTTTAAATTCATCTATTTTTTATGGTACTCGCTTCTCACCCAAAAGAAGTAATAGCTATTCTGGACTCGGTAAACTCACTTACAGACCAGTAGCAACTATGAAGCTCGCTTATACGTTCAATCAATCGGTTCAAATCGATCAGAACTCACAAACAGTGCAAGCAACATTGGATAGAGTAGAGCCAAATCCGGGCTATCAGTTTTCCTTCCAAAATATCCCGGACAGCGCCAACACATTTACATCCATCAATCAACAAAATAGTTTGAGTTGGACACATACGATTAATCCAAAAACTTTTTACGAAATCCGTTTAAGCTATTACTCGGCACACGTACGTGGTGATGCGAACGGTAAAACTTGGGAACAATACCTTGAGCCGAAAGACATTGTTTCTTATCCGGTTGAGTATTTTTATCCAAATCCGGATTCAAGAGATACGATATATGTAATACCCGGTGATGGGTTTTATGATTTTGGAAGTCCTTCAACTTGGCGCGACCATCATCTGAATGAATTTACATTTAAATTTGATTTGACCAGCAATCCAACCGATAATCATAAACTAAAAGCCGGAATTGAAACCCGTTTTCAAGAAATGCAAATGGTAGATATTTTTCAGCCATGGATAAAACCATTAGGTTTTGATAACGACATATTTAAAGTATATCCGGCATTCGGTGCAATTTATGCACAGGATGGTGTTTCGATGAGCGGAATGATAATGAACTTCGGTTTACGTTTCGATTATTGGTTCCCGGGAAAATATGTTGATGATGCAATGGAAAAAGGGACAGCTATTTTGGTGCCTCAGGCTATTCAGGAAAATTTTAAAAAAGACAGCTATAAATTATTCGGACGTTCATGGAAAGCTCGTATAAGTCCACGACTCGGTATTTCGCACCCTGTAACGGATAACCAAACTTTATTCTTTTCGTACGGACATTTTTCAAAATTACCACGTCCTCAATTTGTTTATTCAAAATTAGGTGGAACGCGCTCCCGTTCATCTTTCCAAACAATCGGGAATCCGAATTTGAATCCTGAAACAACGGTTGCATACGAATTAGGTTTAAGAAATCAGATCACCGAAAATGATGTTCTGACTGTTACTGCTTTTTATAAAGACATTTTCGATTATATAACTGCAAAACAATTCCGTGCAACTGTTATCGGAACAATCCGGGGTGTTTATACAATCTATATCAATCAGGATTATGCACGTGTTCGCGGGCTTGAGTTAGAATATAAAACCCGTATCGGCAAGATGCTACGCGTAAGTTTGTCTGGTACATATAATATTGCTACCGGTAAAAGTTCTTCCGCTAACGAGAACGTGTTCAACATCCAGCAGGGACTTGAAGAAAACTTAAAAGAATCGTTTGTAATCTGGGACAGACCATTTCAGGGTTCTGCAAATATAAATTTCTTAGTTGCAAAAAATAATCCCTTATTTGGTTTTGGAAGCGGCATCCTGGATGATTACAATGTTTACCTCAGGGTGTTTTATCAATCAGGCAAACGCTATACTCCACAAATATTTTACAGAATTAATCCTACTACCGGCAGACCCGAATATAGAAGCGACCGTGAAAATCCTTATAGCAAAATCGGACAAGATTGGTTCTATGTCGATTTAAATTTCGAGAAGTATATTAATTTAGGTTTCGGGAAATTGGTTTTCACTTTCGAAATGCAGAATATTTTTGACAGAAAAAATTCTCAAATCCTGAACCCGATAACAGGCACTGCCTACGAATACGGACAAGTAACACCAGTTGATTGGAACGATCCGGTATATCGGGATCTAACAGCACCAATCGACCCGCTGCCTTACAATGCGGCTCGTTATTTAACCCCTCGTACTTTTAAAATGGGTCTATCATTCAGATTTTAAAACTTTTTATGAGAGTGAATTTCATGAAGCATATTTCAAAAATAATAAAGTATTTTTTATCAGTAATATTATTTACTACAATTACCAATGCTCAACTTATTCCTAATTTAGGCGGGCAGCGTGTAGGTATTTCAGCTTATCAGTTTTTAAAAATTGGAGTGGGTGCACGTGCTACTGCTTTCGGCGATGCTTACGTGGCGATAGCTAATGATGCATCGGCACTATTTTGGAATCCTGCTGGCTTGGTTTACATACCGGGACATCAAGTTTTCCTCGCACACACACAATACGTTGCCGACATCAACCACGATTTCATAGGTGCGGCTTATAAGCTTTCATCATCCGATGTGATTGGGTTGAGTGTTTTATCGCTTAGCACAGATGATATGCCGATTACCAACGAAACGAATCCGTTCGGAACAGGACGGTATTTTAAATACAGCGATATAGCAGTCGGTTTAACTTATTCAAGACAAATGACAAGTCAGTTCAGTTTTGGTGCAACTGTGAAGTATGTAGAGGAAACTTTAGATATTTTAAAGATGCGAAGCGTTTTAGTTGACATAGGTACCTACTACTGGACTGGTTTAGGTTCAGTGCGATTTGCAGTCGTGGTATCAAATTTCGGCGGCGATGTTTCTCCCACCGGTACTGTTGAATTATATGATGGAAATAAGATAACGAATTTTCAATCCTATTCACCTCCCACACTTTTTAAAATGGGTATAGCTTTTGAACCGTATCAAACTGAGATGCACCGTGTAACAACCTCAATTCAATTAAATCATCCGAACGACAATGCAGAAAATATACGGCTGGGCGGCGAGTATAGTTGGAAAGAAATGTTTTTCATCCGTGCAGGAGTCAAACGAACAATCGGCGAAAGTATATTCGGAAAAGATGGAACTTCGGAAGAGGATATTTCTTTAGGAGCCGGCGTGAAAGTACCAATCAGTATTGCAAAAATTGATGTCGATTATGCTTATTCTAATTTTAACAGGTTAGGCAGCATTCACAGAATATCATTAAATTTTACATATTAAAAGCTTATGAAATTAACACAATTATTTATACTAATCAGCTTATCATTAATTCTAATTATCGGCTGTCAGGAAGAATTCGATTCACGAACTCTCCCTACAGCTACAAATTTAATTCTAGGTGACACCTCGTATGTTGAAATATTTCCGGCATTCGAAGGATTCAAAAATCCAACGGCGATTCTTGCGGGGCACGACCAACTCCTTTATATCGCAGATACAGACAACAATCGGATAATTCAGATGAACGAAGCGGGTGTAATTTTGGGGGAAATTACTATTCTCCGTCCTATCGCACTTGCTCAAGACTTGCGTTTGGATTTGTTAGTCTCGGGAGAAATTATCCGCGAGACAACAGGAGATACAATTGGCGGACTTTTCCGAATTCATCTTTATGAAGCTGAACATGTTATTGCGAATGCCCGTATTGATACAGTTTTCAAAGGAACTGCAAAACCAAAAAGACGTTATCGAGGAATCGGAATTTTGAGGGAGAACCAATATTTAATTGCACGTGATGGTCCTGATAATACAAGTTTCATAGATCCCGATACTCGTGTCCTCTGGATTAATAAAAACGATACACTGATTACACCCATAGGCGATTTGGCAACTCGTGAAGGATCCGGAATTGTGGATATTTTAAGAGTAACCGGATTGGTAACTTTCCCGAATAGTAACGATTTTATACTCATACAAAGTTCTGTTGATGGAAGAATGACGTACGGAGCCTTGTGGATGGTTTATCATAAAAGTTATGACTTCGAAGGTTGGCTGCCAAAATTCACTACACCATCGGAATTTATGAGACCCAAAAGATTTATCGAACCTTCCGCAGTAACCATCGATCGTTCCCGACTCGATATTTTTATTATTGATCAGGCAAACGATTCAATACATAAATTCGACAGGCGTGGTCTTTACAAAGCCGAATCATTTGGTAACGGAAAAATTGCAGCGTCGGGTCAAGGTAAACTAATGAAAGCTCCGAAAGGTGCGGCGTTTATGACGAAGACTCTTTACGTCTCTGATAGCGGTAATAATATAATCAGAAGATTCCGATTGAGTACTGATAGGTAATAAATAAATATATGTTTTAAAAGACCTCTTCGATTAAAAATTGGAGAGGTTTTTTTATAACGAAAAAAGCAAAAAGATCTCCTCAAACTGTTTAGTGGCTTTATTTTGCCACGAACCCGCCTGCCGCCTGCCTGTCGGCAGACAGGTCGGGCAGGTTACACAAATTCACACTAAACTCGGGTGTTTCAACGATGAAAACAGAAGTTTAAATTGGTTCAAGGATGGTGTTTCGACAAGCTCGCCCGATGGTCGAGCGGGCTCAACACCCGGCTGCGGTTTTTCACAAACATTGAAATAGGTGAAGAATGAAACGATAAACTTAATTGCCTAACCGTTTTAACGGTTTGCTGAATCAGAAAAATCAGAAGATAAAATTATCTTACTCAAAGATGGGCATAACAGTTTATATTTTATACTCCAACCAATTTAATAAAACCTATGTTGGTCAAACGAACAACCTTATCAAACGTTTAAAGTATCATAACTCGGGTCAAGTAAAATCCACAAAACGATATATTCCATGGGAGATGTTGTACTTCGAAGAATATTCGAGCAGAAGTGAAGCGATGAGGCGAGAAAAATGGTTTAAAAGTAAGACAGGCAGGAAAAAGATTTCGGAAATATTACAAAACTAATTATAATTTTGATATTAAGCACACTTTTAATATATTTAGAACGATTTGTATTGAGTTCAGCACTGTTTCCATCCGGAGAGGTGGCCGAGTGGCTGAAGGCAACGGTTTGCTAAACCGTCATAGTGGGAAACTGCTATCGAGAGTTCGAATCTCTCCCTCTCCGCTGATACAAAAAGGGCTATTTTAAAAATTACCCTTTTCAATGCAGCATATTTTCGGTGAATTTTTTACCACATTGGTAACCACAAAGGTAACCACTTAGGTAACCACATTGGTAACCATCTTTTTGACTTGCTTCTTGCCTTAGAAACGTTGCTGAAGGAGTGAAAATATGTTTTTATCAAGGCGTTTGAACGGAGTGTATTATCTATGGTTTGTAGATGAAGGCGGTCGCAAGCGGAAGGTATCAACGGGCTGTAAGATGAAAGCCGATGCTTTCAAGTTTCTAAAGTCTTACAATCAGGCTGAGGCTGAGCGGAGAGCTAAACTCAAAACTATTTCCTTGAATGAATTTATGCAAGAGTTTCTTAATTACTCAAGCGGTGTTCATACATTAAAAACTCAAGCTTGTTTTAAAAATGCTTTCCGGGAGTTTATAAGAATAATCAGCGATAAGCAATTAAATCAAATATCCATTAAAGATATTGAGAGTTTTTTAAGTCAAAAGAAGTTAGAAGCGAGTGAGTGGACGGCAAGGAAATATTTCATCTCTTTGAGTTCAGCATTCGAGCGAGCGAGGTTATGGAATTATCTCGAAGTCAATCCGTTCCGTAAGGTCGAGAAGCCGAAAACTCCTGAGCTTATACCGTTATTTTTAACAAAGCAAGATTTTAATTTATTACTCACTGCAATTGTAGAGAATGATTTTCGGGAGTTGGTTATCATTGCAGCTTATACAGGTTTGCGGTTGGGTGAATTGCTTTCATTGGAATGGAGCGATATTGATTTTAAGAAGCGGGTGCTTCAGGTTCGGAATAAGGAAACATTTACAACGAAGTCGGGAAGGAATAGACTTTTACCGATGGCTGAGGTTGTGTATCATACCTTGATGCAACGTAAAGAGAGTTTGACTTCAGAGCATTCCCTTATATTTAACAGCAAGCCTCAATACGTTACTAAAAAATTCAAGCGATATGTTCGGGCTTCGGGACTCAATGAGCGTTTACACTTTCACAGCTTGCGACATACCTTTTGCAGTTGGTTGGCTGAGGCGGGTGTTAGCTTGTATGCTATTAGCAAACTTGCCGGACATTCACAAACTAAGACAACGGAGATATATGCACATTTGCAAAGCGACTCAATGCACGGGCTTGTCAATGATGCTTTCAATTAAGATAATCAATCCTGAGCGATATATGGGTGAAATAGGATACTTTAAATTGGTTGACAAGGTTATATAAACACATATTTTGCAAATTTAATTTTTCTTCTTGCATTAGTTTGAAAATAGTTTAAATTGTAGTAAGACATAATTTCAGTATGATGCGAATTAAGAAAATATTATCCTTCACTCGTTCCCTTGTAAAAGGGGGAAGCCGGTCGCACGGTATTGAAACGGGTGGAGGGATTTTTATTTTATGAGGTGAACGGATGAGACTAAGAAAAGAAATCGTTGAGGTTCTGAACATAGCAAGAGAACACGGTCCAATGATTCAAGAATACAGAGAACAGTTTGAAGCTATGAGGCGGGCTGGTATGTTTGAACACATTGAAGCTATAAGGCGGGCTGGCATATTTGAAGATGAAGAAACAAAAGAAGTCAAGGAAATTCCTTCAGTAGCAGAGCCAATAAATAAGAAACAAAGGGATTACAAACTCAAAAGTTGTAAAATTATTTGTGATAATTTAGGACTAAAAGCGGGTGAAACAGTTTCACGAGAGACTAAGTTTGAAATAGCAAAAAAATTAGATTTAGATGTGGGAGAATTTAATAATTTCAAATCAGGAAAATCAAATTCTTATCAAGAAACTTCAAAAATGGTTGCTGAATTAGGATATAAAAAGCGAGGTGCTACAAAATATAATTGATGTTTTTAGCTTGTTTTTCGATGTTACCGATGTTTCTATATAAAAATTAAAAATAATTTTACGGAAACATTGGTAATACTTTTTTGACATATTAGATTGTATCAGTTTGAAAGAACGGATATAATTCAAATATTAACCTGAAAAGAATTTTAAAAGCCGAAGGTGAACTTATCCGTTCATACCTTTGGCTTTTTTTATTTATAGGAATAGTTATGAAAGATATTTCTCTGACGCCTACAAATAAGCCGGGCGTTTTTCAAGTTATGCTTTCGGACGGCTGGACAGTTAAACAAATTGGAACTTGGAACGAAGCAAATTGCACGTTTATTACACAGCGAAACGAAAAAAAACATTTACATTTAAAGTCGGGAAGTCTTGCCGTCAATGAGATGGTGCTGGAGCTACCGGGCTTGCGATGGGTTTGTATAATGTATGAGGATGCAAGCGGTGGTAAAAGGGAATTAAAAACAAGCCGGGAATATATTCTAAAATTCGGCAAGCGGGCTGCCTTTGCATCTACATCATACGAGCCTCAGCTGTTTCTTGAATTGAGTCAGTGGTCGATGGAGCGGGCAGTCCGTTTTGAGAAGCAGCTAAACAGTCAACAATCATTGTTTGAGGTTGCTTAATGGAAGGCTGGATAAAACTTCATCGGTCTATTGAAGAAAACGAAATGTATTTTGCTGATAGATTTACACGAATGCAAGCTTGGATTGACTTGCTTTTATTGGCAAATCATAAAGCAGCGGTCGTATTTATACGAGGTATCGAGTTACGATTGAAGCCGGGTGAGTCGTTCCATTCGTGGTCAACGTTAGGCAAACGCTGGAAGTGGAATCGCAAGACAGTTGGAAGGTTTTTGAAATATCTTCGAAACAAGCAAATGATACACTACAGAACAGCCTACAAAATTGGCGTTATTACTATTGTAAAATGGGAAAACTATCAATCCAATGGTGCAGTAGTGGACTACAAAAGGGACTACAAAAGGGACTCTAACAAGAATGTTAAGAAGAATAAGCCTGAAAAAAAATCAAATCGAATGAGTGGTTTGCGATGGCTTTGATACGTAGATTGAATTATCGGGCGGTTTATTTTATATGGTGCGGGCTTCCGCTGAAATACAAAATTATAATGCTTCTAAAGAAGTTATGGAAAGGATTTTAGATGAAATATTTTGAATATGCAATCGGTGGGCTGGTCAATAGGAATCAGATTATTGAAGCTGATAAGTTCAGTTTGAACGGTCAACGGTCGGAATGTTATAAGTCGATGTTTTACTTTGATGATGGTTTGAAGATTTACGTTGATAAGACAAAGTCGGTGTCGGGATACAGCGGGCAGCATTGCAGCGATTATCTTTATTTCGATTTTGATGGTTCGGATTTGCACGAGGTTAAGGCTGAGGTCGAGAAGTTTATCAGATTCCTTGAGGTCGAGTATATGCCGATTGAATATGTTTCAATTTTCTTTTCTGGAAACAAGGGCTTTCATTTATCTATACCATTCAAGGCAATATCAGAGCCGGAATTTTCGATTGAGTTTTATAAAACAGTTAAGAAAATGGTGTTGAAGTTGACTGCGGGCTTTAAATTTGTTGATGCTGGAATATACCAAATTAACCGGCTGATGAGATTAGAAAATACTATCAATGCAAAATCAGGGTTGTATAAAATACCGATAACCTTTGAGGAGTTAGTTTCCTTATCGGTTGCCGAGATACAGGAAGTTGCGAAAACTCCGAGAGAGTTTGAGCAATACGAAGATGAAATAAAGGAAATTTCGGGGCTTCGGGAGTTATACCTTGAATGCAAGCGGGTTGAGACTGAGCCGAAGCAATCAAATGTAAATGAGTTCACAAATATTTTGCAAGGTGTAGCCGAAGGCAATCGAAACAATGCAGCGGTGAAGCTTGCGGGTTTGTTCGTAGCAAAAGGATTCGATGAAACTCTCACTCTTGTAATGCTAAAACTTTGGAATCAAAATAACAATCCAAAATTAAGTGAGAATGAAATTCAGGGAATTGTTAGAAGTTGCTTTCGATATAAGAAGGTAGATGCAATACCTGTTGTGTATAGCATCGGGTCCGGGTTCAATGAATACAAACAGTTCGTTTCAACCTTTGATGCGGTCAAGGTTAAACTTGGCTTTGAGCCGATAGATGAGAAGATAAGGGGACTCGTTCCCGGCGAGGTAGCCGTTATACTCGGACGGACTTCTGTCGGCAAGAGTGCCTTCCTTCAGTGGATTGGTTTAAACTATGCTAAACGCACAAAGCAGCCGGTCTTATTTTTCTCTCTTGAGATGCCTATCAGTTCGGTTATAGAGAGAAGCATTCAAATATCAACCGGTGAGTGCGGGTATGATGTGGAGCGGTTCATCAAGTCGGGAAATGTAAATTTTGAGCAAGAGGTCAAAGCTGAATTACAAAAGATTCAATCATTTTACAGTGTAACGAAATCGGGTCTTAACCTGGAGCAGATTAAAAACATAATACAGCACAGTGAAGAAAATATTTTCAAACAAAAATGCGGTTTAATTCTCATCGATTATCTCGGACTCATTGCCGGCGGCGGTCGGGATTTATATGAGAAGACTTCAAATATCGCAAGGGAGATTAAAACTATTGCAAAAGATATAAACACTCCGATAATATACCTGAGTCAAATCAACCGGAAGTATCAAGGCACGGACGAGCTGGACATATCGGCAGCGAGGGACTCAGGAGCAGTAGAAGAAGCAGCGGACTTTGTATTTGGTTTGAGAAGGGTTGATGCTGAAGATACAGAGGATTCAATCAAGCTGGAGTTAGGGGTCTTGAAAAATCGTAGAGGTTCAACCGGCAAGATTGAGATTTATATGAATAAAAAAAGTTTAAACTTTACAACGGATGGTAAACCATTTTAAAAGGTGATGGAATGAAAAACAAAAGAAAAGAATTAAAAGAATTCTTGAAGTTATACAATCGGTTTATATATTCAATCGTGAATCAAAACGATAACAAGGAGCTTCAGGAGTTTCCTGATGAGATTATAACCGATGAGGAGCTTGATTTTTTGCTAAACATAAGTCGAGGGATAGAAAAACCGATAAACAAAAAATGTTTGGGTCCTCCCACAAGGTAATGTTTGCGGGTGCGAAACGCTCGGAATACTTTTAGGTGAAACAAAAAAAATGTAGGTTTATATTTATGAAAGAAAAACTAATAATCAGCACAACGGAGCTTTGCAAGTTGTGGCAACGAACACCGGCTACAATATCGGAATACGTCAAGAACGGAATGCCAAAGCTTGCTCGAGGTCGTTTTCATTTAAACGAGATATGGCAGTGGAGATATTCTGTTTTGAAAGAGAAATCCGAAACCGGCAGTGGAGATATAAAGCAAGAGAGACTTCGAAAGATTGAGGTAGAGCGGAAACTATTGGAAATTGAACTTGCGAAGCAACAAGGCAAGCTTGTTAGCCTTGATGAGATTAAGGTAGTATGGGAGAGAGTTATAGTAGCTTTCAAAAACAAATTATTATTATTCCCGAACAAAGTTTCATCACGATTATTGAATATGCAAACTATCGGAGAAATAAAATCGTTATTAGATGAAGAAATATTCCAAATACTAAATGAACTCAGTCAATCGAGGGTTGAAAAGGATTCTTGAAAATTTGCATTTTGAAAATTGCTGTGGTAAATTACCGATGCAGTTTAAAAAGTTAAATCTCTCAGATAAAAATATTAATGCTTTTCGGTGCTGCGGGTTTGTGAGAGAGCCTAACTTGCCGGAGAGCATTTTTTTATGGCAATTGGTAACCAAAAAGGTAACCACCTAAAAAATAATTGCTGAAAATGAATTGAAAAAAGGCAATTAGTGGCTGAAGGCAACGGTTTGCTAAACCGTCATAGTGGGAAACTGCTATCGAGAGTTCGAATCTCTCCCTCTCCGCTGAGGGTGATTCAATTGAATCACCCTTTTTTGTTATCTTGATTTACTAATAACTTATTTGTATTTTTAAATCGAAAATTTTACAACACAAAAATAAAATCTTATAAATGATATCCAAAACAATCCGCATCCGCTTTGCACCAAGTCCAACCGGTTATCTTCACGTCGGTGGCTTGCGAACAGCGTTATACAACTATCTCTTCGCTCGCCAAAACAAAGGTGTTTTCATACTCCGCATCGAAGATACTGATAGAACTCGCTATGTTGAAGGGGCTGTCGAAAACCTAATTAATACTCTGCGGTGGGCTGGTTTAGACTTCGACGAAGGTCCGAAAAAAGGTGGAAGTTTCGGTCCTTATATTCAATCCGAACGGCTTGATATTTATAGAAAATATGCAGAACAGCTTGTGAATGATGGTAAAGCTTATTATTGTTTCTGCACAAGCGAGCGACTTGAAAAAATGAGAGATGATTTAGAAGGAACGGGTGCTTTTGCAAAGTATGATAAAACCTGTTTAAAACTTTCACAATCGGACATCGAAAAGAATTTAGCCGTCCGAAGTACGTATGTTATCCGTATGAAAGTTCCCGAAAACCGCATCATCAAATTTCACGACTTGATACGCGAAGAAGTAGAAATTGCAAGCGACCTGATTGATGATCAGGTGCTGATAAAATCGGATGGTTATCCAACGTATCATTTAGCAAATGTTGTTGACGATCATTTGATGAAAGTAACACATGTTATACGCGGTGAAGAGTGGCTGCCGAGTGTACCGAAACATATTCTACTGTATGAATATTTCGGATGGGAAATTCCAAAACTTGCGCATCTTCCACTCTTGTTGAATGCCGATCGCAGCAAATTAAGTAAAAGGCAGGGAGATGTTGCTGTCGAAGATTATAAAGCCAAGGGATATTTGAAAGAAGGATTGGTTAACTTCGTTGCATTTCTCGGATGGAATCCCGGCGATGAAAGGGAAATATTTTCACTTGATGAATTAGTGAAAGAGTTCTCGCTCGAACGCGTTGGTAAAGCCGGCGCTATATTCAATATCGAGAAACTCAACTGGATAAACCTCCAACACATTCATCAAAAAACGAATGAAGATTTGATTCCAATATTAAAAGAGATTTTATCAAATTCAAAATACAAAGGTTTGAATTTATCGGATGAGTATTTAGCAAATGTAATCGGTGCAATGCGTGTTAGAATAAATTATGTCTCAGGTATTTTAGAAAAAAGCAGCTACTTCTTTGAACAACCGCAGTCGTATGATGAAAATGTATTGAAAAAACACTGGAGACAAGAAACCCCGAACCAATTGTCTAAATTAATAAAAGAATATTCACTTCTGCAAAATCCAACAAAAGAAGATTACGAAACAGCCCTTAAAAAAACTGCCGAACAATTAGGAATTGGTGCCGGAAAACTGATTCATCCCACACGTTTAGCAGTATCAGGAATGGGGGAGGGTCCCGGACTTTACGATATTCTTTTTACATTAGGGAAAGAAGAAGTAATTAAGAGAATAGAAACTGCAATCAATAAAATAAAATTCTGAGAATGAGCAACCAAGAAAATAAAAACGATATCAACGGCGATGCTGCTATCCGTACAAATTTTATACGCGAAATTATTAATGATGATTTGCAAACGAACAAATATAACGGAAAAGTTCAAACACGTTTCCCCCCCGAACCTAACGGATACTTGCACATCGGTCATGCTAAATCGATTTGCTTGAACTTCGGGATAGCACGCGATTATAAAGGACTCTGTAATTTGCGGTTCGATGATACTAATCCAAGCAAAGAAGATGTTGAGTATGTGGATTCGATTAAAGAAGATGTTCATTGGTTAGGATTTGATTGGGAGGATAGAGAATATTATGCCTCAGATTATTTTGAACAGTTGTATCAGTACGCTGTTCAGTTGATAAAAAAAGGAAAAGCTTACGTATGCGACCTAACTGCCAATGAAATACGCGATTATCGCGGAACTCTTACTGAACCCGGTAAAGATAGTCCGTTTAGAAATCGTTCCGTCGAGGAAAATATGAATTTATTTACACGCATGCTTCAAGGTGAGTTTGCCGACGGCTCAAGAACAATGCGTGCAAAAATAGATATGTCAGCTCCTAATATCAATTTGCGCGACCCGATTATGTACAGAATTTTAAGGTCAACGCACCATCGTACAGGCGATACGTGGTGCATCTATCCAACATACGACTGGGCGCACGGTCAATCCGATTCAATCGAAGGTATAACACATTCCATTTGCACATTAGAATTTGAAGACCATCGGCCACTTTACGATTGGTACATAAATGAACTTGGTATTCATCATCCTCAACAGATTGAATTTGCGCGACTCAATTTATCTTACACCGTTATGAGTAAAAGAAGATTACTCCAACTTGTTGAAGAAAGTTATGTAAAAGGTTGGGACGATCCCCGGATGCCAACAATATGCGGTTTGCGTCGCCGCGGATATACTCCTGAATCCTTGCATCATTTTGCCGACCGTATCGGTGTAGCAAAACGCGAAAACATGATTGACGTAGCGCTGCTCGAAGATAGCTTGCGGCAGGATTTGAATAAACGTGCAATGCGTGTTATGGCAGTTTTGCGTCCGTTGAAAGTTATAATACTAAATTACCCTGATGATCGGGTTGAGGAACTTGAAGCAGTGAACAATCCGGAAGACGCAAGTATGGGGACCCGGAATATTCCGTTTTCAAAAGTAGTGTACATCGAACAGGACGATTTTCGTGAAGACCCGCCAAAAAAATATTTCCGGCTTTCACCCGGTAATGAAGTCCGCCTTCGTTATGCTTACATCATTAAATGCGTGGATGTAATTAAAAATGAAAAGGGCGAAATATCAGAAATTCATTGTACCTACGATCCGGAAACTAAAAGCGGTTCTCCAAATAGTCAGCGAAAAGTAAAAGGAACGATTCACTGGGTATCGGCGCCTCATGCAGTTGATGCCGAGGTAAGGTTATACGACCGTTTGTTCAACGTTGATAATCCGAGCGGAGATAATTGGAAAGAGACACTCAATCAGAATTCTCTTGAAATATTATCAGATTGTAAATTAGAAAAAAGTTTGAACCAATCTAAACCGAAAGATAAATACCAGTTTGAACGTCTTGGATATTTCTGTGCCGATTACGATTCGACAGATGGCAAGCTAATATTCAATCGCACTGTAACTCTTAAAGATACATGGGCTAAAATCGAAAAATCATTTTAATTGCCTTGCATATTACTTTTAAAAGTAATA
>JAUXOG010000022.1 GCA_030682385.1 Bacteroidota bacterium
GCAATTAGCAATTAGCAATTTATAAACTATGGAAAATATTTCTCCAAAATATTTCAGAGAAAATATACGACGAAGTCTTCTTGATGAGAAGCTTCGTTTGAATGTAAAAAAAGCAACTGAGCTAACATTATTGAAACGAAAATCTGTAATCGAAGATTTCGATGAGTGGGAGTTATTACGCGAAAAAGCTCATCATATACGAAAAAATGCAATAGATAATTTGGATTACTATTTAGAATTATTTGAGAATAAATGTCGAGACAATGGTGTGCAAGTAATGCGTGCGACTAATGGTGAAGATGCTTACGTTTTAATAAATGAAATATTAAGAAACATCTCTGCAAAGTTGGTAGTGAAATCAAAATCAATGGTTACAGAAGAGATTCAGCTAAATGAACAGATTGAACAAGCCGGAGTTGAAGTAATTGAAACTGATTTAGGCGAGTATATAATACAACTTGCCGGTGAAACACCATCACACATCACAGCGCCGGCGCTGCACAAGTCGAGAGAAGAAATAGGCAAGCTTTTTTCTGAAAAATTGGGACTACCTTATTCAAGCGACCCGACTGTTTTAACCGGTTATGCACGAAATATTTTACGTGAAAAATTCTTGAACGCGGATGCGGGAATATCGGGGGCAAATTTTCTTATTGCTGAAACAGGAACTATCGTTCTCGTTGAAAACGAAGGAAATGCCCGCCTCTCCACGACTATCCCGAAAATCCATATCGTAATTACAGGAATCGAAAAAGTAGTTCCTTCGGTAGATGAGGCGCTTTTACTTTTAAAATTACTTCCCACAAGTGCCACAGGTCAAAAAATCACGAGCTACGTATCATTCATTAACAAACCCAAACGTCCGAACGATATCGACGGTCCTGAAAAAATATTTGTGATCCTGTTGGATAAAGGGAGGAGGAAACTTCTCAAAAATCCTGAAACAAATTCCGCACTTTATTGCATAAAATGCGGTGCCTGTATGAATATTTGTCCAGTTTATCAGTCAGTTGGAGGTCATGCTTATGATTCAGTATATCCCGGTCCTATCGGTTCGATTCTTACACCGGCGATGTCATCTTTCTGTAACGGGAAAGATTTGGCTTTCGGGTCATCTCTTTGTGGGGCTTGCACTGAAATTTGTCCCGTTAAAATTAATATTCATCACACATTACTCTGGATAAGAAGTCAAGCTGTTGAAAGAAGCTATACACCATTTATCGAAAAATTACTTTTCAGAGTATGGCGTAGAGTGATGCAAAATGTTTTTCTTTATAACTTATCATCAAAGATAATGCACTTTCTCCAACCGCTGATGTTACAAGACGGTTTAAAAGTTCACGGATGGTTGGCATACAAAAATATTCCGGAACTGGCTGAAAAATCCTTTCACGAAATTTGGGAAAGTGAACTCTCAAAATAATTTCTAACGATGAATCATAACGCATTAATAGCACAATTCAAATCTGAACTCGAAATAATTAATGGAGAATGTTTCGTTGCTTCTAATTATGAAAATGCCGCAAAAATAATCTCCTCAATCATTAAACAAAATCAATACACCTCGGCAGCAATTAATAATAAGCTTTGGTTAAAAGGAAATCTTTCCCTTGATAGCTCTCTCGATATAAAATATGTTGAAGAGTTTGCTACCGATGAAGAATTTAAAAAGGGACTTGCTGTAACTGATGTAGGTATTAGTTATGGCGAATATCTTGTAGCTCAAACTGGTAGTGCAATTCTAATAGCGAGCAATAATGAACCACGTTTGCTTTCGCTTCTACCGGAAGCAAGTATCATCGTATCAGAAGCAGCCAATCTCGTTTCTGATTTGAGTGTAGCTGTGAAATTGTTGAAGGATCGGAATTTATTTGTAGAATCGAATTGCGTTACCATAATTTCCGGACCGAGCCGGACTGCGGATATCGAAAAAGTTTTGGTAACAGGTGTTCACGGTCCGAAAAAATTGTATGTTATAATCGTGAATCTTGAAAAAGACTAAAATATTTGATATACTTATGCAGATTTTCTTTAAATAATTAAAATAAATGAAAGGAAATAAAATTGAAAATTAGTGTGGTTGGAAGCGGATATGTCGGGTTAGTAGCTGGAACCTGCTTTGCCGAGAGTGGTAATGACGTAATTTGCGTTGATAACGATATCAACAAAATTAAAACAATGAAAAAAGGGAAAACACCCATTTACGAACCGGGTTTAGAGGAGTTTTTAAAAAAAAACATACACGAAAAGAGGTTAAAATTTTCTACCGATTTAGAATCGGCGGTTAAAAAAACTGATATAATATTTTTGGCATTGCCAACTCCACAATCGGAAGACGGGTCAGCCGATTTAAAGCACGTGTTAGCAGTGGCAAAAGAAATCGGCAAATACATGAACAGCTATAAAGTAATTGTAAACAAAAGCACTGTGCCTGTAGGAACTGCATTCAAAGTGCGGGACATAATTCGGAAGGAAACCGAACATCCATTTGATGTTGTATCGAATCCGGAATTTTTAAAAGAAGGGGCAGCGATAAATGATTTTTTTAAACCCGACCGTGTTGTAATTGGAACGCTCAGCGAAAAAGCCCGTAAAATTATGGGCGATTTGTATGCTCCATTTGTCCGAACGGGCAAACCAATTATATTTATGGATGAGTTAAGTTCAGAATTGACCAAATATGCCGCTAATGCTCTGTTAGCTACAAAGGTTACATTCATGAATGAGATTGCAAATATATGCGAGCGTGTTGGCGCCGATGTGAAAAATGTTCGTCTCGGTGTTGGAAGCGACGAGCGGATTGGATATCAGTTTCTTTTTCCCGGAGTTGGCTACGGCGGTTCTTGTTTCCCAAAAGATATTGCTGCGCTTGTGAAAACATCTTCCGACTACGGTTATCGTTTTCAAATCCTGAAATCGGTCGAAAGAGTAAATCGCGATCAGAAAAAACTGATTGTGAAAAAACTTTTAAAATATTTTAACAATAATATTAAAGGAAAAACAATCGCAGTTTGGGGGCTCTCATTTAAACCGAATACCGACGATATGCGTGAAGCGCCTTCGATTACAATTATTAACGAGTTATTACAACGGGGAGTAAAAGTTCAAGCCCACGATCCCGTAGCTTTGCACGAAGCTAAACGTATTTTTGGGAACAAAATTAAATATTTTGAAAACAATTACGATGCTCTTAAAAATGCTGAAGCGTTGGTTATTGTTACAGAATGGAACGAATTCCGCCGCCCCGATTTTGATAAAATGAAAAAATTGATGAAACATAATGCGATTTTTGATGGAAGGAATATATATGATCCCGAAGCAATGGTAGAAACAGGTTTCGCATATTATTCAATTGGAAGAAGAGTAATAAATGGCAAATAAAATTGTTTCTGTCGTAACAGGCGGAGCAGGTTTTCTCGGCTCACATTTGTGCGATAAATTACTTTCAGAAAACCACAAGGTTGTTTGCATTGATAATTTAATAACAGGTGATGTCGCAAATATTTCGCATCTATTAGGTAATGAAAATTTTAAATTCATCAAACACGATATTACCGAATATATTTTCATTGAGGGAAAGGTCGATAACATACTCCACTTTGCATCACCCGCAAGCCCAATCGATTATTTGAAACTCCCGATTCAAACTTTGAAAGTAGGATCGCTAGGAACTCATAAAGCCCTCGGACTCGCAAAGGCGAAGATGGCAAAATTTCTATTGGCATCCACATCAGAAGTTTATGGCGATCCCTTGATACATCCGCAGACTGAAGAATACTGGGGCAACGTGAACCCGATTGGATTTCGTGGAGTTTATGATGAAGCCAAGCGATTTGCAGAAGCTTTAACTATGGCCTATCACCGTTTTCATGGAGTCGAAACCCGTATCGTCCGGATTTTTAATACTTACGGTCCACGCATGCGTGTTGAAGATGGTAGAGCTATCCCGGCATTTATGTCGCAGGCATTGAGAGGTGAAGATGTTACCGTCTTTGGCGACGGCTCTCAAACCCGTAGCGTCTGTTATATGGACGATTTAATAGATGGAATTTATCGCTTGCTTTGTTCTAACGAAATTAATCCGGTAAATATCGGTAATCCCGATGAGGTTACGATGCTTCAACTGGCGCAGGAAATTATCGGAATAACAGGGAGTAAAAGTAAAATAGTTTTTCAGGAGCTGCCAGAAGATGATCCAAAAATCCGTCAACCGAATATTACGAGGGCGCAACAGATTTTGAATTGGGAACCTAAAGTTAATCGACGTGAGGGTTTAATAAAGACATTGGATTACTTCAAGAAAAAAATATTTCCCGGAAAATGAAGAAACTGTTTTTAATATTATTTTTATCTTTTAGCATAATCTCAGAAAATAGTTTGGGTTCTTCATTTTCATCTCTGATTGATTCAACCTCTTCTTACACCATAAGCACATCTTCCAATACGATAAATTATAATAGGGTGGCTTTAGTCAGTGGATGTGTATTAGGTGCCGGCACTGCAGTCTATCATTATCAGCTTAATGCATGGTGGAAGCATTGGCGGAAACCTTTTCACTTTCAAGAAGATTTAGTTTATGGTAAATCGGTTGACAAAATCGGGCATGCTTGGGATGGCGCCCTTACTAATTTTATTTTAACCAATTCGTACCGCTGGGCCGGTTTGAGCGAGGAAACTTCTCATTGGATAGGGGCGATTGGTGGAAGTTTGTTTTTATCGTTCGTTGAAGTTCAAGACGGTTATTCACAATGGGGATTCGACAGGGTTGATGCTGCGGCAAATATCGCGGGCAGTTTCTATCCGTTGCTGCAATACTACGTTCCGGAATTTAAAAATCTTGGATTCAAGGCAAGTTATTATCCGCGGCAGTATGGAAAAGCCGGAAATATTCCCGGACAAACACACACACCAATAGATGACTATGAAGGTCAAACTTTTTGGCTCAGTATAAAAGCAGGAAAAATATTCCCCAAAATATTTCCGGATTTTCTTAATTTGTCGGTCGGTTACAGTGTCAGAAATCTAAACGACCAATCAAAGCAATACGGTATGTTATTGCTTGCACCCGATTTGGATTTTTCAGAGATAATTCCCCAACATAGCGAGTTCCTAAAAACTATTGGTGAAGGGTTAAATTATTTTAAATTTCCAACACCCGCAATTCAAATTTCCCCCAAAGTAATTTGGTTCGGTTTGTATTATTAAATTTTATGAATAACAAATCAAAAATACTATTTCAATCTGTTTTAATTCTTTTATTGTGGAGCCTTTCATACTCACAAACGGAAAATGTCCCGGCAAACCATCCGGTTTACAGTTTTTTGAAACGGATGGAATTAAAAAATATCATCAGCAATTATCACGATGCGGTTCTTCCACTTTCGCGTGAAGAAGTTGCGCATTTCATCGTGCAGGTTCAAGAAAATAAAACGCAACTTACAAACACCGAAAATAATTTTTTAAACGATTACTTAATTGAATTTGAATTCGATATCAGAAAATTACTAAATAATTCATTCTCTTTATTCGGCGGACGTAACGATTTGGTTTCCGGAATGGTGCGCGGAACTTTCCACGATCAAGAGAAACATATTTATGCTTACTCAGATAGTATTCTCGCACTTTTCGTAGATGGTTTGATGAATATAGATTTCAGACGTTCGACCGGTGATGGTTTGCACGCGAACGCTTCATTCGTTGAAGTCGGTCCCAGATTACGCGGCACGATATACGACAAATTAGGTTACTACTTCCAACTTACTAATGCACAATTCTGGGGAAGCCGTGCGGTGCTTCAGCGTGATAAACGCATCAGTCAAAGTTTTGCACTCACAACTCCTGAGGCAAAAAATTTTGATTTCGTTGAAGGGTATCTGAGATATGACGCTGGAATAATTTCTGCACAAGTGGGAAGAGAGCGGGTTTTATGGGGAAACAGTTATGGCGATAAGCTCTTTATTTCCGATTATCATCGTGTTTTCGATGCTGTACGGATGGATGTTGATTATAAAAATTTTAAATACATCTTTTTACATGGTTGGCTTCTCGGCAAACCCGGTAATAGCTTACCGCTAAATAACGGCGCTAGCGAACCGGTTGTGGCTGATAAATACATCGCTGCTCATCGGTTTGAATTTATTATCAATAATTATTTAGATTTAGGTATTCAAGAATTATCAATATATAGCAACCGTTCGGTCGATTTGGGATATTTGAATCCGCTGACATTTTTCGAATCGGTGCAGAGGTCGCGCCAGGAAAGAGACAACGGTTTTCTTGCTTTCGATGTTCAAGTTCGCCCATTTAAAGGTTACGAAATACAAAGCACACTTTTTTTTGATGATATCGAAATACCAAAATTGGGGAAGGACAGATGGGAAAATAAATATGCTCTTCAATTTGGTTTGATGGCTGTTGACCCGCTGAATATACCAAATACAAATTTGATGTTCGAATACACACGCGTCGATCCTTATATGTTCTCGCATAACCGTTCACGCGAGAATGAGTATTCGAGCAACAATGTTTTATTGGGTACTCAAATCGGTCCGAATGCTGAAAGTTGGTTCTTCAGGTTAGATCATTTAATAACTAATCGTTTAACATTAACAACTCAATTCGAAATCCAACGCTCGGGCGAGAACTCGTATGATTCGTCGGGCATTTTAATAAAAAATGTCGGTGGCGATTTTTTACAGCCACTGCGTGAAGGACTCGATATACCACCCACAAAGTTTTTAGATGGAATACCCCATAAAAAATATGTAGGACAATTTAATCTATCGTACCAAATAATTAACGAAGTATGGTTTGATTTAAGATACGAATGGAATTTAACTAAAAACGAAAATTTGATTTCCGATATTGAGCATCATAATTTTGGTGGAACAATTAGAGTTGATTTTTAGTATTTGTTTTTAGAAATATTTTTCTCTAAATTTTCACATCGTTTAAACATAAATTATAAAGAAAGGAATTATATATGAGTATAGAAATTGGTTCAAAAGCCCCTAATTTTTCATTATTAGATACCGAAAGGCAATTAAAATCGCTGAACGATTTTGCAGGAAAGAATGTAGTACTTGCCTTTTTTCCGGGTGCTTTTACTGGCCCTTGTACGAAGGAAATGTGCGCCCTCAGAGATGCGATGGCGAATTTCAATAACATGAATGCTCAGGTAATCGGAGTGAGCGTTGATTCACCGTTTTCCAACAAGGCATTCGCCGATGCAAACAAGCTTAACTTTCCGCTTTTGAGCGACTACACACGTGAAGTTTCGCAAATGTACGGTGGCGTGTATAACGATTTTGCAAACATGAAAGGTTATACTGCCGCTAAACGGGCTGTGTTTATCTTAAATAAAAATGGTGAAATAAAATATAGCTGGGTTTCAGATATCCCAGCCAACGACCCTCCTTACGACGAAATTAAAAAAAATATTCCTTCCATATAAAATCGGAAAGAGATAATTATGGAAGAGAAAACTGTTGCTGAACTAAAAATCGGACAGAAAGCTCCAGCTTTCAAACTTCCTTCAACAGATGGAAGGATAATTTCTTTAAATGATTTTGCGGGGAAGAAAATTGATTTGTATTTCTATCCGAAAGATATGACGCCGGGCTGCACAACGGAGGCGTGTTCGTTCCGGGATAATTATTCTGAATTACAAAAACGGGGAGCGGTTATTTTAGGCATCAGTGCCGATTCAATACAGTCGCATCAAAAATTCAGTGACAAATATGAATTACCGTTTCTATTGTTAAGCGATGAGAACAAAGAAGTATCCAAAGCATACGGTGTTTGGAAACAGAAATCATTTTTAGGGAAGAAATATTTGGGTATTGAACGCTCAACTTTTATCATAAATGAAGAAGGAAAAATAAAAACCATTTTCAGAAAAGTTAAAGTCGCAGGGCATACCGAAGAAATATTACAAAACATATAATAAGTTTACGAAGCATTAAATAAATAATTATGGTATATATAACAAGAAAAGAATATTTTTGTGCATCGCATCGTCTCTTCAACGAGTCGTTCACTGACGAAAAGAACTTAGAAACTTTTGGAAAATGCTCAAATCCTGCCGGACATGGCCACAATTACGAATTATCTGTAACGGTAGCGGGTGAGCCCGACCCGAAAACAGGAATGATCATCGATTTGAAAAAACTTTCCGACTTAATCAAAGAAGAGATAATTAACCATGTTGACCACAAAAATTTAAATGTAGATGTAGATTTTTTGCAAGGAGTAATTCCGACTACAGAGAATCTTGCAAGAATATTTTGGAAGATATTAAATCCTAAAATCAAACTTGGGAAATTGTATTCCATCCAAATTTCAGAAACGGCAAAAAACTTTACCGAATATCGGGGAGAATAGTATGGCAGAAAAGAAAATCGACTCTTCAGCTTTCGAGAATCATATCAAAGGAATTTTAGAATTAGTAGGTGAAAATCCGAACCGCGAAGGTTTGCAGCGGACACCCGCCCGCGTTGCGAAAGCGTGGGAATATTTTACGAGCGGCTACGATAAAGATGCCAAACAAATTTTGGTGAGTGCAGTTTTTCGTGAAAAATATAATGAGATGGTCATAGTAAAGGATATCGATTTTTTCAGTATGTGCGAGCATCATCTTTTACCTTTTTACGGGAAAGTGCACATAGCATACATTCCTGATGGAAAAATTTTGGGATTGAGTAAAATACCACGTATCGTAGAAGTTTTTAGTCGTAGGCTTCAAGTTCAGGAACGGATGACACAAGAAATTGCCGATACACTATACGAAACACTCGAACCCGATGGAGTGGGAGTTGTAATTGAAGCCCGCCATTTGTGTATGATGATGCGCGGCGTTGAGAAACAAAATTCGCTTGCGACTACGAGTGCAATGTTGGGCTCGTTCCGCGAAGACGAAAAAACAAGAAATGAATTCCTGAAATTAATTTCAACTAAATTAGTGTAACGCAAAATGGTTCAAGAATTTCGACAACCTGTTGTTTGGGTTACAGGTGCAGGGAGAGGTATCGGAAGAGAGATAGCAATTCAGTTTTCATTGATTGGCTGTAAGGTTGTACTTTCATCACGAACGGTGCGAGAACTTAACTCCGTTCAAAAAGAGATTACAAAACTTGGCGGCGAAGCATTTGTTTATCGGTGTGATATTGGTAAGGCATCGGCAATTTCAAAAACACATCATCTAATCGAAAAAAAATTAGGCGGGGTAGATGTTCTAATCAATAATGCAGGGATTACCTCTTTCCACTCGTTTGAAAGGACTTCGCTGAAGGAATTCGACTCAATTGTCGGAATAAATTTAAGGGGTTCGTTTTTATGTATCAAAGAAGTTATTCCAAATATGATTAAACGAAAAGAGGGATGGATAATAAACATAGCATCGGTGGTTGCAACAAAGATTTTCAAAAATTCCTCCGCTTACAGTGCCGCAAAAGCCGGGCTTGTCGCTATGCTTCGTGTGTTGCGTGAAGAAGTACGTCAACATAACGTAAAGATAATAACAATTTTTCCGGGTGCAACTTCTACGAAAATTTGGGAAGGTAAGCTGCACAAACTTTCAAACAAAATGATGGACGCAAAAAGTATAGCGGAAACTGTACTGTCGCTTTATCGTTTAAAATTAAAAGATGCTTTTGTAGAAGAATTAATTATACGGCCAACATTAGGAGATTTGGAATGAATGAATTACAAAACAAGGTAGCGATTGTTACTGGTGCAGGCAGGGGCATCGGAAAATCGATTGCAATAGCTCTGGCTGAAAAGGGAGTTGATGTTGCACTTGTATCGAGAACATTATCGGAATTAAAATCTACTGCGGATATCATCGAAAAAATCGGAAGGAAAGCCTTGCCCATCTTTGCTGATATTTCTGACGAACAATACGTTGATAATATTGTTCAAGAAGTCGTTACCAAATTCGGGAAAATTGATATACTTGTGAATAATGCAGGTGTAGGTTACTTCTCGAAAGTAGCAGAAATGAAATTGGAAGAGTTCGACCAAATGTTCTCGGTAAATATGCGTGGATTATTTTTAGCAACAAAATCGGTGTTGCCTTATATGATAAAACAGAACTGCGGAGATATAATTAATATTTCCTCGTTGGCAGGGAGAAATGCTTTTGTAGGTGGCGCCGGTTATTCCGCGACAAAGTGGGCGGTAATCGGTTTTGCTCGTAGTTTGATGTTAGAAGTAAGGCAGAACGATATTCGAGTTATAACTATTTGTCCGGGGTCGGTTAATACTTCATTCTCTGATAATGTAAAAAACCCGTCTCAAATGCCGCAGCCGGAAGATATAGCAAAAGTTGTTGTAGATGCTTTATCGATGCCTCGCAATGTTATGGTTAGCGAGATTGATGTAAGACCTACAAATCCCGATTGGTAAAATAAATCCCGTTAATGTTCTTCACTAACGGGATATTGAAATCGTGATTAATCTTTATCACAACAAGGCTTATCGCAATCGTCCATTTTACGATGCATCATTTTTTTACCTCTGCCGCCAAATTCTTTCATCATACCTTTCATACCGGTACCGCCCCGTTTCTCAAGTTTTTCTTTCCAAATTTTCTGCTGCTTTTCATCCAATATCTTGTTCACAGCAAACCAATGGTCGAGATGATTGAGGTGAAGCTT
>JAUXOG010000036.1 GCA_030682385.1 Bacteroidota bacterium
AGCACGGAAAAATATGTCGTACGTATGGGTGCCTGTGGATGTGCAAAATCATAAAGAAACAAATATTGATATTGGTATTGCTTGGACAGGAACAGCAAAATTAGATTATATAGAATTAAGCAATAAACTTAATTTGGATTATACGCTACATGAATCTGAACTGATTTCAGCCGAACATTCGCAGGACGGTGATGTTACCTCTTTACTACAAAATAGCGATGGAAACATGGTAGAATTAAATCCGCAGGAATGGGTTGATTTAATTTTCACTGCCCCACCTCTATCAGAGGGTATGAATCGCTCGTTTATATTTGTTTCGCGTGGAAGGTATGTAACAATACCCGAAGAAAAGAAAGAAACTCTAACATTGGCCCAAAAGGGTGGTTTAAATGAAAGTGTGAGATCGGAGAAGTTACCTGTTAGTTACGAATTGTTCGACAATCACCCAAACCCTTTTAACCCGATAACCAAAATCAGTTACACTATCCCTGAACCTAATTTTGTATCCCTAAAAATCTTTGATGTATTAGGTCGAGAGATAGCTACTCTTGTAGCAGAGTATCAGGATGCTGGTTATAAAACGGTAGAATTTTCTGGAGTGTCCACCAACGGCGGATTACCAAGCGGCGTATATTTTTATAAGTTACAAGCTGGTAGTTTTGTTTCTGTTAGGAAGATGCTTTTAGCGAAGTAATTTTCAAAAAAATGTTTTGCCCAAAACCCCGAATCGTTTTTTAACAATCGGGGTTTTTTGTTTCACCGATTCACCCGTTCTCCCCTTCTTCCTTTCCACCAGTCAACATCTACCGAGGATAACCAATTGCCTTTAACTGCATATTTCCGTAATTTTAGAACGTAATTCCAGCCCCGCAGGATAAATTCGGGGCTTGATTTTTATACGCTATTTCAATCTTTTGGAAAAAATTAAAAACATATCAATTTTAGGTTCAACCGGTTCTATCGGGCAAAACAGCTTGGAAGTTATTTCAAAATTTCCTGATAAGTTCCACGTTGCCTATCTATCGGCGAACAAAGGGATAAATCAGCTCGCCGAGCAAATCGAGAAGCACAACCCCGACGGTGTAGTTGTAATGGACAATGAATCGGCGGAATTCTTGCGTCAAAAATTTGGCAGCTCTTTAAAAGTTCTGATTGGCGAAAACGGTTTGAAAGAAATCGCCTCGCACCCCGATGTCGATATCGTTATCAACTCGCTCGTTGGTTTTGCAGGTTTAACTCCGACTATAGAAGCAATCAAAGCGGGCAAAAGAGTAGCGCTTGCGAACAAGGAAACTTTGGTTGTTGCTGGTGAAATTATAACGCAACTCCTCGAAGACCATCAAACCGAATTGATACCAATCGACAGCGAGCACAGCGCCATAGTACAATGTCTTGTTGGTGAAGATATTAAAAATATTTCCAAACTGATTTTAACAGCATCTGGCGGCCCGTTTCTAAATTTAGAAAAGAAAGAATTTTCGAGTATCACAGTTGCTCAAGCTTTAAATCACCCGAATTGGAAAATGGGGAGCAAGATCACAATCGATTCGGCAACATTGATGAACAAAGGACTTGAAGTAATCGAAGCTCATTACCTCTTCAAACTTCCGGCAGAAAAGATTGAAGTCCTAATTCATCCGCAATCAATAATTCATTCGATGGTCGAGTTTGTGGATGGTTCGGTGAAAGCCCAGTTAGGTATTCCGGATATGAAGATTCCGATTCAATATGCGCTTACTTATCCTGAAAGATTGCCCTCCAATTCATCGAGAATAAATTTTTCAAAACTTCGAGAGATGACGTTCGCTCAACCAGATTTTGAAAAGTTCGAGTGTCTGTCGCTTGCATATCAGGCACTTGAAGCCGGAGGCACCGCTCCAGTTGTTCTGAATGCAGCAAACGAAGTCGCAGTAGAGTTGTTTCTGAACGGCAAAATCACATTCGACAAAATTCCGAAGTTGATAAAGTCAGCGTTAGAAAAATATGAAGTGAAACAAAATCCGTCTATTGAAGAAATAATTCATATAGATTCATCAACACGAAGTTTTATTAAATCAAAATACAGAAAGTAAATAAATGGAATTAATCAGCACAATATTTTATTTTTTAATTACAATAGGAATATTAGTCCTAGTACACGAGCTTGGGCATTTTTTCGCAGCAAAGTTAACGGGGATGCGTGTAGATAGATTTTCAATTGGATTTCCGCCGCGGGCATTCGGCAAAAAGATTGGCGATACCGATTACTGCATTTCGTGGATTCCGATTGGCGGATACGTGAAAATCGCAGGAATGATAGACGAGAGTATGGATACAGAGTTTGTAAACAAGCCGCCCGAAAAATGGGAGTTTCGTTCAAAATCGTTTCTTGCAAAATTTTTCGTTATGATTGCCGGCGTTTTGATGAATATCATGCTTGCGGTAGTGATTTTCTGGGGGATCAATTTTTATCAGGGAAAATTTATCAAAGAGACAAACGTTGTCGGATATGTAGTTCCAAACAGCGCTTCCGATAAGATAGGTATAAACAGCGGTGATAAAATTCTACAAATCAACGGAAAAGAAATTGAACACTGGGACGAAATTAACCAACAAATATTTCTTGAAAATGTAGGGAGAAATTTAACAGTAAAAGTCGATCGAATCGGCAAACAGATTGAGTTTTCAATTCCGACTCAGGATATAAAAAGTTTTAACGAAGAAACTTTAGGAATTTTTCCTGAAGGGAGTGCGGCGTTTATAACCGGAGTTGAACCCGGAAAACCCGCTGAAGTATTAGGTCTAAAAGGCGGCGATATTATTGTTTCGATAAATAATCAACAGGTAAATAATTCGTCGCAATTAAAGAAAATAATAGAAACAAATCCTGACAAAGAATTGATGATATATTGGAAGCGTGGCGACACTTCTTTATCGGGAACTGCAACAGTAACCGCAGAGGGTCGGCTTGGAATTGGAATTGCCACAATTTATATGGGACCGAAGAAACACGTCGATTACACAATCGTGGGTGCATTAACCGCAGGTGTGCAAAATATTTATAGCGCAATGCGGCTGTTCGCGTTCTCAATGGAACAGTTAATAACAGGTAAAACTAAGTTCTCGCAATCATTCGGCGGTCCAATTAAAATCGCTCAGATGGCTACACAATCGGCAGAAATGGGCTGGATTAGTTTTCTTGCCTTTATGGCTTTACTGAGTATGAGTTTGGCGATAATAAATATCGTTCCGTTCCCAGCGCTCGACGGCGGGCATATTGTGTTTTTAGTAATTGAAGCAGTTATAAGACGTGAAGTTCCCGTAAAAGCAAAAATGATAATTCAGCAAGCCGGATTTTTTATTTTGTTAGCTTTCATGGCTTTTGTTATTTATACCGATATTATAAATTTTTAAACAATGGAAAAATTATTCGAAACATACGATTCATATTTTGTAAACAAATTTCAGACTCGGAAGTTTGCCCCCGAATTTTTTAATAGTGTAGCCGATAATATTATTAAACAAGCTCCGAAAGTTTTTGATGTAAAAAAAATCGGAAAATCGTTTGAAGGGAGACCAATCCGATTGATAAAGGTCGGATGTGGAGATATCAAGATTTTACTCTGGTCGCAGATGCACGGCGATGAATCTACGGCGACTATGGCAATAGCAGATATATTCAGTTACTTTGTAAAATTTTCGGATAGACAAGAGGTGCAAGAACTTCTTTCAAAGCTTTCGTTGTTATTCATACCGCTGCTCAATCCCGATGGCGCGGCGCGGCATCAGCGGCGGACAGCTCAGTGTATCGATATGAACCGCGACGCCGTTGCACTCGTAACTCCCGAAGCACGATTGTTAAAGGAAATTCAGAATGAGTATCAACCCGATTTTGGATTTAATTTGCACGATCAGGAATTAAGTACTGTAAAAGGAACGAGAGAAATCTCGGCAATCGCTTTTTTGGCTCCAGCGATGGACGAAGAAAAATCGGATAACGAGGTGCGAATCCGGGCAAAAAAACTTGCCGCATTTCTTACTGAAATAATGATGGAAGTTGTACCGGGAAAAATAACACGATACGATGATGGTTACGAACCACGAGCGTTCGGCGATAGCATTCAAACTTGGGGAACAAGCACGGTTTTGATTGAATCGGGACACACGATTGGCGACCCCGAAAAATTTTTCATCCGAAAATTGAATGCGGTTGGATTGCTGTCGGCTTTTTATGCGTTTGCATCGGGAGAATATAAAAACTCAGATATTTCGACCTACGAGAAACTTCCCGGCAACTCAGAACGTGCTTACGATTTGATAATCAGGAATATTCTGATTAAGTATAAAAACGGACACACGACTCCGGCTGATTTAGGAATTTCGTATCAGGTTGATACGCACACTACAGATACGCCTATGCTTTTCGAGGCCGGAGATTTAAGCCCATTAGTTGCTTTAAGAGAATTTGATGGTCAGAAAAAGTTGATTGAAGAGGAAGATTTAAAAATAGAGGGAGAGTTTGATTTGAAGAAGTATTTCAGTGAATAAAGCACTAAATCTCAAATTCTAATTTTTCAAATTAAAATTTTTGTTGTTTCGGATTTCGATATTAGTATTTGGGATTTTAGCTTCACTAAAACTGACCAATAATTTTACAATTCCATTACCCCAATACTCCCTCATTCCACCATTCCACCATTCCATCAATCCATCAATCCATAACTCCACCACTCCATAATTCCACCACTCCATAATTCCATCACACCCCAAACCACTCTTTCATTTTCGACTTATCAATATTTCCACCAGATATTAATGCACACACTTTCTTATCCTTCAATCCCAAAACATTTTTCATTACTGCTGCCGGTGCGACTGCTCCTGTCGGTTCGACTACAATTTTCATTCTTTCAAAGAAAAACTTCATCATTTCAATCACATCTTCATCCGAAACCGTAACTACATCATCAACATATTTCATAATAATTTCGAAATTGCGTTTGCCGACGCTCAGCGTTCTCATCCCGTCTGCGATTGTATTTGTTGTTGCAAGTTTTATAAGCCGCTTCTCTCTGAACGATTGATAGCAGTCGTTAGCTCCCTCTGTTTCAACTCCGATTACTTTTGTGCGAGGTGATAAATGTTTTGCCACAATACTACATCCTGAAATTAAGCCACCGCCTCCAATTGGAACGAACAGATAATCTAAATCTTTTATCTCATCAAAAATTTCTATCGCCGTTGTTCCCTGCCCTGCAATAATTTTTTCATCATCATAAGGTGGTACGAGTGTATAACCAAATTTATCAATCAACTCGTCGGTCATTTTTTGCCGGTCGTCTGTATTTTCGCCGCAGAAAATCACATCGGCGCCATACAATTTTGTGGCGTCGACTTTACTTTGAACTGAATTCAACGGCATAACCACAACCGCCTTTATTTTCAATAACTTACAGGCTAAAGCAACACCTTGTGCGTGGTTACCAGAAGAGTGTGCAACTATGCCCGCATCTCTTTCTTTTTTTGAGAGCGATGCAATTTTATTATAAGCCCCCCGAATTTTAAACGCTCCGATTCTCTGAAAATTTTCAGCTTTAAAGTAAGCCTCAACACCAACTATTTTGTTCAATGTTCTTGATTTTAGAATTGGTGTTTTGTGAACAATATTTTTTAAAATCGAATATGCGTTATCAACATCATCAAAAGTTATCATCTATTCCTCCAAATACATTTTCTTTTCTTCGGCATTGTGCCCGATTAACTCGCCGTATCTTCCCCAATCAACAAGTGTATCGAATTGTTTTTCAGTGTCTTCGTTAGGCAGCAACATAGCAAAAGTTTCAAGCACTATATCTTCGTTTAACCCTTCTTGCTTGCCGTGTTTCAGAATATCAGTAATCAACTGAAAAATGTGCAGCTTCAAAATTTGTTCTTTAAAAATAATCTTCCGTTGATTAACGTCGGCTTTAAGAAAAGTTTTCCCGATGACAGTAAAAATCACATTTCGACGCGGTGTGTCCACAAAGTCGAGCATCTCTGCGGCTTTAACAACATTCATCACGCTCCCGAAATCCTTTCCAACAATCATAGAAAGCTGGAAAATATCAATTTGACCTTTGTGGTCGTCTAAGATTTCGAGCAAACCCACGATTTCACCAACAGTAGCGTTGGGCATAGCTTCAACACGAGGAGTTTCTTTTCCCGCCTCTGTAGTAACTACTTCGTCGGGAAGGATTGCGCTTGTTATTATCTCGTGTATGCGATCGACCATCGCAAGAAAATCGGACGAGCGGTAATCTCGCGGATAAGGAATATCGTTGTTAATAATAACTCGCACTTTCCCATGGTTGGCGCCGAGTACGACAATTCTGTTTGCCAAAAATACTGCTTCGCTTATGTTATGTGTAACGAAAAATATTGTTTTGATATCTACTTTGTGGTCAAGCCAGAGATTGAGGACTTCCGACATGAGGTTCTCAGCAGTCAAAACGTCGAGCCCGCTGAACGGCTCGTCCATACAAAGCAATTCCGGTTGGACTGCGAGTGCACGGGCAATTCCGACACGCTGCTTCATACCGCCGGATAGTTCCTTCGGATATACATTCTCAAAACCTTCCAAACCAACGATATCGATTACGCTACCGACTCTTTCTCTTATCAATTCTTTGTTGGCTTTTACCGATTCCAATCCCATTGCAATATTTTCAGAAACTGTGAGCCACGGATAAAAAGCAAAGTTTTGGAAAACAATCGCAGCGCTCGGATGAATTCCTTTGAGTGTTTCACCGTGGACAAGAACTTCGCCGTGCGCCGGTCTTATTAGTCCGGTTAACACACGCATCAAAGTTGATTTGCCGCAGCCGGAAGGACCGAGCACAGCAAGAATCTCGCCGCTGTTCACGCTCATCGAAATATCCTCAAGAACTGTAAGTCCTACTCCTGAAGGTAGCTCGAAATACACCGAAATATTTTTTAATTCAGAGATTGGAATAATAGTATTGATTTGATTGTTTGTCATCATACATTCATTTTGTTAAGCTGTATTTTTCTTCGGCTAAAACATAAAGTTTTTTCCAAAAGAATCTGTTTATTAAAACCACGGTTGTTGACATTGCGATTACGCTGGCGGCAAGCACACCGAAGTTGGCGCTGTCGGTAGCAATCGTTATTTTTGCACCCAATCCTGTTGCAGTAAGTATGTCGTTGCCAAAGTGAACATACTCGGCAACAATACTCGCGTTCCAAGCTCCGCCCGTTGCAGTTACCCATCCTGTAACCAACGCTGGAAAAATACCGGGTAAAATCAGCCGTTTCCATTCTTCAACATTAACAAATATAAGCAATCCGAAAAGTTTGTAGCTACCAAATAATACAGCAAGAAGAAAAATTATTTTGAAAGTCCAAACGACGGTGGCTTTTAAAAATCTTTGAAAAGCACTAATCCGGTTTTGCAGACTGTTGACTTTTTTTTGTTTAATAGAAGCTAATGGCTTTAAAAATTGGATAATAGGGAAAATAATTTTTTCTATGACAGCTGATATGATGTGCGAACTTCTTAATATATCAAGGACTTTTGATTTGGGGATAACTGCAGATTCGGTATCTTCGAATTTGAATTTTTGTGCCCAAGCCACTAATGGTTTCCAGAGAAGTTGATCGACAGTTATTATCATCAAACTCATTGCGATTACAGCATAAATCATTGCCGGCACGTTTCCGTTGTGAATAGCGGCACTCATATACGACCCGATTCCCGGAAGGCGAAAATCTTTATCGCCGATTATGAAGGCTTCGCTGATGGTTAAAAAAAACCAGCCGCCCGCCATCGACATCATGCTGTTCCAAACCAGCCCCATAGTCGAATAAGGAAGTTCGAGCTTTGTAAATCGCTGCCACCAATTGAGCCGGTAAACTTTTGCGGCTTCCCTGAGTTCGTTTGGAATTGATTGAAGAGAACGGTAAAAACTGAAAGTCATATTCCATACTTGTCCCGTGAAAATCATTAATATTGCAGCAAGCTCAAGACCAATGTTGGAGTGGGGAAAAACTGCGATGAGAGCGATTACAAGTCCGGGAAGAAATCCCAGAACGGGGATACTTTGAAGTATGTCGAGCAAAGGAATCATAATTTTTTCAGCCCGGCGATTATAAGCTGCTATGTATCCGTAAACGAGAGTGAAGATTAGTGAGATTCCATAAGCAGCAAAGCCGCGAACGAGGGAAAAGAAAGTGTATTCCGGCAAAGCTGATGGCGACAAGTCGATTTGGGCAAGTGGTTTAAATTCCACTTTGAAGTTTTCCCCAAAATGGATAACCCCGTATAAAATCGCTAAAATCGAAATGAGTATTAAAATATCAGCCCAGCTAACTTTGCGACTCAGTTTTATATATGATCGAATGAGTGACATTAATTAAGTAACTGAAGTTACGCAGAATCGACTTTTTGTCATGTTGATCCCGACTAGTCGGGAGAAACATCTAAAAACAGCTCGAAATTGAGGTTTAAGATTCTTCACTTCGTTCAGAATGACTGTTCTGCGTAACTTCAGTAAGTAATAAAGTATTTGAGTCTGAAGTAGTTGAGATTTTATGGATCAATCCGTTTAAAGCGGTGGTTAAAATTTTTCACATAAAGCACTTTTGCGATCTTCGCGTCTCAGATTTAACTCAGACCTTCGCGAGCTTTGCGTGAAACCAACTCTGTTCAAAATAAAAATTTAAAACTTTACTTTAATCGTTGCATAGACAACCGGAATTTCGCCGAACGGTGTTTCTTGATTTTCTAATCGTGCTTCGACTTTTAAATTCTTGTTATAACTACGCGCGGTAAAATAAGCATCGACAGCGCTGATTACATGGTTTACAACAACTACGGTCATGGCTGATTTTGCTTTGTAATAATAGTCGTTAGCTATTCCTCGCATTTCAGAATATTTTTTTAATGTTTCGCTTAGTGGCAAGCCATAAGTGTAATTAGGATTATTCGCATCGAACCAGCCCTGATTAAATTGCTGATATTTTCCAATCAATTCATAATACTGCTGATCACCGTGTTTCGGAAGAGTGTGCGAATACCATTTGCCGATCAAGCGTTCGAGGTCGTTCAAGTTCCCCCAATTAACGCGTTCCCACGGAGGTAAACTCTCATCATTGCTAATAATTGCAGAAGGCGGAAGTTTGGTGTCGTCAAAATTTGGATTAATGTTTTTTCTATTGCTATAGCTCCACTCATAATATCTTATTACATCCCATCTTGTTCGATAACGGTCGGGTTCGTTCGTGTCCCATATCGGTTTCACTGAATATCTTTCGTCAGCAAAATTTTGAAATAACTTTGTTTGGTCGTCTCCTTTTTTGGTATAGCTGGATGAGTAAATCCAGGCAGCCGCTTCAACTGCTAAAAAAATTCCCGCTTTTATGTAGCTTTTGGTGTAGATTTGCCCCGCACCGGGAATTAAAAGCGATAACCCACCGGCAATGAATGGCGATTTTTTATTTCCGAAAATATCGTTCTGAATTGATTGTGTAAAAGCAGAATCAGAGATACTTACCAAATTTTCGCTACCGAATAAATCAATCTTCGGATTTCCTGTGAAATGTTTCTCATCCGAACTTAAACCTGTGTTGGCAATAATTAAAATCGCTGCAAAAATACAAAATGTCAAACGCATACTTTTTCCTGTTATTGTTATTTTTTTTCTTATTCTCGAACTCATCCCCCATCAGATTTACACCTATGTTGAGGCTGACCAAGAAACATGATTTTTAATTGTGCACCTATTAACAATGCCACGAAAACACCAAATCCCTAAGTCGCACAAATTAATCAAGGTCAAACCCGAACAAAATACCAAGGTACATCCGCCACTCTTTTCCATAAGTTACTCTCTCCTTACCGTCGCGCACTAACCTGTCGAATTTATCAAGTCCGTACGAAGCGTTAAAGAACAATCGTGTTGGGAAGGAATACCATGAGAACGATTCTAACCGCAATTCAAATCCTACATCTCGTTTGAACTTCATTTCTTTAATACCTCCACCCGTCCAGGCATTTCCTACATCGCCGTAGAAAGAACCGTAAAGTTTATCAAAGTAAAAATGGAGAATTCGTAAATCGATTTTTTCTAAAATCGGGAAGCGGTAAGTAAGGTTTGTATGGAAGTATTCATTCCCTCCGAGAGAATAAAACGGATAGCCCTTCATACCGCTCAAACCGCCGATGTAGAAATCGAAAAAGTTATCGACCGGAGGACCTAAAATTGAACCACCTCGAACGTTTGCCGACAGTGTATGTTTCCAGAATGGCAGTTTGAAATGTTCGCGCCAGTTAAGTTCGACTTTGTGAAACTTGAACCAGCGATACATCGGTAGAAGCATCCCGTCTTTAACTTCATACTCACCGGTCGAATTGAATTTGTTAAATTCGTAATCGTAGCGGAAACGGATTTTTCTACCTGTTGGATTTATTTCGCGTGTAGTGGAAGGCTTAATGCCTTCGATTGTAATTATAGAACTCAAATCGTTGCCGACTAAATAAAGTTCGTTTGAACCGGAGATGATGACCGGGGTTTCGTTGATATGTAAAACAAAATTATCGATACCGGCGCTGTAACGGCTGTGTGCGAATCGCAATTCCCAATCGATGTTTTCTTCAAAAATTTTTTGCTTTAAAACAACATCGGCTTGGAGTAAATTATAATTAACTCCCACACCCAAAGTATCTTCCGGAAGATTAATTTTTGCCGAAGTTTTCCGTGTTATGTTGTAAACCTCGATGCCCGCGGTTGGCTCTATCCCGAGCTGATATAGTCCTGGTAACTTCCCACGATAGTCAAAAATAAAAAACAAGTCGCGTTCAAACTTCCGGTTTATAGCCGCACCTGCAAAAATGCTGACCTTATTTAACACATCGCTCGAGAAAGCATACAGTCCCGGTTTAATTATATCGATTCCCTTGTTTTTTGGATTATAATTATCAACTCTCAAAAAAGGGACTACCATCATACTGTTGAAAATATTTTTATACGACCGTGTAGGATGTTCGGTGTACTGCGTGTCGTCGTACGAATTTAATTTTTTCCAATCAAATTGAATATTAGCTTCTGTTGAAGCTATCGGAGAAGAATATTCACGAAATACTTCCGAGTCCTTCACATACAAAATATTTCCTGATGGGAGTGGTTTAGTATTTTGGAGGAACGAAATTTTATATCCGGTAGATGTATAAGAAGCAAATGCTATATCGTTGTTTTGATTTACGCTTGGCATAAAAGCACCACCGAGAACATTCGTTAATTGTTCTTTCGTCCCGGTTGATAAATCGTACTGATAAATGTTGAAGATTCCACTTTCGTCGGATGTGTAAATTATTTTTTTTCCGTCTGTCGAAAATATTGCATTGCGTGAATCTTTTGTGCCATTAATTAGATATTTTATATCTCCACCTGTTGCTGAAATCAGGGCAACATCACGCCCGTCGCTTATTGAATAATCGAAAACGATTTGTAAACCGTCGGGCGACCATTTGGGATTGTAAACTTGCTCGCCATTTGTGAAGTGAGTTAATTGCTTGAACTCTCCGAGTGTGTGAAGCGAGTCGTCATAATGGGCTGTAAACAGATTTGTAGTTCCATCTCGATTCAAAACAAAAGTGATTGTTTTTCCATCGGGCGAGATAGCCGGTGCGTTTGCCCGTTTCCCAAATGTAATTCGTGTTTCCTCTTTGCTTTCTATATCGTAAACATAAATATCATAAACACTCGACCAGTGTTTATTGTCGCTCGTGTTCTTTGCATAAAAAATTTGCTTTCCATCGGGCGACCAGCTCAAGTTAGCCCGGACGCCGCCTTTCAATTTCTCTTCTTTCTTTGTTTCAATGTCGTAAAGATACAACGACGAAAGAGCAAAGTAATCGGCTTCTTTGTTGGATACATAAGCTATCTTTTTCCCGTCGGGTGAAAATGTCGGATAAAAATTTGCAAAGCCAACTTTCGCAATCGTCTCACCTTCGATAAGATTTTGTTTAATGTGTTCAACGCGCCGCGAGTAATCGCGCTTCAAATCGGTTTGCCATTGATTGTATAAATCTTTTCCGTCAATTCCAATAGCGCGTTTAATTGCACCATCGATGCTGTATTCGGTGAGTGAAGAAAGATTTCGTGAGATAGCTACAAGTTTTTCACTTCCGTATTTGTTAGCGATGTAATTCGTAAAAGCAAAACCGGCATTGTACGAAGACTCGTTGCCTAAACTTGTTTTTCCGAAAACCGCCATCTCGTTCCAGGTTAACATATTTCCGTCGAGGGCGTACATACGCAGAATCATATCGCGATGCGAATCCCAGAAATCATAATTAAGCTCGCCTCTGTTGAACTGTGCTACACCTTCGGCAAACCAGGCGGGGATAACAAATCCGGAAATCGGGTACGAAGCTATAACGTTCGGATAGCCGTAAAGCACATCGGGACGCCGCTCGGCTTCGTATCCAAGCCATTGCAGGTAAAAAGCGGGAATTCGCCTGCCAAATTTCATTGAAGTTTGAATTTGTATAATATGAGTGAACTCGTGCGTGATTACATTTCGCAGCCAGTTATGAGTTCCACGCAAATCGTAATCCATCGAAGTTGCCCAAATTTCAACCATATTGTTGTAAAAATAAGCGGCTCCGTTTGCGTAGTCGTCGTGGTCTTTTATTATCCACGATACTTTTTGGTCGGGTTCGTGGTCGTAAAGCGAAGTAACAGGACCGTAAATTTCTTCAGCAATTTTGGCAGTGAGTTGTGCAGTCCGCTCAGCCCCTTCGTGATAGTGAACGAAAAAATGATCTGTTTCGATTGTCCGCCACTCGAGTTCCGGATGATGCGGCTCGTCCTGTGCAAATATTTGTGAAACTGCAAAAAGAAAAATAAAGATTATATTTTTATGATTGTTCATCTAATTTATTTTCAATTACATTGTGATTGATAGACGCGTAATAACATCTTTTTTTAATTCTACCCTTCCGCGTCTATAAGTGCTTCCGTGATATAATTCTAAAAACACCCATTCGGTTACTGCGTATGTTCCTAAATATCTATCCGATGTGTCGTAACGGTCGATTATTTTATTCACAGGAAGATTTATATTTGGGATGATGAATTTTCCTACCGAATCGGTTGAAGCAGTTTTGGTGCGTTCAATAATAATGGAAACATCTTTCTTTATTTCTGAATCAATAGAATATCGAATGAAATAATATCCGGGAGAAACGAATACGTTGTTCGCAACTTCACCGCTCCAGAAATATCGCGGTATCGGTCCGGTGCGCCGCCAACCTGTAAATAAATTTCTGATAACTGTTTTTTTTTCAGAGAGAGCATCAATCGAAACCATGCTGCTATCTTTTACAACCATCAGAGTAATTGTATCAATCGGTGAATTAGAAATTTTTACATATTCATACGAGAGATATACATTTACATCCGCAACAGGCGTTCCGCTCGAGTTAGTAACCAAACCATTAATTTGATATCCTGTAATTGAGTCGCTATCGTCGAAGGGAATAATTTCACGGCACGAAATTGCAGTAAATAAAAAAATTGGTACTAAAAAGTATTTCATACATATCACTTCACGACAGCGATTTTTATAATTGTAGAACCGCTATTGCCCGAACCATCGACTTTGATGTTAGCATAATAAACACCGCTTTGAACTTTGGATGCGTTCCACTCTACTTCGTTATCAATTCCGCCAATGGCATTTGTGCGGAGTTCATCAACGAGGTCGCCAGCCATATCAAATATTTTTATTGTTGCGATAGAATTTTCGCGGACGTAAAAACGGATGTTAGTTTTACCGTCATACACCGGATTGGGCCAATTGTAAGCACGGGAAGTTGGGAAAAATTCAGATATCGGATTACCTGTTAATGCAGAATTCTCGAAAGCTGTGTGCTGCATATTGCCGCGATAATTTCCCCACGTAACGGATTTCACGTTTGGCAGTGCCCACGCATAAAGATAACCATCGCTGGACATTGCCGTTAATATACCGGGCTGAGTTTGGATTGCCGGTGCAATGCTCATAGATGCGGTTGTTCCATTGCTAATAGAAATTGGAAAACCAAAAATTTGTTTCCCCTTTGCTGAATATGCGTTGATTAAATTATTCTTTGTAGAAACTAAAACATCCAACATTCCGTCGCCATCAACATCAGCTATGATTGGCGGGCTGATTATTGTATCGCTCACAGTTATCGGGAAGTTGTCGAGTAAAATACCTGCGTAGTTGTACGCATAGATTTTTTTACCGGCGGTAACTACAAC
>JAUXOG010000072.1 GCA_030682385.1 Bacteroidota bacterium
GGTGCTATAACAAATCTCTCCGAAGGTGATTATGTTTATTCTGCAAATGCGGTAATAAATGGTAGAGTAGTTGGTGAAGATAAAGGAAAATTTTCTGTCGGTAAAATGAACATCGAGTATCTTGATACGAGGTTAAATAAACAATTACTCGATCAGGTTGCTTTTAAAACCGGAGGAATGTATGCGGATATTGAGAATGTTGATAAAATTATAAAGTCGCTTTCATCAAAAAAATATGAACCACAGGAGATAACAACGATCACAAAAGTACAAATATGGAATTGGGAATATATTGCTTTGTTGATAGTGCTTTTGCTTTCGATAGAATGGTTTATTCGAAAAAGGAATGGTATGCTTTAAAGAACGTTTTACGTTCTAAAGCAAAAAGCCTCTGATTTCTCAGAGGCTTTTTTTATTTCATTTTGTTGGCAGCCTTAGCTAATGCTGATTTTTGGTTAGCCGCTTTATTTTTATGGATAACTTTTTTAGCAGCTAATTTGTCTAAAAGCTTTGAAGTTTTTTTCAAAACTTCAGCGGCTTTAGTTTTATCTTGCTCGTCCTGGACGTTCTTGATAGCTGTTTTCATCTTCGATAAATTAGCTCTATTTTGCAAACGTCGCTTTTCTGCTTGGCGTGCCTGCTTCTGCGCAGATGCATGTCGTATCATTAAAACTCCTAAATTTTAGTAATATTGCTGAATTATTCCGCATTAAGATACTTAAAAGTAACTTGAAAAACAAATTTGCTTTTGAGCAATTAAGATTTTAAATTACCACCGTACCGTTAGGGGTGCTCGGCAGTTGTTATAATTACTGTCGGCTGAGAATAGACCCTTAGCCTGTCTGCCAAAGCGGCAGCGCAGGCAGGAACCTGATCTGGATAATACCAGCGTAGGCAAACGGATGTTTGTAGAATCGCCGTTTTTCTGACTTTATTGTATTATTCAAAGCCAGGCAAATGGCGATTTCATTTTTATACAAACAATGGAGATTTATATATGAAGAAGCTAATAGCACTATTAATAATATTTCTTACTGTTTATTTTGATGTTTCAGCAGCAACAGGAAGTATCGAAGGAACAGTTCGAAATAAAGAAAATAATAAATATTTATCAGGCGCTTCCGTTATCCTGGAAGGAACAAAAATCGGAACAAGCACCGAACGCGACGGAAAATTCGCTTTAGAAAATATCAATCCTGGTACTTATTCTATAAGTGCAAGTTATATAGGATTTAAAGTTCAGAAAAAAACTGTTTATGTTAAACCCTCTGAAACAACCAACATCACATTCGAGTTAGAACCTACTATACTTTCAGGGCAGGAAGTGTTAGTTACTGCAACGCGTGCGAAGGAGCGTGAAACTCCCGTTGCTTTCACCAACTTGACACGAAAAGAAATCGAATCGAAACATTGGGCTCAGGATATACCAATGATGCTGAACGAACTTCCGAACGTTTATTCCTACTCTGATAACGGGAATGGTATCGGATATTCGTATATGAAAATTCGTGGATTCGATCAACGAAGAATTGGCGTTATGATTAACGGAGTACCGCTCAACGATGCCGAGTCGCACGAAGTCTTCTGGGTCGATCATCCGGACATTGGGGCGAACTCAGAAGACATTCAAGTCCAGCGTGGAGTAGGAAACTCGCTTTACGGAGCTTCGGCTTTCGGCGGCTCAGTAAATTTGATAACTGCCGGTTTTACACACTTGCCCAAAATTCAATTGGATGCAGGTTACGGAACTTTTAATACGCGAAGATTTTCCATCTCAGCTAATTCCGGTCTTATCGATAATACATATAACTTGTACGGACGTTTCTCCCGCATCGAAACTGATGGTTATCGCAGACCATCCTGGTCGAAATTATGGTCGTATTTTTTTGGAGTAACCCGTTACGACGAAAATATGGTAACAAGAATAAACATTTTCGGTGGACCTGAACAAAGCTATCTTTCGTATCGCGGTGTTATCCGCGACTCTTTGAAAAATCAGGATTCGAGACGAACTAACCCTTTCCAATTTCCTAACGAGATTGATAATTTCTATCAACCCCATTATCAGCTTATCAACGATTGGCAGATTTCAGAAATAATGCGTCTCGAAAATACATGGTTTGTTTTTCTTGGAGAAGGAAATTACACACAATTTCGTTCAATGAGAGATGTGCGTGAATACAATATCCCGCGTTTCAAAATTGCCGACTCTACATTATTACCATCAAGTTATTACAAAACAGATGCGTCCGGTAATCCGGTTCGAGATGCTGCAGGTTTGTTCGAAGTGCGCCGCCTCGACCTCACACGAAAACGATTGGTTGATGATATTGACTACGGATGGTTGCCACGTTTTACATTCAAACACAACAAAGGTAATATCATTATTGGTGGCGAGTATCGCTACCATTCGGGGCATCATTTCGGCGAAGTAACTTGGGCTAACCTCTTCCCTCCAAATGTATCACCCAATTGGCGATACTACGACTATGTAGTCCCGAAAACTTCACTTTCAGCTTATATACACTCGTTATATCAATTGTCGCCAGATCTATCTATAATGACCGATTTACAAATTCGTCATCACAATATCAAGTTGAAAAATGAAAAAAGATATTTAGTTGAGTTTGAAAGGAAATATATATTTGTAACACCTCGTGGCGGTGTTAATTATAATTTTACCGATGCGTTGAATGTTTTTGCAAATGTATCTATGGCAAAGCGTGAGCCGGCTTTCAAAGATATTTATAACCCACAAGATTATTGGATAAGTCCAATCAATCTTCCCAAGAATTTTTTAAAGGATGGCGAGCTGTATAGATTTGTTGGGAAGGAACTCAAGCCCGAAAAATTAGTGAATTATGAAATCGGTTCTGGTTATCGAACCGATGATATTAATTTAAAATTCAATCTATACTTAATGGATTTTCGCGACGAAATTATCCCGACAGGTCAGATTGATGATAACGGCGTTCCAATATCAGGTAATGCTGAACAGTCGGTGCATCGCGGTGTTGAATTAACGGGAAGATTCAATTTATTCGAGAATCTCTACTTCGACGGTAACATATCTTTCAACGACGATCGTTTTATCAAGCACTCGGAATATATTGTAACGGATTGGACTACAAGTCCTCCAACAACCAAAGAAATTATTTACAACAATAAACGTTTAGGTGGATTCCCCACTAATTTAAGTAATCTTCGTCTCACATATAATTTTGCAAAATTATCACTGCCGTTAAGAGCATCGATCCATGTGCAGAATGTCGGAAGGATATATTTAGATAATACTGAAAACAAACAGGTAGCGATTTCGCCTTTTTCTGTTTTGAATGGCGGCATTGCTTATGAGCTAAAAAATATTTCTGACAACTTTGATCTTGAAATTAATTTAATCGGAAATAATTTATTGGATCGATTATACGAGTCGAGTGGGTATGTTGAGGAAGGAGTGCCGTATTGGATTCCGGCAGCGACCCGAAATGTTTTTTTAACTTTAAAAGTCCAATTTTAATCCGCCTTCGTCCCGTATGCTTTCGGGACTTCGGTCGCTTACGCTCCATAGCTTTAGCGACGGAGCGCGGACGAGATGCTGGTCGAATTCCAGGTTGACCAAAAAGTCGGTTTTCTCGATACGTTCGCTTCGCGAACACTCGCCTGCCCGCCGAAGTTAGAAGCATTAAAGCAGGCGGGAAAACCGGCTAAATAAGTAGGTTCTCGAAACGTTTTACGTTTCTCGAGTTCGATTTCGTAGAAATCGAGTAACGATAGAACTTTTTAGACAACCTCGTTCATTTTAAATGCCGCTCATACCTAACTTAATGAAGAATTCTATTTACTCCCGGATAGAACTTTATTAAATGGCGGTTGAGCGGCAAATTATATTTATAATTGATGTTAAAAATCTTATGATCACATTCCATTTATTAGATTACATCGTAGTAATTCTTTATTTTGCAGCAGTTGTCTTTATAGGTTTTGCATTTGCCCGTAAAACAAAAAAAGATGAAGTCGATTTTCTGTTAGCAGGACGCTCGTTAACACTTCCTCTGTTTGTAATGAGCTTGGTATCAACCTGGTATGGTGGAATACTCGGTGTTGGCGAGTTTTCGTATCGCTACGGAATTTCAAACTGGTTCTTGCAGGGAGTTCCTTACTACTTCTTTGCTGCAATATTTGCTGCAATTCTTGCCAAACGAATTCGGGAATCTAATTTGGTTTCGATTCCTGACCAATTACATAAAGCGTATGGAAAGAGAACCGCTTTACTGGGTTCATTCCTAACTTTTATTTTGATGACACCGGCTCCTTATGTGTTAATGTTGAGTGTAATTTTCCAAATGATGTTCGGATGGACTTTTTTTACAAGCGTATTAGTTACTGCTGTTGTGGCTTTATCGTATTTGTACTTCGGCGGTTTCCGATCTGATATTTACACTGATGTTTTCGAGTTCGTTGTTATGTTCATCGGCTTTGCGATAATTTTGCCATTTGCCTTCTTAAAATTTGGGGGGGTCGAGTTTTTACAGGCAAATTTACCATCGCTGCATCTCGTATGGCACGGCGGACATAATCCGCAGTATATTGTTGTCTGGTTTTTTATTGCACTCTGGACTCTCGTTGATCCGGCTTTTTACCAGCGATGTTATGCTGCCAAAGACGGCAAAACAGCACAGCGCGGAATTTTTATCTCCATCATTTTCTGGTTTATTTTCGATATGATGACCTCGTTTACCGGTATGTATGCACGAGCCGCACTCCCTAATCTTACGCAACCGATTATGGCTTACCCGCAATTAGCCGAATTAATTTTGCCACCGGCTGCCAAAGGACTTTTCTTCGCGGGTATGTTAGCAACAATGATGTCCACACTCAACACGCTTGGTCTTGTATCAGCTCAAACATTGGGCAGGGATATATTTCTCAGATTAAAAAGCAAATCCACCTACGGCGGACGAATATCGAATGATGAACTGGTTACTAAATACACCAGGATTGGTTTAGTGATATCTTTTATATTTTCTGTTTTGATTGCTGTTGCCATACCGAGCGTCATTAAAATTTGGTACACTATAGGAACGGTTGTAATTCCGGGTCTGTTCGTTCCGTTGATTACAAGTTATTTTAAAAAATTAGAAATGAAACCCGATTACGCATTTTTCTCGATGCTGCTTGGTTGGTTAACATCGTTGGTGTGGTTGATTAGCGGGTATGTTATAGCGGGCGGACAGACAAAAAGTTATCCTTTGGGAATTGAGCCGATGTTTCCTGGGCTGGTAATATCGTTTGTAATCTGGTTGGTAGGTAGAAATAAGTAACTTATTTGAGATGGTATTTTTTTACAAGTGTTGGAGTTACATTCCGATAGGATAATTACATAAAACCCTAAAACCAGACTGATTTCGTGGAGGAAGCATAAAAACTTCATTTAACGCCCGAAAAATTTTTCAAAAAATGTTTCATAAAACTTGACTTTAAGCACGCGAAATGTTATACTTTCCGTAGAGGATATTTACAGATAGTACCAATAGATAACAAACTTTCTAATAGCATAAAGGAGTTTCATTAATTGGTAAACAGTGCATATATCAAAATCTATAATCTCCAGGGCGGCGACTCTTCTCCCCTCATCCAATCTTTTTCTCAATTCTTAAGTTCGCAGCATCTTCCGAAGGAATCTCTCCGGATCTCTGGACAAGGTTCAGCATCCCGCCACGGTTTTCAAATTTATTTCGTCATTCGAAATTCACTATGCGATACCTGTCCACCGAATCCCGCCTTTGCGGGAGTAGGTGGATTCATCATTCGCGGAGCTATATCATGACACCAAAAACTAAAACCCAAAACTTTATGGTGAGCTTGCCCCGAAGGCTTTCGGGGCGAGTCGAACCATCAAAACTCAGCCTTCGGCTTCACTGCGTTGCGCTCAGTGTGACAAAGATAAAATTACAAAATCTCTCAATCTTTAAATCTTTTAAACTTTTAATATTTATATTTTTCATTCTGCAATTTGCATTTTTCACTTTTCGATGCGAAAAGCCAACACCTCCTCCCGACAAACCGCCGTATATTCCGCCGATAGTTTTGACTTCTGAAGATGTTTCTTGCACAGATGCTTTCATAAGTATAAAGACAACAAAAGTATTTGAGAGCGGTACGCTACAGCTTAAGCGCGATGGCATAACACAATCTGAAATCTACAATCTGCAATCTCAAATCGATACGCTAATTGTTGACGAGGGCTTACTACCCAAACGCACATACACATACAAAGCGTACCGGCTTACCAACAACACAATTATTGATTCAAGTGCAGAGTTACCGATTACAACTATGGACACAACTTCGCATAACTTCTCCTGGGATATAACTTATTTGGGAGATGGCAATAGCTCTGTGTTAAGAGACGTTTTTATTTTAAATGATACTCTTGCTTACGCTGTTGGGGAAATTTATAAGAAGGATTCTTTGGGACAATGGGAAACCGAAATGTACAACATGGCAAAATGGAATGGGAAAGAATGGAAATTAACAAAAGCTTACTTTGAATATCAAGGTCAACCATATGTCACTCAGCTTTATGCAGTATATGCTTTCAATGAAAATGATATATGGGTAGCTAGCACACATCCAGCTAATTGGAAGGGTACAAAATGGATTCAATATTCACTTGGTTCTTCTTTCCCTGGTTATCCTACAAAATTTTGGGGAACGAGTTCGTCAAATTTATACATGGTAGGTACGAATGGCTCTATAGCCTATTTCAACGGCGTGGCTTGGCGGCGTTTGGAGCTCCCGCCTTTGGCGGGACAGGGCGGGACGGATGTGAGTATCAATGATATCTGGGGAGCGGTAGATGAACGAACAGGAAAGCGTTTAATTTTGTGTGCGGCATCAAATGTTTATGAACCCGGTGAAAGAAAAATTTTAAGAATTACTGAACAGAATACTGTCGATACAATTCCTTGGGTATACTATCGGCGTATACATTCGATATGGTTTAAAAATGAATCAAGAATATTCACATCAGGTTCAGGTGTATGGATGCGAAGACCAGATCGTGAATGGTTTGAATTTAAACATCTTCCACCATATTTCACAGATAGAGTGAGAGGAACGTCAATTAATGATATTTTCGTTGTGGGTAATTTTGGATTGTTCTTGCATTTTAACGGATTCAACTGGAAATTTTTTTCAAATGTTAATGCAGCAGATATTTATTATTCAGTGGATTATAAAAAAAATACAATGGTTGCAGTTGGTCGGGGAGGTTCTAAATCAATTATTCTTCGAATGTGGAGGTGATAATGAAGAACAATATTTCAAACCATTCTCGTTCACCTCCATAACAAGTTGGGCAGTGATTGCACCACCGCCGCCCAGTAAAACAAGCAAACGAACGGGTTTACTTTTTAGAAAGAAGCGATGAAAGGAAAGAATATGAGACTTAGAAACTTTAAACATACTTATTCAACATTTAGCTGTGTTGTCTTCATACTGATGTTTGCAGCGGCAAGTATCCAATTGACTATCGCGCAGCAACTCCTCTGGCAGCGTGTGTTCGATTCAGGGGTCAGTGATCTCGCTAAAGGAGTTGCTGTAGATCGGTGGGGCAACATAATCGTTACAGGCAGAAGCTCTCGTGAAACAACAGGCGGAGACTGTTTGACAATCAAGTATAACCCAACCGGCGATACGATTTGGATTAGGTGGTATGATAGTACGTTCTACGATGGTGCAAATGCGGTTACGACTGATCACTCTGACAATATTATTATTGCAGGCGACATTTGGTTCGATTCAACCAACGCCGACATACACATTGTGAAATACAACCCTGAAGGAAATATCCTTTGGACCCGCACCTATAGCAATGGTGAGAAGAGTGTTGGAGAGTTTGGCTGTGGTGTTGCCGTAGACTCGAAGAATAACATTGTCGTTACGGGTAGAACAAATGCAAAAACAACTCTTTTTGGAGCTTATATAACACTCAAATACGACTCGAGCGGCAATCTCTTGTGGATGCGTACCTACGATGCCGGATGGGAAGATTATGCACGAGATGTGGCAGTTGACAATTCCGACAATGTGATTGTAACGGGCTACTCCAACGGTGCTATGAACTGGGATTGGTGTACGATCAAGTACAGTCCCGATGGTGATATACTCTGGGTGAGGCGATACGATGTTGCGCTCGACGACAAAGCAGATGGAGTTACTTGTGACAAAGATGGAAATGTCATCGTGGTCGGAAGACTCGGACAATCACCTACAAAGTATGCCGCCATTGTAAAATATTCTCCGGCTGGCGATACACTCTGGACAAAACTCTTCGTTCGTCCGGTTCCTCTGGATGGATTGATGAATTTTGCTGACGTTGCAACTGATGAATCCGGAAATATTTATACAGCAGGTTTGCACGTACTGTGGGACAATGGTAAAGGTTGGAAAGACTATTACATTGTCAAGTGTAATCCACAGGGAGATACGGTATGGACATTCCGGTATGATTATGATCATGTGGACGAGGCAAGTGGAATAGTATTGGATAGATCAGGAAATATTGTTGTCACCGGAACAACTAATCGTAGTCCTGAGGTGGGTGAACAAAATTATCTCACGATAAGGATAAAAGACCTTGTTAATCTGATTGGGAACGAACCCTCTCTTGCAAAGAAGTTCATTCTATATCCCAACTATCCTAACCCCTTTAACGCTTCCACCATAATACGGTACGATGTTTCCACTTCCATACACGTACACATAGCCGTTTACGATCTACTCGGCAGACAGGTAAGTGTCTTAGTAAACGAGTACAGGCTACCGGGATCATATCAAGCGATCTGGGACGCATCTCGGTTCTCCAGCGGTGTGTACGTTGCACGATTTGTTGCGGGCAACTCCCTAGGGGTCCAGAAACTCATACTTATGAAATAACCAGAGAAAGGAGGTGAGCAATGCTCAAGCACATACAATGATGTAGATAACTGAATGGCAGTGATTGCACCACCGCCGCCCAGTAAAACAGCAAACGAACAGGTTTTTGTAGATAAGCACTGTTCCGAAAAATTCGGGACGGTGGTGTACCGTTTTGTTTGCACATGTGCAGTATACAAAAATCACAGAATACAATCAACAATTTAAACTGAAGGAGAAATTTGTTATGAAAAAGTTATATTTTATTTCAGTGCTCATTCTCTGTGCGGTTGTTTTAGCAACAGCACAGTGGAAGAGCTTCAACGGTCCGGAAGGAAAACCTGTCTCTGTTACACTTCGTGAAGATACACCAAGCGGGACAGTCATTGAGTTCACAACTCCCGGATATTACCTGAGTAGCGTAGATATTCAAGGGAAAGCTCACACTGTCCTTTCTGTTCCCAAGGCAGTCACATTTCTCGAGAAGGGATATCCTGAGCTTCCGCGAATCAGCCGAAGCATTATGATTCCCGACGAAGCGAAGATGAAATTCGAGATTGTTGAAGCCGAATACGAAACGACTTATGTTGCAACTATTGCGCCATCTAAAGGAAGTCTGCCGCGCTCAATCGATCCCAAGACTGTTCCATATACATTCAGCGATGTGTACAAAACGGATACATGGTGGCCTAAAGAAGTTATCGAATTGTCTGACCCGTTCATACTGAGAGACATCCGGGGTATCACTGTACGATTCAACCTCTTTCGACACAATGTCGTTAGGGGTCAGCTAATCGTATGTAAACAACTTGTGGTTCGAGTTTTTGCAGATGGACTTGATACAATTAACGTTAAGACTAATCGGAAAGGAATAATCAATCTTGATTTCATCGAAATTTATAAGAACTTCTTCTTGAATTTTTCGGAAAATAATACAGTCAACTATCCAAGCATCTCTGATACTGGAAGGATGCTCATACTCGCAGCGGATGATTTCTACAATAGCATGATTCCATTCCGTGACTGGAGAACGAGGAAAGGACATAAGACCACTCTTGTCAAATGTTCTGATGTTGGAACAACATGGCAATCTGTTAAAGCTTACATTCAACTTATGTATTACAGGCCTGAAAGTAGGTTCACATACATCCTCTTGGTTGGTGATGGAACCAATATTCCATCAAGGGGCGTACCTTACCCCGGTTATCCAGACGATCCTCAGAATCCAAAAGATCCTACGTATGCACTACTTGCAGGCGGCGATTATTATCCAGACGCATACGTTTCAAGGTTTTCAGCTGAGACAGTTGAACAGGTTGATAATCAAGTAATGCGAACAATCAAGTACGAAACTGAACCCGTTTCTGGTGATTGGTTTCAGAAAGCATGTGGTATTGCTTCAAGAGAGGGGTATCCTGCGGACTCAACGAGGTGCAATTGGTTACGGGATAAACTGCTTGGGTATGGATATACATCTGTTGATAAGCTCTACGATATCACATCGGCACAACCTATTACGAATTCAATAAACGCTGGTAGAGGAGTCGTGAACTTTATCGGGCATGGTACGCCAACGGAATGGGGATTCAATAAACCATTGGTTTGGCCTCTATTTTCTGTTACAGATGTGCAAAATCTTACAAATACGAATTTGCTTCCATTTATCTTTTCAGTGGCTTGTCAAGTCGGATCTTTCTCAGAAGAAGCTACTTGCTTTGCGGAAGCGTGGCTGCGGAGTGGAACGAAGGATAGCCCGAAGGGAGCTATTGGTTTCTTCGGATCATCAATAGATCAAGATTGGGTCGAACCTACAACCGCTCAGGCGGAGGCGGTTGATCTGTTGGTTGCTGATGCGAAAATAACAGTTGGCGGTTTATGCTTCAATGGTGTATGTAAAATGTTAGAGCAGCATGGGAGCGCAGGTGTGAATGAAGCTGAAACTTGGCATATTTTCGGAGATGCCGCAACGCACGTGTGGACGAAGACACCAATGAACTTTACTTCGGTAAGTGTTACGGATAATGGAAGCTCAATCACTGTAAATGCAGGTGTGGCGGGTTCAACGATATGTGCCTCGAGCGGGAACAATGGAGGAACCTTCTGGGATCGCCAGGATAATAAAAGCAGCTATACGTGGAATACATCCGTACGTCCGTTGTACATCACCGTGATGAAGCATAATTATATACCATACACCGCAGTTACAGGAGGTACGTTTGCAAGCAATGAAACTTGGTTTGGTAACCTCAATGTTCTTGGAAATGTTACAATTAAATCGGGTGTTACAGTGAGCGTACCAGCTAATGCATATCTTTTCATCGATAATGGGAGAAAGATCTACATAGAATCTGGTGGAAAATTGATTGTGGATCCAAGCGCGCGTTTGATATGTTATGATAATGATGCGGTAGTATTATCGAAAGAAATTACCACATTAAACTCCACCGTTGTTGCTAACTGGAATATGGTGAGTATTCCACAAGTAGTTTCAGATTTTTTCAAACCGGCTGTTTACCCCAGCGCAATTTCCAACGCATTCGCTTACGAAGGTAGTTACGTTATAAAAGATATTCTGGCTAATGGGATTGGCTACTGGGTTAAATTCGGTTCAGACCCACCATCGGTCAATTATACTGGGAACTCAACATTTGTAACAACTGTAAAATTAAATCCAGGATGGAATTTGATTGGAGCAATTTCAAATACCATTAATACTTTAACTGTAGCCACTGAACCTACCAATATTATTACAACGCCGTTCTTTGGCTACAATGGAGGTTATGTGGAAGTATCAACCATACAAGCCGGTAAAAGCTATTGGGTAAAAGTCAATAAGAGCGGTCAACTGGTTTTGTCTTCCCTTTCAACATCATCAAAACAACCAGAAGATTGTTCACCTCCACCACCATCGCCTGCAGAAGAACCAGCAGCCCCAATTCTTTCATATCCATCAAATGGAACAATTGGAATATCAACATCACCAACACTATACTGGAATTCTTCAAGCGGTGCAACATCGTATCGTCTACAAGTTTCAACAAGTTCAAATTTCGCTACAACAGTATTTAATCAAGGTGGCATAACGACAACATATAAGTCGGTCGGAACCTTTTCATATAGCACAACCTATTACTGGCGAGTAAATGCAACAAATAATAATGGTACCAGTGCTTGGTGTTGTGCTTGGAGTTTTACAACACAAAGCTCGCCAGGTGGCGGCGGCGATCCATGTCCGTCGTATTCTTCTGTTACAGCAATGGATGAATTTATAATCTCGGATGCAAACGGAAACAGCCAGTCAATGTACGCGCGCAATGGTGGAAGAGGACGTGCACTTGGTCGAATGGATGATGAAATGCCTCCAGAGCCGCTCGGGGGAGTCTTCAATGCACGCTTTCGCTCGGGTAAGTTTATCGAGAATCTTCCACCTGGTAAAGGATTGATGAGAATTCCAATCAAAGTAAAAGATGCAGTTTATCCATTAACATTCGGTTGGAACATTAAATCGAACAACGGTATAAGTTACTGGATTGATATGCCGGGTAATGGACAGAACAGGATACCACTAACGGGTTCTGGAAATATTAACTACTCGGATAAAGGCGATGTAATTGTTATGGCGCAGGCAATCGATCCATGTCTACCTCAGCACACAAAGGCAGGGTTCCAACCAATACAAGAAGAAACACAACAAGTACCGGAAAGTTTTTTCCTCTCACAGAATCATCCTAATCCATTCAATCCAACAACAGAAATTCATTATGGTTTACCAGAGGATGCACATGTTGTTTTGAAGGTGTATGATATTTTAGGACGAGAGGTAATGACGCTTGTAGATGAGTTTAAAGAAGCGGGATATTACAGCATTGAGTTTAATGGTTCATCCGCCAAAGGCGGATTGTCGAGCGGTGTTTATTTTTACAAGATTGTTTCTGGAAATTATACCGCCGTGAAGAAACTTGTGATTACAAAGTAAACCCGCGTTCTCAGTTAGTTTTTTGTGGTAGCTCCCCTTCTTTCTTTCTTTTGTCTGAGGAAGGGGAGTTCTAATTTTAATATGCCTAATCTCTCCGACTTCCTCCTGTTTTCCCCAATGCAGCACCCATTTTTCTATTATCGTTTCTAAATTTTTTCTTTACCTCTCTGGGACAAGTCCGTAGGTTGCCGTAGGCGACTTGTATGTTTGTAGCCGTGGAAGAAAATAATGTATTTCCACTCCAGCGGAGTGGTATGTTCCAATAAAACATTCGACCCCCGCCTACCATAGTCCCGCAAATCGGGACGGCGGGCAGGCCGCTGGGGTCGGGTTCATAACATCTTTTCTAATCTACAAACATTTGACTCCTAACGGACTACGGCTCTACGAGCCGAAGGCTCGTAGAGAGTCCTAAACCTGTCTTTCACATTGCAGCACCCATTTTTCTAATATCGTTACTATAACTCTTTATTTTTCAATAATTTATTTTTTCAATTTTTATAAGGGCGGAAGGCAGACAAAAAGTTATCCTTTGGGAATTGAGCCGATGTTTCCTGGGCTTTTTGTTTCGATGAGTGTTTGGTACTTCGGCAGAGTAAAGAAATAATTCAGAGCGGTCGAATATCTCCGACTTCTTCAATTTCAACTACGAAGTCCTCGATTGATTTGGGAATTTTTAATTCGAGTTCTTCGGTGAAAACGTTTACTAACACTTTTATGCAGGGTTCATCTTCGCATTCTCCGATAGCTGTTCCTACTACACCGGGTATCAACATAAGTCGTGGAGTGTTTTCTTCTAAAACTTGTTCGATTGTTCTCATGCCTGTATCTTTACGTGTTTGTGTAGTCTCTTTTGTTGTGCACTCAAAGTTGATGATTGATATTGATACGACGAATGCGAATAAATACAAATATCGAAATTTCATTTTACCCCCTGATAATTTGTAGAGACACGCTATAGCGTGTCTCTACGGTAATTAAATTTATTGTGTGGCTATTGTTACACCAAACTTTTGCAACACATTGCTAATCGGGTTGCAAAATGTTGTACCGTCGTTGCCCCCCGCAAATAAAAGTCCGACAGGATTTTTACCCGGATTAGTTACGACCAACGAACCGCTGTCGCCCGATTTGCTGAACGATTTCGAAGTCATAATTTGATTTACGAATCGTGCTGTGCCGCTCGAGTAACCAACATTGATAGTTACGTTCACACCTGTAATTGTTCCGGTTGTTTGGCTTGTAGTTCTGCCAACTTTCATAATCGCCATTCCTACGGCTGGAGTTACGATGGTTGAACTTGGAATTCCGTAATATGCGGCTAATGTTGAAACACCCACATTTGCGGTTGTCGTTTGAGCAATAGCAGCGTCTATTACATTATTTGCAGTTGTCGAAAATGTTATTGGTTCAAAATCGGAAAGACTCCCGATGATGTCGGTAGTTCGCAATGCGCATGGTGGTTTAGTGTCGTACCTGCCAGGTTGGACAATTGACTCTCCGATTTTTGCGGCATTCTCACGAGCAATTACGTGGTTGTTTGTGAGAATGTAACGTACTCCACTTTTCTCGGTTGCACATCCAAGGGTACCTGCTGCACATTCATTTATATTTCCTATTGATACTCCAATCGGAACAGGTCGTGTGTAACGTTTTGTTAAAGCAAAAGCAGTTACTTCGCCTATGTTATCTACAATAACAGGAACACCATCTATCGAACTCGGTAAACCTTTCGCCTTATCCGATTTGGTCAAAATCCGAATTGCGAATTTACCATCAGCGGTTGTTGATGTTGCGGTTCCAATAACATCTTCCAGTGCAAGTAAGCGGTCGGTGTGCTTATTTTGAACCTCCATTACCGCTTTAAGTTGGGCAGATTGTTTAGAAAAATTAACGCCACTCTGATCAGTGGTAGGCGATACAACAGTTTGTGTTTCCTTTTGACATCCTACAATTGCAAGGCTGAGTACAAGAAAAACTACAAGAACAAAAAGAGACACATTATTTTTTGTGAACAACTTAAACATAAAAAGTCTCCTAAATTAATTAATGTTTGGTTGAGTTACTTTTACTGCGATAGTAATATATATAAGTTTAGAACAATTTTCAAGTGTTCGAATAAATTGGTTCACAGCAAAGAGGGCTATCGTTCTTTGGTGAGTTTACATGCTTTGATACTTCATACGCAGCCATTTCTTCCGGCGGGTATGGCTTTAGTAATTCAACGAGTTTGGTTTCATCAGAATTGTAAGGTTCAAGCCAATAACTTCGATATTCTTTTCGTAAAATTACCGGCATTCGATTATGGATTGGGGAAATAAGCTCATTCGGAGTTGTAGTAATAATTGTGCAGGTTCGAATGAATTTTCCTTCGGGAGTTTTCCATGATTCCCACAATCCAGCAAAGGCAAAAGGCTTTTCGTTTTTGAAGAAAATAAACATCGGTTTCTTTTCGCTCCCTGCTTTCTTCCACTCATAAAAACCATCGGCAATAATTAAACAACGCCTTTTCTTCAAGGCATTTTTGAAACTTACTTTCTGAGTTAAAGTTTCAGCCCTTGCGTTAATCATTTTATTTCCGATAGTCGGGTCTTTTGCCCACGAAGGGATAAGCCCCCATCTAAATGAAACGAGCCGCATTTGACCATCATTTACTATTGCAGAAACATCTTGAGTCGGTGCAATGTTATAGCGAGGCAATATCTCGATTTCGGATTCTTCAATCGAGAACTCATCTTCGATAGCTTGGAATGTACTTTTAAGTGAAAAACGTCCGCACATATACCGGTACTTTTTATAGTTTTAATATCTGTTGTATCAGATTCAAGAGCTGATGTGCCTGAAATGGTTTCTGAACGAAACCACAAATACCTAAATTTTCGAGTTCAATTTTTTTCTCGATTTCGAGGAAACCGGAAATGAAGATTAATTTTACATTCGGATTGATTATTTTTAATTGTTTGAATGTTTCTTCGCCCCCCATCTTTGGCATCCCGATATCGCTGATAACTAAGTCGATTTCGTTTTTTTGTTTTTGATATATTTCTATAGCTTCCAATCCATTCGATGCAACAAGTACTTTATAGCCGGAGTCTGTCAGCATTTCGGTTAGCAACGATCGTAACATGTCTTCATCATCTATTACAAGAATTGTACGATGCCCCTCATCTTTTTTGGATTGCGGACGCGGTGGCTCTTCGGCAGGTAGCTCTTCAATAATCGGAAGATAAATTGAGAAGGTGGTTCCGCGACCGACTTGACTTGTTACATCAATATAGCCGTTATGCTGCTTGATGATACGATAGACGATTGATAAACCTAATCCGGTGCCTTTACCTTGTTCTTTAGTGGTATAGAACGGATCGAAAATGCGACTTTGAGTTGCATCGTCTATTCCATGTCCGGTATCGCTAATATTGATCATCAAAAATTTTGAATTAGCGGCGATGCCTAATTTATGTTTGGTCTCATCGCAAGTTAATTCGTTTACCGAAAAAATAAGATTACCTCCATCGGGCATAGCATCGCGGGCATTAATTGCGATATTCACCAGAGTTTGTTGAAGCAAGCTTTCGTCGCAATTTATTGTGGTTTTATTATCGGTATTTATCTCAACTTGAATATTAATATTTTTTGGGAGAGTATAAATTAAAATATTTTGTATATCTTTGAGTAACTTTTTGGGAGACACTACTTTAAGGTTTATATCTTTGGCTCGTGTGAAAAATAGGAGCTGTTTCACCACATTCACAGCACGATCGGCTGAGCTTGAAACCATATCAAGATAATGATCAATTTCTTTATTTACTGATTTAAGTTTAGCAAGTTCAACAGCCCCGATAATGATTCCCAAAATATTATTTATGTCGTGGGCAATACCGCCGGATAATGTGCCGAGGGCTTCCATCTTTTGCGATTGCATCAGCATTTTCTCTAATTTTTCTTTTTCCTCTCGTCCGCGAATGGTTTCAGTAATATCACGTTGTACACCAAAATGGCCGAAGATTTTTCCATTCTCGTCGTACATAACAACATATTGCCCATCGATCCACAATTCGGTACCGTCAAACTTTCGTTCATTTGTTACGGTGCGTAAATAACCATGATCAAATAGTTCACGCCAGGTTTTTTTAGCCGCTTCTTCATCGTGCTTGAAGAAGTCCAACGGCGTCAGCCCCATCAAATCAGATTCACGCTCGGTTCCATATTGATCAATCATCGCATCGTTCACCATCGTGATGCGTTGGTTATTTAAAGCAAAATCTAAAATTGCTTCTTTATCAACTGTTTCGTTCCAGTAAAACTCTTTTCCTTCGGGTATCATCATAAAGAAACAGCCGTCCAAAGAAGTGCGAAAAAATATCTCAAGCTGCATTTGTAATTTCTGCTGAAGGGTATTTGCCTCTGCTTTTTCAGTTACGTCCCTCATTATCCCCAAAATTTGCAGATTAGCTGAATTGTTTGAGACCAAAACTGTGTTGGTTTCAACGTGCTTGATCTGTCCGGTCTTTGTAACAATTTGAAATTCGTATTTCGAAGGA
>JAUXOG010000078.1 GCA_030682385.1 Bacteroidota bacterium
AACTGAAGACAGAGGCGGACATAAATTATCTTTCATCGGAAAAAGCGAGATTGTTACACCAAAAGGCGAAATACTAACACGACTTTCTTCGAATGAAGCGGGAATTTCGGTTGTGGAAATTAATTTAGCTGATGCGTTAAATAAGCGGTTGAACGAATATAATGATGTGTTTGAGGATAGGGATGAAGATGCGTATAATTATGGATTTTAAGATTTTACTTTTTTTGGAAGAAGGCAAAAAGAGAAGACAGATTTACACACATCTACCAAACGATACTCTTTTCAAAATAGATGTTAAAAGGTTTGACATTCTACACAGCATGTCTTATATTTAGATAAATTTTTATAAAGTAAAATCGAAAAAATATTAAACAAGGTCTTTTTCTGATATAGTTTATCAACCATATACTAACCAAAAGGAGAATGAGTTATGAAAACATTTAAAATTTTCTTTGTTTTAATTCTTTTAATTTTATTTTCATCCTATGAAAATACATTATTTTCACAAACGTATGTTTCAGGTACAATTTATTCTAACACTACCTGGGATAAGTTCGGAAGTCCTTATATAGTAACGGGTAATGTTACTGTAAATCCTGGAATAGTTCTCACTATAGATTCTAGTGTTATTGTTCGATTTCAGAGTGGTCAGGGACTTTATGTGAAAGGTACATTGAATGCTCGTCATGGACTCTTTACATCAGCAAAAGATACCGTGGGAGGAAATCCAACAAAAGGCGACTGGAATTTTGTTCAGGTCGGAGATTATTATAACAGCGGCTCGATAACATTAGATACTTGCCAGATAAAATATGGAGGAGTCTCTTATCCCTCTGACAATGGGAGTATCTATGTGTATTCGGGTTCGGCTATTTTAAGATCGTGTGATATTTCAGCTTCACAAAATTATGGTATGATGCTTACAGGGTCGGCAAACGTATCTCTATTCAATAGTAATATCACATCATGCGATTGGCCCATTACGTATGTTGGAGCGGGTTCACTGGTGCTCAACGGTTCCAACACGTTCATCGGAAATACACACAATGGAATTTACATGCGATTTTCTGAGTTTAGCGATACATTCACTTTGGATACAGCAATGGCCCCTACTGTGATTCCCTATGTTTTTATTGGAGACTTCTTCGTTCGTCCGGGTGCAGGACTGGAAATTGCACACGGAAATGCGGTAAAGTTCAGTAATTATGCGAATCTTAACGTAGAAGGAACTTTAATCGCTAAAGACGTCACCTTCACAGCATACACTGATGATAATATAGGTGGAGATACGAACGGCGATGGCACTGCTACAGCGCCCACATCGAGTTACTGGGGCGGCGTTGTCTTCCGTGATGTGAGTAATGATGCAAGCTGTGTCATGAGACGCTGCAAAATCACGTTTGCAGGAGCGGGAAACATTGGCGGTGTCTCGATGTACAATGCAAGCCCGACAATTGATAGCTGTGAGATGGAGAACAACTACTACGGTGCCCTGCTGCGCGATGTCTCTAATCCAACCTTCTCGAACAATACGATCGGATCGAGTAAGGTTGTTCCCATTGCGATGTCATTCACGGCGAATCCCATCTTTGTAAACAACACCCTCTCGTTTTCAGATAATCGCTACGATGCCATTGGATTGCTGGGCAGCACGACGCCGGCAAACGGTGTTCTCCCCATCCGTTCAGTGACTGCGATCCCGAACATTACGTACTTGCTGCTGGAGAATGTCACAGTTCCTGCCGGAAACACTTTTACGATCAACAAAGGTATCGTCATCAAAGCGGCTTATGCCCCCCCGTACTTTTATTTCGCGCCGCGCATCATCGTTCAGGGCAAACTTATTGCCAACGCCACTCCGGACAGCATGATTGTCATTACCTCATCAAAAGACGATGGCTTCGGAAACCCGTTTGACACCAATCGAGATGGGACTCAATCATCTCCAGTAAGAGAAGATTGGGGTGGAATAACGTTTGAGTCAACAAGTGATACGGGTTCTACACTGAACTACTGTCGCATCAAGTACGGCAGCCTTCCATGGACCTACTACAATACCCGCTACATTTCTGGTGGTGCGATAACAACTATAAACGCCAGTCCGATGATTTCCAACTGCGAGATTAAAGACGTCGTGTACGGTATTTACGCTTTCCAGTCATCGAATCCGAAAATATCCAATACTACCATCATCAATACGCAGTACACACCAATTGCGATTTCAGTTTCTGCTAATCCTACATTCTCTGGATTGACATTTACAAATACAGCGTGGACTGCTCTCGGCATCATCGGTGAGAATCTCGGGTTCAACGGAACAATTAAGCAGAGAGACGTTGCGGGATTCACTAATATAACCTACGTCTTGCTCGAGGATTTGACAATCAATGCGGGAACGAATGTTACTGTTGACCCCGGTGTAGTTATCAAAAACAACGCAGCAGGGATTTTTGTCAACGGCGGCTTCCGTGCAAAGGGGACTGTGGTAAGCGGTAACATCGTCTTCACTTCAATCAAAGACGACAACTATGGTCATCCCAACGATTCAAACGGCGACGGTAACGCTACTTCGGCGGCGCCAGGGGATTGGAAGACGATTCGCTTTCAAACTACAAGCAACGATACATTTTCTGTACTTGATAGCTGTATAATCAAATTTGCTGGTAATGACTCGTATGATCCGATATATAGCACTTATGCAAGCTGGGGCGGAGTAACGTTCACAGATGCAAACACCAAACTTTCTCACTCACTGATTTCCGACTCGTACAATTTTGGGGTTCGCTGTGAAGGCAGCTCAATGCCGATTGTTGACGGTGTTGAATTTAAGAATTGCCGCCGCGACCCCATCGCAATGTCGCTTAAATCTAATCCTGCGTTAACGAACATCACATTCACATCAAACGGCAGCAAAGGAATTAGAATTATTGAAGGAACATTGTCTTCCAACGCGACGCTTTCCAAGCGTGACGTCGCAGGGATTACGAATATCGCATACATTGTGGAGAAGTTGACAATTAGTTCAAACGCCGTGTTGACGATCGATCCCGGAGTGGTTATCAAATTCCCCAGTCTCTATGCCCCCTATTATCCACATTATTACAATTATGCCGGCATAGTTGTTAATGGCGCAGTCGTGGCGGCGGGAACGGCAACGCAAAAGATTATTTTTACTTCGCTTAAAGATGATTCAAACGGCGGCGATACAAATAACGACGGCAACAATAGTACACCGACGCGTGGTGATTGGTGGAGCATCGAGTATCGCAATTCCGGCAGCGACACGCTCAATTCTTTGAAGAATTGTGAAATTCGTTATGGCGGCAGTGGAGGCGGGATTTATTATTACTATTACCCAGACGGAGCGGGAGCGGTCCGTGTATTTGATGCGCACGTTCGAATCGATAGTTGTATTGTGCAGCAGTCTGCCAATTCCGGACTTGGAATTTACGGAAGCGCCTCACCTGTCGTCAGCAACGTGCAAATTTACAATATTCTCTACACGCCTGTAATGATGAGTTTGTTTGCGAATCCCACCTTTTCAAACATCTCTGCTCTTAACGTCGGCATTATGGCGTTGGGAATTGTTCCGGAAACATACTCCGTGAGTGCAACGGTACCGAAGAGAGATTTTGCGGGGTTTTCGAATATTACCTATTTCTTTTATACCGACTATTACGGCGAGCGGCCGATTATAAATTCAGGAACCACCATCACGATTCCGTCGGGAGTTGTCTTTAAAGCGGGTGTTGGGTTTCCAGGAATCCTCGTGAACGGCGCCCTCGTTGTTCAAGGAACGTCATCACAAAAAGTAATCTTCACGGATGTGAGGGACGATTCATACGGAAATCCGTTCGACAGCAATGGCGACGGCTCATCTACTCATTCGGACATTGACCGCTCTAACAGAGGTTGGGTCGAAATGAGCGATGTGAGCGATGACAGCGTTTCGTCCATCAAGTATGCCGTGTTTCGATACAGGGAGTACGGTATCGATTTGCTGCAGGCTTCTCCAAGAATAAACAACTCTATCTTCGATAAAACTGATTGGGGAGTGCGCCTGAACGGTGTTTCGCAGCCAACGTTGGATAGTTGCTCGTTTAGGAATCTCACCTACGCGCCCATTCGAACGTCCTTAGTTTCGTATCCGCGATCATCCAATGGAAACGTGATGTCGGGCTCAACGTATCGCGCGATTGGAATTTTAGAAGAAACGCTCGTGCAAGATGTCACATTGCCGCGTCGGAGTTTTGGCGGTGTCAATAATATTCCCTACCTGTTCGGCGACTATACTATCGGAACGAGCGCTGTTCTGACGATCTCGCCTGGCGTTGTAATGAAATTTTTTCCCGATAAGCGAATAACTATCCGCAAAGGATTGATCGCAGAAGGTGGTGCACACCCCGACAGTACCATTGTGTTCACTGACATAAAAGACGACTTTTATGGTGGAGATACAAATGCTGATAGTAATGCTACTTCTCCATCGAATACCTATTATCCGTGGGATCCAAATTGGTGGGGAATTGAATTTGCCGATGAATCTCTTGATCCTTTATGCAGAATGAAACATTGTATAATCAGGCATGCAGGATATTATTACAGCGATCAGATTGGCGGTATTGTAACAAATAGTGCAAGTCCCACGATAACATATTCTGTAATTTCTAATAATAGATATGGTATAATTGCACTTGCGGCATCAAATCCATTAATAAACTTTTGTGATATTTATCAAAATACTGAACAAGGGGTAAGAAATACGCATAAATCATTTAATATCAATACAAAGTGGAATTGGTGGGGAAGTAACACCGGTCCAACCCATACAGGTAATCCTATAGGAATGGGCGATGTTGTAACAGATAGTGTTAATTATATCCCACACCGAACTATAGGTTTACAGGTTCCAATTGCGGGGGATGTAAGTTTAAATGGATATATCCAAGCATACGATGCTTCATTAATATTGAAATTTGTAGTAGATTCTATTAGTAATCCGCTTAATGAAATCCAAAAGAGAGTTGCTGATGTGAGTGGCGTATCGGGAATTACATCATACGATGCATCTCTACTTTTACAATATATCGTTGGAAATATTCAGTCATTTCCAATTGAAATTAATCGTAAAAATCTGACTAATGTCCAACCCTCTAAAGTGGTAGCTTCTTCGATTGAGATCGGAAATGTCCATTGTGCTCGTGGTAATTCAATTATTATTCCCATCTTTATGAATGGAGTAGATAATATTGCAAGTGCCGATATAACAATCTCTTTTGATAAAAGCATACTTACACCAACAAATGTTCAACTTTCACCCACTCTGTCTGGAATGAGTATGCAAACGAATATATCAGATGGCGAGTGCAGGATTGCGTTGGCTGGTACAGAATATATTTCGATTAATGACAATGTAATTTTCATAAGTTTCGATGTCAAAAAGGACATTGGCGGTACTCTTAAATCTACAATTGAATTTTCAAAAATCTTATTGAACGAAGACAGTTTTGATGCGATAGCAAAGTCTGGTGTAGTTAGTATCGAAGGTAAACCTACCGAATTTTCATTATATCAAAACTATCCAAATCCATTTAACCCGGTTACAAGTATTCGATACCAAATTCCAGAAGACGAAACACAGGTAACAATTACAATTTATAATGCTATGGGACAATTAGTTAGAACACTTTTAGATGAGAAAAAGGATGCTGGTGAATTTGAAATAATCTGGAATGGTTGTGATGAAGAATTGAAACAAGTAAGCAGCGGTTTATATTTTTATCGTATTTCTGCAGTTGGAGTTAAAAATTATAACAGTATTAAGAAAATGCTCCTAATAAGATAATAATAAAAAATATATGAAAGGAGCCAAAATGTTATGAAAAAGATATATACTTTATTAATGATCCTTTTTTGCATAACTCACCATCTGTTACAAGCAAATCCAATACGATTATCATTCAATGACACAACTGTTGTTAGGGGTAACACAATATATTTTCCTATCCAAGTTGATAGTAGCCTAACTGGCTGGAATGTAACAGCATACGAGCTTGAAATAAATTTTTCGACCCCAATCATGGAGTTCGATAGCGTGATATCCAGTGGTACATTAACCGCCAGTTGGGGAAACCCTATTTTCAACATTTCTACTGGCAAAATAAAAATTTCTAATGCTGGAACAACAAATTTGGTGGGGTCGGGTGTTTTAGTATATTTAAGAATGAGATTTCCACTTTCTTCATCTGGGTCGAGTGCGGCACTACAATTTAATAAAGCTTTATTAAATGAAGGAATACCTCCTACAGAGACACGAAATGGAATAATTACAGTTATAAATCCACCATCAATGACAATCACACCCGATACTTGGAATATGACAGTTGGGGAGACAAAACAATTTTCTGCAGATGGTGGAACCCCACAGTATTCTTGGTTATCAACAAATACTTCAGTGGCGATAATAAATTCAAATGGGAGCCTAACTGCTCTGACATCTGGTTTTACACGTGTAATCGCTATTGATAATAATAATATCATAGATACATCAGGAATTATTGAAGTATGTGCGTTGGAATTAACAATCCGTGATACCACTGCTTTTCAGGGAAGAATCATACTTTTACCAATTTATACAACGGATGTTACAGGTTTGAATATAACTTCAGGCCAGTTTTCTGTATCGTTTGATAAAAATATTATTACAGCATTAGGAATTGAACAAAATGGAACGCATTTAGAAAATTTTAGTTCTCCAATAGTGATGATTAATGCTGGAAAAATCTCTGTTGCATTTGCAGGAAGTGAACCAATTTTAGGAAGTGGTATATTAATATACCTACGTATAAAGGCTTCAGCTATAAATTCTGGCTCAACTTACTGTAATTTTTCAGGTGTATTATTCAATGAAAATATTAGGGCTAATTATTTAAATGGATATTTTACGACAACACTACTTGGTTCATTAATTATTTCTCCAAACACGGCAACTCTTGTTATTAGTGATTCATTACAATTTTCGGTTCATGGGGAAGCAACACCTCCTTTAAACTGGTCGGTCAATGATACATCATTGGCGGAAATATCGAATCTTGGTAAACTATATGCAAAAAAGGGTGGCGTTACCAAAGTTTCAGTCGTGGATTCCATTGGTACATCTGGAATTAGTGATAACATTGAAATCTATGATATGCGAGTTTACGTACTTAATGTGTCTGCGGCTCCCGGTGAAACAACTGATGTCAATATCGAAATTGGATATTCTAATATAGGTTTCTCTTCATTTCAACTCAATTTAAATTTCAATCCGATATACTTTAGTGCAATAAATGTTGTTACAGTTGGTACCCTTGCAGATGGTTGGGCTACCTCTTACTCCTCAACCATAATAGGAAATTTTTCAGTAGCCGCAGCAGGTTCAAACTCGATCAATGGTTCAGGAACATTAATAAAAATTCGGTTTAGGGTTTCTGAAAATGCCCCTTCCGGAGTATACTCAATTGAATTAAAGCATGTTCTATTTAATGAAGGGCAACCGAGAGGATTACCAATAAATGGACAAATTGTTACATCTGTTGAAGAACAACAAATAATAATTCCGTCAGCATTTATTCTTGAGCAAAATTATCCGAATCCGTTCAATCCAAGCACGACAATTATTTTTTCCATAGAAACAAATGCCTATACTTCCGTGCGAGTCTTCGACTTGTTCGGCAGAGAAGTAGCAACGCTATTGAATGAAAAATTAAATGCCGGACGACATAAGTTCAAGTGGGATGCAACCGGGTTACCGAGTGGAGTATATTTCTATCAGTTACGCTCGGGTTCATTTATGGAAAGTAAGAAGCTTGTTCTTCTTAGATAAAGACAATTGAATTTTAACCGCTTAAGGGCCTATGTCGCCATGAAACGCAAAGATTGGGAAACTCATGACCTCTTCTCGCAGCGATGTACCCAAGTTTCTCTTTGATGCGATCCATCTCTACTATCATATAAATATATTTTTTAAACGAGGTAATTTAGGATTTCCGGTATTTGATACCGGGTTCGGTAAAATCGGTATGATGATTTGCTTCGACTGGTTTTTCCCCGAAGCGATGCGGACACTTGCACTTAAAGGAGCTCAACTTATAGCCCATCCATCAAATCTGGTCCTCCCCCACTGCCCCGATGCTATGGTAACCCGATGTTTAGAAAATAAAGTTTTTTCCGCAACGGCAAATAGAATTGGAACTGAAGACAGAGGCGGACATAAATTATCTTTCATCGGAAAAAGCGAGATTGTTACACCGAAAGGCGAAATACTAACACGACTTTCTTCGAATGAAGCGGGAATTTCGGTTGTGGAAATTAATTTAGCTGATGCGTTAAATAAGCGGTTGAACGAATACAACGATGTGTTTGAGGATAGAGATGTGTCGGCTTACAAATTATAGATTAGAGTTTTAGTTACAACATGAAGTTGCAATACGCATTTTTTTGAAATTGTATTTGAACAGTGATTATAGTATAATTATCAAGAATGAAATTGTATACAATTAAATTATCAGTCAAAGAGCAACTTGAGTTATACAGAGTTGAAAAGAATTTTGAGAAGATTTCTTGTAAGCCATTTCTAAAATGGCCCGGTGGAAAGAGGCAACTGCTTCCTGAACTCATGAAACGATTACCTAAGGAATACAATATGTTCTTTGAACCATTTGTTGGTGGCGGCGCATTGTTATTTAGAGTTAAGCCAGATTACGGTTACATATCAGACATAAATCCCGATTTGATTAACTTGTATGAAGTTGTTCAAGATAATGTTGAAGAACTTATTGAAAACCTGAAAATACATAGGAATACTGAAAAATATTTTTATGAGTTACGAAACGCAGACCGTACGGAAGAATACAAATATTGGAACAAGGTAGAGAAGGCAAGCAGGTTTATCTACCTAAACAAAACCTGCTTCAACGGATTGTATAGGATGAACTCGGATGGTCATTTCAATGTGCCCTTTGGTTTCTACAAGAATCCAACTATTGTTGACACAGATAACCTAATAGCATGTAGCGCTCTCTTGAAGAAAACGGATATTGCGCTCGCTTCGTTCGAAGCTGTGGAGAAGAAGGCACGCAAATGCGATTTTGTTTATTTTGATCCTCCATATGTTCCATTAAATAAAACGTCATCGTTTACCAAATACTACAAAGATGATTTTGATTTAGATGCCCAATTCGCACTTAGGGAACTCTGCGATAGATTGACAAAAAGGGGTGTTTATTTTATGCTATCAAACTCTTATACTGAAACCGTGAAAGAACTATATAAGAGTTACGATATAAAAACTGTTAAAGCCAATCGAGCAATCAACTGTAAAGCTAATGGTCGTGGAAAAATCAACGAACTGATTGTAACGAACTATTAAATCATATGGCACAGAGAATAACAAAATCAAAGCGGACGACTTCATCAGGCAACCTTCTTGAACAAACTGTAAAAACCGTTTGCAAAGAAAAAGGGTTCAAGATTGTAAAGTATCTAGATTGGAAAAAAAGTCCGGAACGATACGGCGATGAACTTCTTTTGACCAACGTACCTTATGATACAATTTATAAGCATGGTGGCAAAACTGAGTTCCTATTAAAATCCGTTTTATATACGCTGGAAATACGTATAGAATGTAAATGGCAACAAGTGTCTGGATCTGCTGATGAAAAATTACCATATCTATATCTGAATAGCATCGAAGGAATGCCTGAAAAGCACATCGTAATTGTCATTGATGGAAACAGATGGAAAAAAGGAGCGATTCCCTGGCTTAAAGAAGTCGCCGCCAACAGAAAATACACAACACTTCTCAATAAAAATAAAAGAATTGAAATACTGAGTCTAATAGAATTTATGTCTTGGGCAAATAATATTTTTCGATGATTACTTTCAACTTACTATAAACTTAATCGACGATAAGTTGAAGTGAGCATTTATGCTGATCCGAATGATATAAGATTTTCCTGAATTGCTCACCGATTTGTGTGTATTTTTTGTTTCATCTACAAGTGTTTTAATCATTTTTCAAATCCCACAATATTTCTGAAACTAATAAAATCAAACTTGCCCTGTGTTTATCGAAGGCTCAATACTCTAATGTAAAAAAAACAATAAAGAAAATCGCTGCTGCCGTAAGTTGAACAATCCGGTAAATGTTATTTTTTTTCTCCTTCAAATAACTCCACCAAAAAGCTAACCCGATCATAGAGACTGTAAAAAGTATAAACAGCGGTAATACATCCATAAATCCCAAATAAGTTCCAAAAATTGTTTTCATACTAAAAAATGGATTAATCACCGATCCATAAAGAATTATCAAATGAACAACATAAACGAGGAGCGACTCTTTACCCAAAATTGTAATCCATCGCGGCGGTTGTTTAATTTTTTCTGTGACCCACCAAATAATACCTATCATAGCTAATAAAGCTCCGATACGTATTGCGAAATAATTCGGGCTTGTGTACCAAAAATTGTAAACGGGATAAAGCTGGAACGGTGCTGCATCTAATAATAATCCCAACCCAATAAAAACCAAGCCTAAGTATAAAAAACGTTTCATAAATTTATGCTCGCGTTTATGCTCGACCGCCAGCATAAACTCCCACGAAACTATTACACCGGCAAATAAAAATCCAACGTATGGAAA
>JAUXOG010000084.1 GCA_030682385.1 Bacteroidota bacterium
ATTGGAACGGAACTTGGGAAGCTGACATTCTACCACTGTATTACACCCGCATTTCTTACAAACGAAAAGCGGTTAATCAAAAACGCACTGTTAATATAAATAAAATATGTTTAATTGCAAAATCAAAAAAGAAATCAAAACGATATCAGATTAAGTTTAATACAAGATATACAATCAATAAGATCGCTAAAATTGTAACAATTATTTTCAAAAAGGTCCATAGTATTTTTATCGGAAACCAAATTGGAAAAGTAATCAATTTCAACAACCATTTCATTTCAAATCCGATTTCAGAGGAACAATCCACCAAGCCAGTAAATACCCAACCACAAACGGGAATACCACGGTAATTAGTGCATCAAATATTTCTCCGATACCGCCACATATTTGTTTTTCGAGATAATTTCCTTATATTGTTAGCACTCTTATATAAGGAGTGCTAATTCATTGAAAAATAACAAGGTTATAACAAAAAAAATCATTTTTAAAGGAGACAAACATGGAAATAAAACCATTAGCAGACCGAGTTGTAGTTAAACCCGAAGTTGCAGACGAGAAAACAAAGGGTGGAATTATATTACCGGATACAGCCAAAGAAAAACCAGTAGTTGGAACAATTGTAGCAGTTGGTCCTGGTAAGAAAGGCGACGATGGAAAAATTCAACCAATGGAAGTAAAAGTTGGCGATAAAGTTTTATATGGCAAATACTCAGGCACCGAAGTAACAATCAAAGGTGAAGATTATTTGATAATGCGTGAATCCGATTTATTCGGAATCGTTTAATAATTGAACAAAAAAAAGGAGAAGATAATATGGCAGTAAAAATAATTTCTTATGATTCAGAAGCTCGCGCTGCGTTAAAACGCGGTGTCGATAAATTAGCTGATGCAGTTAAAGTTACATTGGGTCCTAAAGGACGCAATGTTGTGATAGATAAAAAATTCGGTGCACCGACAATTACAAAGGACGGAGTTACCGTTGCAAAAGAAATCGAACTCGAAGATCCGGTCGAAAATATGGGCGCTCAAATGGTTCGTGAAGTTGCCAGCAAAACTTCAGATGTAGCAGGCGACGGAACGACAACAGCAACCGTATTAGCACAAGCAATAGTTCGCGAAGGTATGAAGAATGTAACCGCAGGCGCCAATCCGATGGATTTGAAACGCGGTATCGATATAGCGGTTCAAAAAGTTATCGAAGGTTTGAAATCGTTAAGCCAAACCGTTGGTGATGATCGCAAGAAAATTGAGCAAGTCGGTTCGATTTCAGCAAACAACGACCACACTATTGGTAAGTTAATTGCCGATGCTATGGAAAAAGTTGGTAAAGATGGTGTCATCACTGTGGAAGAAGCAAAAAGCACTGAAACAATTGTTGAGTGGGTCGAAGGTATGCAATTCGATCGCGGTTATCTTTCGCCTTACTTTGTAACTAATGCCGAAACAATGGAAGCAGAATTGGAAGAGCCTTTCATTTTAATTTACGATAAAAAAATTAGTGTTATGAAAGACCTTCTTCCGATACTCGAAAAAATTGCTCAATCTGGACGCTCACTAGTTATTATCGCTGAAGACATTGAAGGTGAAGCATTGGCTACTTTAGTTGTGAACAAATTACGCGGGACTCTCCGTGTTTGTGCAATTAAATCTCCCGGTTTTGGCGATCGCAGAAAAGCAATGTTAGAAGATATCGCAGTATTAACAGGTGGTCAAGTAATTGCCGAAGAGAAAGGCTTCAAATTAGAGAATACACAACTTTCACTTCTCGGAAAAGCCAAGAGAATTACTGTTGATAAAGATAACACTACAATCGTCGAAGGTGCAGGCGAGGCAGAAGAAATTAAAAAACGCATCAACGAGATTAAGAATCAAATCGACAAGACAACATCTGATTACGATAAAGAGAAACTGCAAGAACGGCTTGCAAAACTTTCAGGTGGTGTAGCAGTTCTAAAAGTTGGCGCTGCAACAGAAGTTGAAATGAAAGAAAAGAAAGCCCGCGTCGAAGATGCACTTCATGCTACTCGTGCTGCGGTTGAAGAAGGTATTGTTCCCGGTGGCGGTGTTGCATATTTAAGAGCAGCAGTTAAATTAGATGGTCTTAAATTAGCAAACGAAGACCAGCAAATAGGCGTAGAAATTATCCGACGTTCACTCGAAGAACCAATTCGTTGGATTGTTAATAATGCCGGACAAGAAGGTTCAGTTATTATTAATAAAGTAAAAGAAGGTAAGGACGATTTTGGATTTAACGCACAATCGGAAAAATTTGAAAACCTTATCAAAGCCGGTGTAATTGATCCGACCAAAGTTACACGCATTGCTCTTGAAAACGCAGCAAGTGTAGCCGGATTATTGCTTACAACTGAAGCTACAATAGTTGAAAAGCCGGAAAAAGAAAAAGCTCCGATGCCCTATATGCCGCACGGCGATATGTACTAACGCTATTTATTAACCTAAATGATGCTTACCCCATCCGTTGACTAACGGATGGGGCTTTTTTTTTGCTTCTTAATACTGATTTCATTAAACTTTGGTGTCGAAACATCTGTCTAATCGTATAGAATATAAAACATAGAATGTCTGATAAATCTGATTTACAACTTGTAAGCGAATTTCAAAATGGCAATATCGAGTCATTCAATGAACTTGTTCGCAGGTATCAGCAAAAGGTTTATTGGATCGCCCGGCGTATGATTGGTAACCACGATGATGCCGATGATATAGTGCAGGAAGTATTTGTGAAAGTGCATAAAAATTTAAATAATTTCAGAAGCGAGTCTTCGTTTTACACTTGGTTGTATAGAATCGCAACCAATATGTCGATCAATGCGATTCGTAAAAAAAAGTTAGTCGAATGGTTTCGCTTTGACGAGGTATTACCGGCAATGAATTTGGTAACAGATGAAAGCCATGACCCTTCTAAAAAGATGGAGTTGCAAGAAAACCGTGCAATGTTATCGAAAGCAATAGCCGGACTTCCGGCTAAACAAAAACAAGTTTTTATTTTCAGATATTATGATGAATTACCTTATGAAGAAATATCAAAAATTATGAAAACATCGGTCGGTGGATTAAAGGCGAATTATTTCCACGCAGTTAAAAATATTAAAAAATATTTTAAGGATAACGGTGATGATCTGTAACGAAGTAAAATATCAATTACCCGATTTTATTAAGTCCCGGTTAAGCGAAGAAGAACATCAGCAAATTGCAGAACACTTGAAACAATGTTTAATTTGTAAAAGTGAGCTTGCTTCAATCGAAGTTACATTTAAAAAATTTGATAGAGAATATATTGCCGAGCCGTCATCAACCTACTGGAATAATTTATTACCCCGAATTCATAACCGCATTGAAGAATCCACAAAGCCAAAATACACAGAGTGGATTGTAAGAACTTCGATACCCGCTATGGCTACAGTTGCTGCAATCTTCTTGGTTATCAAAGTATTTCAATTTGATGGTGCTACCATCCAACAGCAAGTTACAACCAACGAAAATATTGAATCGTTGATCTATTCATTAAACGAAAATGAAATTGCTGATCTGGAGTTACGATTTTCGAATGTGAATGATTTTAATAGTATTAAGAAATTTCTTGATTCGACTTCTGTGAACGAGGGTAATAGTTATTTATACCAATCGTTACATTCATTAGATGAAAAAGAAATGGATGATTTGTTAGCTATTTTAGAAACTACTGAATAAAATAATTGAGGTAAAATATGAAAAAGTTAGTAATATTCTTATTTGTTTTTCAAACATTCTTGTTTGCACAATCGAGTTCAGATAAATGGCACGGTAAAATGGGACCTGAACGCATCGAGAGATTCAAAAAAATGCGTCTCATCGAAACGTTGAATTTACCTGAAGAAACTGCAATCCGCTTTAACGCAAAGTATAACTCGCACGAAAACAGGATGCGGGAACTTCGTAAATCTTTCGAGACTATACAAGAAAAATTAGCTGATCTCCTTCGTCAATATGAGGAGCAAGGTAAACAACAAAAATTTTCTGATAAAGAGATTAAAGAATTGCAAAATCTGATCGATCAGATAGAAGCAAACCGGAACGAAATAAATATCGAGGAACAGAGATATTCGAAAGAGCTACGAGAGTTATTTGCTCCCGAACAGATTGCGAAGTATTACTTGTTCCAACGAAATTTTGAACAGGAATTACGAGAAGCATTAAAACAAATGCGAAAAGATATGTCCAAACGAAGAATGAGAGAGGAATAGAATATTTACAATCAGATGCGAAGAATTTATTTAGATTACACTGCCACCACACCAGTCGATCCTCAAGTGTTCGAGGAGATGAAATCTTACTTTATGGAAAAATGTGGTAATCCATCGTCTATCCACAAATATGGGCAGGAGGCAAAGGCTGCAATCGAGGAAAGTCGGGATATTATTGCCGGATACATAGGTGCTGCACCGGGTGAATTATTTTTTATGAGCAGCGGAACCGAGTCGAATAACACTGCAATCAAGGGATTAGCCCCGAAACTAAAAGCTCTTGGAAAAAATCACATCATCACATCAAAAGTTGAACATCACGCTGTTCTCGAGAGTTGCGAATACTTATCCGAACAAGGTTTCGATATTACTTACTTAGATGTTGATGAATTCGGTGTTGTAAATCTTGAGCAGTTAAAAAACTCTATCACATCGCGGACAGGTTTAATCTCAATAATGTTTGCCAATAATGAAGTTGGAAGTATAAATCCGGTAGCACAAATCGGTGCGATTGCGAAGTCGAGGGGCATATTATTTCACACCGATGCGGTTCAAGCATTTGGGAAAATTCCGGTAAACATAAATGAATTAAATGTTGATTTACTCACAATAACAGCCCATAAGTTGTATGGTCCGAAAGGGATTGGTGCGTTGTATGTTCGCAAGGGAGTCGAGTTAGAAAAACTAATGCACGGCGGAGGACAAGAACGCGGGCGACGTGCAGGTACTGAAAGTCCTGCTTTGATAGTCGGCTTTGCAAAGGCGGCACAAATAGCTCACGATCTGATGCAAACAGAATCAGATAAAATTTTAAAACTCAAACAACGCTTGAAATCGAAAATTGAAAACGAGTTTCCTTTTGCTATTTTTAACGGACATCCTATTCAAAGCTTACCAAACATTTTAAATGTTTCTTTCGACAGTAAGAAAATAAAAATTGATGGCGAAGCGTTAATACTAAATATGGATTTGGAAGGAATCGCAGTAACGAGTGGTTCTGCGTGCACTTCGGGAAGTGTTAAGCCATCACACGTTTTATTAGCAATGGGAAGAAATGTTGAAACCGCACAAGCAACAATCCGTTTTTCGTTTGGAAGATTTACTACTGAAGAGGAAGTTGATTTTGCGTTTGATGTTTTGAAAAAAACGATTAACAGGATAGGTGAGATGTCGAATGGGTGAAACGGCGAATCGGTGAGAATTTGACTCGGGGGAAAATTGAATATCGAATATCGAATATCGAATGATGAACTCAGAATTAGGAAACGGTGAAATAGGGAAAGCCATTGAATAGTTCAAAATGAAAGCCCGAAATACTAAACTCTAAATTCTAAACAAATCCAAAATCCAAAATCATAAATCCAAAATCATAAATCCTACTTCCCCTTTTCCCATTCTCTTAACGCAATACCGTATCGGACGCCTCGTTCACTTACAATCAACTCGTTGAACTTTCCGAATTTCATAAACTCTAACAATATTAAAGTGCCGGCTGTAATAATATCAGCCCGTCCTTCTGTCGCATTCGATAATTCACGGATTTCTTCAGTTCGCATCGAGCATAAACGTTGGAAAATCTTGTTAATATTTTCGAAGGAAAGTTTGTATCCGCTAATTTTATTAACATCAAAATCTTTCAAGTGCTGATCGATAGAAGCCAAAGTTGTCGGGGTGCCAGCAACTCCAATCAATCGTGCATTCGTAAAATCGAAGTTGCCTAATTTAGTGAGTGAGTTATTCACAAATTCGGTTGCTAATTGAATTTCAGCTTGAATAGGTGGGTTGTTTCTAAAAAAACGTTCCGATACTCTAACAGCACCAACAGTAATAGAGTTAGCGCAAGTAACTTCTTTCAATGTTCCTTCCGAAATTTCAGTGCTGCCGCCGCCAATATCTAATACAACAATTTTTCCTTCATCAGTTATACCGCTGACGGCTCCACGGTAACTCCAATATGCTTCCTCTTTTCCATCTAAAATTTCTACATCTATACCAGTTTCCGATTTTAGCGTTATAACAAACTCATCCTTGTTTGACGCTTCGCGCAGTACGCTTGTTCCGAATGCTACAATTTTTTCCGGTTTATGGGTTTCGATAATCTTTTGATATTCACGGAAAACATCAATTACACGACCGAAGGCAGGTTTTCCAATAAATCCATCGGCATCAATGTTCTTGCCGATTCGCGGAGTTCGCTGCTCGTATGCAAGCGTTTGAATATTACCGTCATCAATTTCTGCTATTAAAAGCAGTACAGTATTTGTTCCGATATCGATAGTTGCGATTCTCATATCTTATCCTTTATGGATTTGTATTATGATTTTTGTACGGCGAAAGCTAACCATTCGCCTTCGGTTAATTTTTCTATAATTTTTAAATTATATTTTTCAATACCCGATGAAAAAGATTTGTCATCTATCAGCAATAAACCTGAGAACAAAATAACGCGCCCGGATTTAATACGTTTAACAATGTCGGGAAGCATTTCTAAAATCGTATTTAGCATTATGTTTGCAGTTATCAGATCGTATTTGGTTTCAGGGAGGGAAGCTAAAGCCGAATCTGATATCTCGATTTTGTCCGATAAATTGTTAGCTGCTACATTTTCTTTTGCGTTATCAATCGACCACTCGTCGTTATCAATACCAAGGGCACGGCTTCCACCTAATCTGATAGCGGCGATTGCTAAAATTCCGGTTCCTGTTCCAACATCTAATACTGCATCCTCTTTTTCAGTGTATTTTTCAAGAAGTTGAAGAGTCAATCGCGTAGTCTCGTGGTAGCCAGTACCGAACGACATTTTCGGATCAATTTGAATAACAATTCTTCCCGAAGTGTTTTCATAATTTGCCCACGAGGGTTTGATGGTTATTTTATTTCCAACCTCAATCGGTTGAATCGTTTTTTCCCAAGCCTCGTTCCAATTCTCTTCTTGAATTTCTTTTATTTTTATATCCGATTTTATTTCTGTTTTGAGCAACTCAAACTTCTCTTCACTCCATAGTGATTTATCTATGTAGCAGAGGAGTTCTGTATCAGTTTCTCCGAAGCCGTGGCAGCCAAGTTCGATCATTGTTGGCAGCAGTAATTCTTGCTTTGGTTTGCTCGCACTTATTGATATTTCAAGATAAGTTTTCATTCCCCGATGTGTGTTTGTGGTTTAGTAATTCCGGTAAATTACATTTAACAGAACCTTGCCAACAACCTCGAGACTTCGAGGCGAGCATTTGTCGGGGGTGTCATCCATCGTGTGCCAGTACCGGTTGGAATCGTCGGGGTAGTTGAAGTCGATTAAGTTTATTGTTTTAATACCGACTTCATTTAGCGGCAGGTGGTCGTCAATAATTTCGAGCCCCGGTTCATCAACGAATTCAGGTAAATTCAAATCTTTGGCGATTGACCACACAAGTTTTATTATATCGGGTGCGTAACGGAGCGAGTAGCTTTCCTTTGGGATTTCGAGTTGAGCATCTCCAATCATATCCAACAAAATTCCAAACATTGGATTGTAATTTGCAGGTTTATTCTTTGCAAAATATTTTGATCCTCTCAAATATGCGGGAACATCGGTAGGTTTTGCATAATCTTCGCCGTCGAATAAAATTATATCAACACCAATCGGAGGTGGATTATTTTTTAAAATTCTTGCAACTTCAATTAAAACGGCTACACCGCTGGCACCGTCGTTAGCACCGTCAATTGGTTTGTCGTGATTCTTCGGATCGAGGTCTTGGTCAGCCCACGGATGTGTATCCCAATGTGCCGCGAATAAAATTCTTTTTTCAGAATTTTTATTGAAGGAAGCGATAACATTAGTCAACGATAAATTTTTACCATAAGCGTCGTCGTTAAAGTTTTGCAGCTTCACTTCGTCGGCGTACTTTTGTAACTCGATATTCAAATAGTCGAGACATTGCTTATGTGCATTTGTATTTGGAACACGAGGACCAAAACTCACCTGTGCTTCTAAATAACGAAACGCATTTTCAGCATCGAATGATGGGACTGAAATTTTCGGTTTTTCTGCAACTTGTTCAGGTCTTTCCGGTTTATTTTCAGTACATCCAATCAAAAATGCAAGTAATATGAAAAGCCATAACCTCATAATTTGTCTGTAACTTACAAAAATAAAGTTAAAGGTGCAAGAAAAATTTACTTTATTTTGCTAATACCTCTACTATCGCATCTTGAATATCCCTGTAATCTTTTAGCTTGGTATTTAAATCCGGTAATACATTGTTAAAGAAGATTGAAAATGCTAACGTGTCATTATTTGAATTACGTAAATAACCGGAGAGCGACAGTGCATCGGAATGTGTTCCGGTTTTACCTCGAAAATTATTTTTGACATTTCCGGTTTGAAACCTGTTTTTCAAAGTTCCATCAACACCCGCAATAGATAAAGTGGAATAAAACCGGTTATGTTTTTGATTTCGATGATAGTAGGAAAGAAGTTTTACAACCGCGTTTGGCGACAACAGATTGTAACGCGAAACACCGGACCCGTCGGCGATAACAATTTTGTTTGTATCAATTTCGATTGAAGATAGAAATTTATTAACCAAAGAAATACTCGCTTCAGAGTTGCCCCGGGTTTTTGATATTTTAGCCGATAAAGTTTTTAATAAATTCTCGGTAGCTAAATTGTTACTGTTCTTGTTAATCTCAGTCAAAACTGAGTCGATTGGACGGCGAAAAGCTGCAACCGGTTTACCTCTGCTGATTGTATCAATCAAAACCCTTCCTTCAATTTTGATATTCGATTGTTCAAGTTTATTTCTGAAAAGTTGCAGCGTAAAATATTCCGGCTTCCAAACACTCACGGTAAATTCTTTTTCTTTGCTGTAGAGTGGAATGTATCCCGAAACAGTGATTACGTTATTGCGTTCTTTCCGGTTACGACTTACTGATAATTTTTCAATTGCGGTATCATTTATCGCAGATGTAATTCCGGAGTTGATGATAAGAACATACTCGGTTGCCGGTTCGATTCTTACTTTTACTGTTTCTCCAATCTTCGCCCCAGGTGAAACGAATATTTTTACTGAATTTCCATTAATAGTTAGTGGAGTTATGAAAGCTGCGAATGGTTCCGGTTCGTCGTCCCACATCCAACCCTTCCCCCAATAATTATCGTCGAAGTAAGAAACATCTCCAATCAAATTGCCTTCGATTCTTTTAATATTTTTGGTGATTAAATAATTTATCAGAGAATCTAAATCTCCGGTTTGAAGCAGCGGGTCGCCATAGCTTTTTAAGTATAAATTTCCATATAAAATTGAATCAACAATATCGCCGTCGGTAATCAGTTCGGTTTTGAAAAGGAAATCTGCCGGCAGCAATTCGATTGCCGCACCTGTCGTGATTAATTTCATATTCGAAGCAGGACGGAAAAGCTTGTTCGAATTCTTTTCGTAAATCGTTTCATTTTTTGTGAGATTGACTACCTTGATTCCTACAAAGGCATCGTCTAAAAGTTTGTTATCAAGAAGTGAATCAATTTTCGATGTCCCGGTTTCATTTGAAACTGTAGTCCTTGACTCTCCGATTAGTTGTTCGGCACCAGCTTTTGAAATCGAACAACCCAAATGCGGTGTGAATAACAAAACTGAAATAATAAAAAAATGATGTATTCTCATATCCTCATTCTATTTTATTTAATTTTAATCAAAATATTTGTGAAACGGAAATTAGCCTTTGATTGGATATTCTGTTGAGTTTGGATTTTGGGGAAGGGGAAGGACCGGCTTAATGATTTATCTCTGTTCTGCTTGTCGAATTATGAAGGAGTATGATGCCAAATGGAAGAAAATGTCTTTGCGAGGAGTGGTTGTCTAAAAATTTCTCTCGTTACTCGATTTCTTCCCGAAACAAGTTCGGGACAAGTCGAAATCGAACTCGAGAAACGTAAAACGTTTCGAGAACCTGCTTATTTAGTCGGTTTTCCCGCCTGCTTTAATGCTTCTAACTTCGGCGGGCAGGCGAGTGTTCTCAAAGCGAACGTATCGAGAAAACCGACTTTTTGGTCAACCTGCATTTCCATAATTTCACCGGTTACCTGATGCTCAATTTTTACTTTATCAAGTTTTTCTGAACCGATGAACTGGCCGATTTTCGATTCCATAATGAAACTAATTTTGTCATTGTTACTGGCTTCTTCAACCGCGTGAGGAGATGCCTGGAAATTATCGAATTGGTGTACAACTGTAACGTGCTTAGCATATTTCGTAAGTGATACTGCTTCTTCGAGGGCCGAGTTGCCGCCTCCGATGACTATGATTTCTTTGTCCTGAAAGAAGTCGCCGTCGCAAGTGGCACAGTACGAAATTCCCCGCCCTTTGAATTCTTCTTCACCGGGGACATTTAGTGTGCGCGACTTTCCACCGGTTGCAAGAATGATTGCATCGGATGTGTATAAATCTTTTCCGCTTACTTCTACCGACTTTACATCTCCGTTCAGTGAGAGATTTGTTATTCGCACATTCGACTTAATTGTCGCACCGAATTTTAGTGCCTGACTTTTCATCTGCCGTGCGAGTTGATATCCGCTGATCGATTCAATGCCCGGATAATTTGCAACTTCGTGCGTTAGAACGGTTTGCCCGCCAACCGCGCCTTCGTTTATGATTAGTGTTTTTGCTTTTCCCCGCGATAAATATATTCCGGCAGTTAATCCGGCTGGTCCGGCACCGATTACAATTGCGTCGTAGTGTTCTGTTTTCATTTACTGAATTGCTCGTCGAGGATTGTAGTTATCTTATCAATTGTTTGGATGCTGGATGTTGCTTTAACGACGTTACCTTTATTGAAATAGACTGTGAAAGGTAAACCGTTAAAGTTTTTTGTTTCAGGGAGTGTACGAATAACTTTCGAGACAGGGTGATCGAAGGGCATGTCGGCAAATATTACGTGTGGATTATTTGGCTCAAGTTCTTCCATCGCCTCGTAAACGGGAATACACATCGGTCCCATCCGACCGCAGCAAATCATTACGTTTTCGTTTTCAGTTAATATATTTTTATACTCATCATCAGATGTAATATGAGTGAGATTAGTTTGAAGCATTTTATTCCTTTCTTAAAATTTTGATATAAAATAGATATCTGAAATATTATTATAAAGCAAGTTAGGAAACTGTTGAAACAGTTTAAATCCTTTTCTTTTTATTAGTAACCCACGACTTACCTGCCCGCCGAAGTCCTCAGGACGCAGGCGGGAGTCGAGGGTTAACCCAAAATCTGTTTCCAATGTAACCGTTTCAACGGTTTATAAACAATTTTTCAGAAGCTTCTAAAAGATTTTCTAATGTATGAGATGTGATGGATTAAGGAAGGATTCAAAAAAATGATTCTGGATAAATCTTTCGGAAGGTGGGTGCTTACTACGGAAAATTATTGTCGAGAACCGTTCCAACTTTGGTTTTAGTGCGAATTCGTGTCACCTGCCTGATGGCAGACGGGTTCGTGGCAAAATAAAGCCACTAAACAGTTTGAAAAGATTTATGGGGTGTTCAGTATAGAAAGTTATTATCGGAGGTAATCAAAGATTTGTAATTCATAATATTCACATCTAACTCTTTCGAAGTTTATTTATTATGTTGATGATTCCGGAAGTACCGAACAGCAGCCATAATCCAAGCGCGCCTTCAATATATTGAGACAATCTAAGCATCATGATAGCCTTACAAATCAAATTGAGTGTCGTGCTTTTGGTTGTTATGCGCAGGCGGCACATCTCACACATACTCCTTGATCTGCTTTGCCAACTTACTCAGATGAATCGAAGTGCGTCGATCCCATTCTTTGTTGCGACGGCGAATTTCTGGATGAGCGAGATGCACGACCTTGTGTCCATTTCCGTAGGCTAAGTCTCGAATAACTCCGTCCAACACCGGCTTTGTTTGAGCGACAACCCTTGCGGCAACCTCGCCGAGTGTGATTATCAGCTTCGGATTGCATACTTGAAGTTCTCTGATAAACCAATCTCGGCTCGCTTCCGCAATCTGCGGAAATAGAGTGTGGGTGTCTACGAATCCGGACGATGGAAAATTTTTCAAGTGCTTCTCAGGATACAGGTACACCTTTACGATGTCGGTAATCCACAGGTCACTTCGCTCAATTCCCAGTTGCGGGAAGTAGTTCCTGTGCAAACTCTCGGTTGATTCTTGGACTCTGACTTGAAATCCATCGAAATAGTGTTCAGGTCCAAAAGGAGCGAGATTGTCGCTTCAACTTTGCCTTTGCCAATGAGTGCGCGACGTGGTGCGGCGTGTTAGGCAACGTTTCTCCTTCAACAGTGATAGACATCCTCAAAGCGTTGAAGAAAGGTCGCGCGGGCAGTTGGTAAGTTCCGCACTTCTTCGAACATTCTGTCCACAGCGGAAACCAAATCGGCAAAGAACTTCCAACCATCGACTTGAAGGACGTTGTCTTTGATCATCGTCTTTCCATTTCCAGGGACATCATCAATGCCAGCTTCGAGAATGGCAAAACTGTGGGCCAGACCATTTCTATACTTCTCCCACAACACATCTGAGAGTTTACGATTTCCGTGGTGTGGGGCTGCAATCTGAACTGTCCAGTCTGGCAAATATCGGGTCATAAAATCATTGAAGCGCCGATAATTCTTCTTTCGGTCGCTGCTCGATGGAATGATGAGAAAACTGCCAAGCGCTTCAATGCCATTCATGAGAAGCGAAAACGTCATCAGCATTGGCGTCATCGGTGCACCGCTTGCCTGAACATTCAATTCATTGTGTGCAACCGAGGTACGGTCATAGATCTTCTTGAGGGGGTCGAGGAAAATCATTCGCATTCGCTTTTCCAACCAGTCAATCTTGCCATTATCGCTCAACTGGTTCAAGATGTGGTCTCTATGGCAATCGTAGTCATAGAAAAGAGTACATTCAAACCCTTCAATCGTGGCGTTCGGCATAGGATTCACTTGTCGGTTTGAGTTGTGCCTGGAGGGCTGCTCGGCAACGGTTTTCCTGACTTTAGGATGTCAACGGCTTGGGCAAACCTTTCTTGGAAGGACCCTTCCGTTTGGCTTGTGAATATGTTTGTTTGCATCCGCCGCTTAGTCACAACGGTTACCTTGGAGTACTCTTTCCCGAATGTCTCCACCCAAACGGCTACGACGGCACCCCAAGAGACAGCAGTCATTCCAACACTTGCGGTGATATAATTTTGCTCCTTATGCTCTTCAATCTCGGTTGCACCCTCCCATTGCATGACAGTTTTTGCAACAGACCATGCTTGTTCGGGAGAGATGTCATAAACTTGGGTGGTGCCTTCGTGTTTAGACCGAACAGCATCAGCAGTTGAAGCACAACCAACAAGAAGAATACTGAAGAGAAGTATGCTGACAAAAATTATGGGTGTCTTCATTGTCGCTCTTTCAAAGTTAATGGAGAAATGTCGCCTAACGTCTGGCGGCAACACGCAGCACTTTTGCGAACTATCAATAGACAAATTCAATGTGAAGCAAAAGTGTTGAGCGAGACTTTTAGTAACCATGACCTTTTCCAGCGTCGTGTTGCCGCTTGTTAGCCGCAGCGCTTTTGGTTTCTTTATACATTTGGAACAGTTTCATCTTTTTCAAGCCAGAAGCGGTACAGTTTCTTCGGTTCAACTTCCTCGAAACAAAGTATGTCACCCGGTTTGAGCTTGAATCCTGCCCTACGCAATTTCATCGGCAAGCCAGAAATTTGCTTGGACGAAGTAATGTGAGTCCGGATGGGTTTGAATTCATGGCCAGCAAATACAAATTGAACTTGAAACTCTTGGTCTGCGGATGGGAAAAAATTTGTCGATCTGCCATATACAATATTTCTTCGTTCTGTAACCCAGACAACGCTCCACATGTCACGGGAGTGTTGTCCCTTCGAAGATAACCTGAACTTCAAGACTCTGTCGGATGATGGCTTGACGCTCGTAACGGGAGACGGAGGAAATGAAAGGTGTCTTTGCAACTCGGAGTAATCTTGAACATTTGGTTTGTAAGGAGGTGTTTTACCGAGGATCCTACTTTTCTCTCCTTCAATGCTCTTGTATTTTGCAAGAGCCTCCTTTGTAAGTTGACCGACGAGTGGATCACGCTTCAAATGTTCAATATAGTCGATCAGGTTTTTGAGCAACTCTGTGTCGTCCGTGGCAATGTTAAGCTCAAGGTTATTTTGTAACCCTCCGAGAGTGAAGTTTGACGAGCCCAAGATTGCTACGGGTTTTGTGCTGTGGAAGATGTATACTTTTGGATGAAAGAATTGTGTCCCGGTATGGATGAATACCTTCGCATTCATTTCATACAGTGCTTCTAGACCGGCGGCGTCCACAAACTCACGGTAGAAGCTCGTGAATAGCTCAACCTCTCTTGTAGAATTCTGAAAGACCTTGTTTACAGCGTCCTTCGACAGATAAGCAGTCAAAATTGTGACCTTAGGAGAGTCAATAAGTAGCAACTCGATTTCCTTGTACAAATCTTTTGTTGTCAGTAATTTTTGCATCTAACCTCTCCAACCAAAAGCGTTGCGGCTAACGGCGGGCGGATGAGCGAAGTGTCCCCCGCAGGGGGACATTTATGCTTCAGCCGTTCATCCGCTTGATAGCCGAAGTGCCGCTTCGTATTTCTAATATATTTTATAGTAATCATAACTTATTGTTTATAGGCTGAAGCATTGCTCATCCGCCCGCCGATAGCCAAAATGTTCCGCCGAAGGCGGAAAGCGAAGCGGCATTTTGGCTATCGTTTGCGGCTACCCGAAGTTGCGACTGAAGGGAGCAATTTGGGTGGAGTGTCCAACGGGAGCGGAACCGGGTAGCCGCTGTTATATGAAGTATGCGCCCCCATTTTTACCTTAGCAACCATTTTATTAACGCAATTTATTAATAATTTTTATCATGGTCTGAAACGCGATATTAGGCCTTGCTTGTTGGTTAGTAGTCCCTGTTATGTAGATATCCATATCAGGCACATAAAAAGCCACTGAACCGGTAGAACCACAATGCCCAAGCATATCGGGCATTGGATGATACGGCGAAAGAATGCGAGGCATATAGAATTTTTGTATGCCGATACCATATTTAAAAGGAAAGAAAATTTTGTTCCACTTCTCCAATTCGTTAAATCTTTCCATGGGAAAGAAATAACCGTTGAAAAAAGCCTTTAAAAATGTCATTTGATCCTTCGCAGTGGAAATAATATCATTTTGTGTAGATGTGAGAAAAAGCGGAATATGTCTTATTTCCGACTTATAACGGATGGGAACAAAATTTTTGTCATTCGCATCTTCACACACATAAGTTTTAGTGAGGTTCAGTTTTTGAAACAGGTTTTTCAGGACAATATTTACAGGTTCTCCTGTAATGTTTTCTATAATTGAGCCCAAAATTTGGTGATTTGTGTCAATATATTTAGCCCTGCATTCTTTCCCGGGAGGAAAGTGTGTCTTCATCCTTTTTACCTCTTGAATTACTTTGTCAATTGACCAGGGTTGATCATTACCTGCTTCAAGCTCAGCCATTGCCTTTTTTCCGTTGGCTTGTTTATCGGTCAGATAACAGGGAAGCCCAGAAGTATGGGACAACAGATGGGCAATGGTAAGGTCATTAGAATAATCCTTACCTTTATGTAGATGTAATCCCCGAACTACTTCTTCCGGAAGGTATTTTGAGATTTTATCTTGTAAATCTAATTTATTTTCTGTATATAATTTCAAAATAATTGCAGAAACAAAAAACTTATTTATGCTGGCGATGTAGTATTGACTATCTTCGTTTATATTTCCGGATGCACTTATCAAATCAATGCTGTTGTCATCAGATGATACATAAAAAACAGCTTCGTAAATATAATTTTTTGTAACAACATTACTTACTAGTTGATTTAAAATAGATTGATTTAGTTTATCTTTCATTTCTATCCTCCTCGTTATCTTTGAAAAATAGTGAAGCATATTTCATATAACGGCGGGCGGATGAGCGAAGTGTCCCCCGCAGGGGGACATTTATGCTTCAGCCGTTCATCCGCTTGATAGACGAAGTGCCGCTTCGTATTTCTAATATATTTTATAGTAATCATAACTTATTGTTTATAGGCTGAAGCATTGCACATCCGCCCGCCGATGGCCAAAATGTTCCGCCGAAGGCGGAAAGCGAAGCGGCATTTTGGCTATCGTCTGGCGGCACAACGCAACGCCGAGCACCACGCTTTTCTATCAAATCAGC
>JAUXOG010000089.1 GCA_030682385.1 Bacteroidota bacterium
TTGCGAGGTAAAGGGTTTCTGGAATAGTGAGATGCGTTAGCTATCCGCCTACGTTACACTTCGGCGGATTCTCAAAATTTCTTATAAGTTAGCTGCACATTGTTTGCTAACTTATGAAATTTTGGAAGTGCCGGAGGCGGGACTTGAACCCGCATGACCTTTCGGACGCCGCGCCCTGAACACGGTGTGTCTGCCAATTCCACCACTCCGGCAAAAAGGAAACATTAACAAATCGATTAAAATCTTGTCAAATTTAAGGATTTTATAGTTTGAAAACAACTAAAGATTTATGCCGATCAAAAACAATAGTATGTGATACGGATAATATCTGGCGTGACGTTAAGTGAGATTATTTTATATCTTGATTTTAAGATAGCAATTTAATATATTTAAGCAGATAAAAATTTTAACTTTCGATAGTAGTTTGGTATTTTTAAATATTGAATTTTCCAATTTAATAAGGAGACGTGCGATGAGACTATCTCGAATATTTCTTTTTACAAGCATTATTTGCTTTCTTACTTTACACGCGACCAGTAAGACACTGATAACAATATTACACCCCGACTCTGTAGATGTAGGATTCATAGCCTCCATAGAACTTCAGGATACAAGTGGAAAGTTGATTGCCCCAAAGGTTAGTTTTGGTGTACACTCGCGAGCAACATATTGTTTGGATGCAATTTTTGATGAAACAGAATTGCCACCACCTCCGCCATCCGGAATTTCTGACATTCATTTCAGGGATGTTCGATCAGGAGCCGGTGCCTGCATGGGTGGAGGAACTAAAATCGATATCCGGCATTTTAGCTCTACCACACAGGTAGATACTTATAAAGTGAGATTCGATCCTGGAGATAATGGTTATCCAATAAAAATTGCGTGGAATAGTTTATCGAATTATTACGAAGGCAGCGTAAATCTTCTATACCCGCTTTCAGGAAATCTTATGAATGTTGATATGAAGTCTGAAATATCCATAGTAATACAAGATGAAATCAGTACACTATATATTCTTGCAAAACATCCCAAAGGTCTTATTTCAGCCTGGGCAGATTCGGTAGCGGACAAAAGTATCCTCTTGGGTGCACGGTTTAATCCGCTCGGTGTTAACACGGTGGTATGGTTCGAGTGGGGTATTAAATATGGCACAGTTAACTCAACACCACCCGTTGTTCTTGGGGATGGGAATAACAACGTTACGTTTCGAGAAGTACTAAGTGGGTTACTTCCTCGAACAGAATATTATATAAAAGCAGTGATTCAAAACCAATTCGGAAAGGTGATGAGCGTTCCCATAAAAATAAAAACAAAACAAGGTTCCGATACGCTTAATCCCCCGATAATATATTCTTCCGGAGTCGGTTACATCAGCCCAATATCTGCCGTAGGTGGCGCGATGATTGGTGCTAATGGTTCTAATACATACGCTCGGTTCCAGTGGGGGACAACAACAAATTACACCGACTCAACAAATTGGAAATACGGCCCGACTGATTGGAGGGTATCTCCAGTCTCAATCCCTATAGAGGGCTTGACGCCAATGACGACATACCATGCCCGTGTCAGTGCGAAAAATTCAGATGGCATTACACACGGGCCGGATATTGTTTTCAAGACCCTTCGTATTTTTAATCAACCAACGGCTATCACGCTCGCTCCGGAAAATGTGGGAATGACTTCCGCTTACCTGCGTGGTCTTGTCAATCCGAACAGCGAAAAAATCCAAGTGTATTTCCAATGTTACGATTCCGAAAACGGATTTGTACTGACGCCACCCCCCGTGAGTATCGACTCTTCTTCACGCGATACGATCATAACTATTTTTTTGCAGAACCTAACTCCAAACCGGGAATATTTCTATCGCGTACAAGTTAGTGTTGAGGGTTCCGGGTCTTCTCCCGTGAGTGGTGAATTTTATTATTTTACTACCCAATATGATTCTTTTTTTGGTGGTTTCAGTGTACCGTTGATGTTTAAAATTAATAGCAGTTATACACGTCTCCTTCGCTTCGGCGTTCATACCTATGGGTCGCGCTGTCTCGATTATGGTCTCGGTGAGATGGAACTACCTCCGTGGCCTCCTTCTGATAGGAGTGAAACCCGTTTTGTTACTCCGCCCAACTCTCCTCCTTCATGTCTAGCACTGGGAGTTTATATTGACTTCAGGAAATATTATTCATCAACTCAAATAGATACGTATAAAATCCGCATCCAACCCGGAGAGGGAGAGTACCCAACTGAACTCTCGTGGGGCGATATCGGAAAATACTATCAAGGGCAAGTTAGATTGATTGATCCAACTGGTGGTTCAGGATTTAATATTGATATGAAAAACATTAATTCATATCTCATTAATGAAATATATACATCTGCTCTGATAATTGCTGAAGGTCCGATCAATATCATTAAATCAAAATCTCCTGAAATAAACGGAACAACGGCAAAGTTGACCGGAATTTTTAATCCAAACGGCGAAACAACCGAAGCATGGTTTGAATGGGGTGCTGATTCTTTGTACGACCAGATAACCACAAGCGTGGAATTAGGCAATGGCATGCAGCCATTAAATTTCACAGCTTCTCTCATGAATTTAAACACCAACACAAAATACCAATTTCGTCCGGTCGTAAAAAAGTTAAACTCTACATTTTATGGTATCGGACAATCGTTTATGATTACATTTACTGATATGAAAGAAAATAAAAATATCCCTTCAGGTTTGGTACTATCACAGAACTATCCCAATCCTTTCAACCCTGTAACAGTTATCAAATGGCAATTAGCGAATGGCAATTATACAACGTTGAAGGTCTACAATATTGTTGGCAAAGAAGTAGCAGTACTAGTTAACGGTTATAAATCAGCAGGTAACCATCAAGTTACCTTTGACGGCTCACAATTAACAAGTGGAATGTATTTCTATAAACTACAGAGTGGCAACAATGTAAAAGTACGTAAACTTACATTGGTGAAATAATGCTTCGATTTTAACTTTGCTAAGTAATGAAGACGCTCGCAATAGAAGATAAATGGGGCTTATAAGAATTTCTTATCAAGAATAGAAACTAAACATGGAGAATCACCAATCAAAAAATATCTCTGCTTGGCATAGATATTTTTGTTAAACCAAATGATGTTAAGGTGTTGGTAAAATATTCTGAGTTAGGATATATCAGTTGTATGAAAAAATGTGAAAATTAGTAGGCCCGACGTGAATCGAACACGTAACCCTCAGCTTAGAAGGCTGATGCTCTATCCGATTGAGCTACGGGCCCATTATTTTACATATCATATTTATTTAAAGAACGATTGACCCGACAAGCTCATCTTCATTTTTTCTTTGCTACAGCTTATCCCGCCAAGAGCGGGATTCTCAAAATTGCAACCACTCGTAAAAAACACTCGTGGGCAATTTTCGAAGAAGGCTGATGCTCTATCCGATTGAGTCCCGCCTGCGGCGGGATTCTCAAAATGACTTATAACTTAACTTCTCCCGCTTTGCGGGATCGTTAAGTTATGTCATTTTGGAGCTACGGGCCCATATTAATTATCAATGGACAATTGTTAATTGCTAATTGTTGATTGTTGATTGATCATTGATTTCGTTTGAAAGATAAGAAAGATTGCAGAATTTTCCAAAGATTCCTCGTTTCTTGAAACGTAGAACGTTTCTTGTAATTTTCATAAATTTTCATTAAACTTGAACGCAGGGTTTAGTTATCAATACAATTCGCTAGTTCTTTTTGGAAAAAAACAAAAATTAAAAAATAAAAAAGGAATTTATTTATGCACAAGAAACTATTTATTCCCGGTCCAACAGAAGTAGCACCGGAGGTATTAGCCAAAATGGCTACACCAATGATCGGGCATCGGAGCAAAGATGCTTCAAACTTACAACGTGAGATTACAGAAAAACTTCGCAAACTGATGTACACCGCAAATCCGATTCTACTCTCCACAACTTCAGGGTCGGGCTTGATGGAAGGCTCACTCAAATCTTTAACTTCCAAACGAGCAGTAGTTTTTTCGGTTGGCGCATTCGGCGACCGATGGTTCAAGATGGCTGAAGCTAACGGAATACCGGCCGACAAACATTCTGCTGAACTAGGTAAACCAACTACACCTGAAATAGTCGACCAGTATTTATCCACCGGTAAGTACGACGTATTCACGATAACGCACAACGAAACGAGTACAGGAATCATGCACAACCTGGAACCGTTTGCAGATCTGAAGAAAAAATATCCCGACGTTTATTGGCTCGTGGATGCAGTAAGTTCACTCGGCGGCGTAAAGATTGATGTCGATAAATTAGGAATCGATGTCTGTATAACTTCTACTCAAAAAGCGCTCGCTCTTCCTCCGGGAATGGCGATAGCTTCAGTTACAATGCGTGCCCTCGAACACGCCAAGACTGTAAAGAATCGCGGACTGTATCTCGATCTCGTTGACATCTATAGCTACATCGAGAAGAAAGATCATCAGTATTCTTCAACTCCATCGCTGTCGCATATGTTCGCACTCAATTTCCAACTCGACAGAATTTTAGCCGAAGGATTGGAGAACAGATTCAATCGTCATTTTGAGATGGCCGAATACACTCGCGCCTGGGCGAAGAAACATTTTGCTCTATTCCCCGAAGAAAAATTCGCTTCTCAAACACTTACTACAATTACAAATACTAAAAATATTTCAATCGCAGACCTCAATAGCGGCTTGGGAAAACTCAATATGCAGATTTCGAACGGATACGGCGACCTGAAAGAAAAAACTTTCCGTATCGCACACATGGGCGAACTGACGATGGACGATATTAAAGAAGTTACGTCTGCAATCGAAAAAATATTACAACTATAGAAAGGTATGAATTATGAAAATATTAATCTCCGATGGAATTGAGGATATTGGCAAAAAGATATTACTCAATGCCGGTTTTGAAGTTGTAGATAAAAAACTTTCACCCGAAGAACTTCTTCAACAAATTCCGGAATACGATGCAATCATTGTTCGGTCAGCAACCAAAGTAACAAAAGAAGTAATTGATATCGGTACAAAATTAAAAGCCATTGCCCGCGGCGGTGTTGGTTTGGATAATATCGATGTGGCATACGCAAAGAGCAAAGGAATTCCAGTACTCAATACTCCCGGTGCGTCGGCAATATCGGTGGCAGAGTTGGCGATCGCGCATATGTTCGCTCTATGCCGGTTTTTGCACGTTTCCACATCAGAAATGCGGAATTTGAAGTGGCCCAAAAAAGAATACAGTAAAGGCATTGAGCTTACCGGTAAAACGCTTGGTATTTTTGGAATCGGAAGCATCGGTAAGGAAGTTGCAAAACGGGCAATCGGTTTGGGGATGAATGTGATTGCTTACGATCCGTTTGTTACAACAACCGATTTAAATGTAAAGCTAACCACTCAGGATGAAGTTTTGAAACAATCGGATTTTATATCGCTGCATATTCCACTTGATAAAAAAGTTGGCGCCGCGATTACGAAAAAAGAATTCGATATGATGAAGAACGGTGTAGTATTGATAAACTGCGCCCGCGGCGGTGTAGTTTCAGAAACTGATTTGCTTGAAGCGCTGAAAAGTGGAAAAGTTGCCGGTGCCGGTATCGATGTATTCGTGAACGAACCTACAACAGAATCACAAAAGGAACTTCTCAATCATCCTAATGTTTCGGCAACGCCACACATCGGCGCCTCGACAAACGAAGCACAAGAACGTGTTGGCGAAGAAATCGCGACTAAAGTTGTGAATGCACTAAAATCGTGATAGTAAAATTTAAACTCACTTCACACTCTCGAAATATTTCCGAACTCAACCTTCGACAACTTTGTAGAGGGTTGAGTTCTTTATACTTTATCTAAACAAAAATATAAACAGAATTAATATTTATTATGGCAATATTACGACCTTTTCACGGCTGGCGTCCCCTGCCTCAATATGCAGCCGAAGTAGCAGCAAAACCTTACGATGTTCTAAACTCCGAAGAAGCAAGAAAAGAAGCTGAAGGACATCCTCTAAGTTTTTTACACGTCGGCAAACCCGAAATCGATTTAGAACCTTCGATACATCTCTACGACCCGCGTGTTTATCAAAAAGCAAAAGAGAATTTAAACAAATTTATTAACGAAGGAATCTTACAAAAAGATCAGGAACCTTATTTTTACTTATACGCTCAAACGATGGGAACACACACGCAATACGGAATTGTAGGTTGTGTTTCTGTTCAAGAATACTTGAACGATACAATAAAGAAACACGAACTGACTCGTAAAGATAAAGAAGACGACCGTACAAATCACGTACGAGTTACAAACGCACACACAGGTCCCATTTTCTTAACATATCCTGCACACAACGAGGTTGATAAAATTGTTGAACAAGTATCTGCATCCAAGCCGGTTTATGATTTTGTTGCGGCAGATAGTATACGTCATCAATTTTGGCTAATCACAGATCAAAATACAATCGCACAAATAAAAAAACTTTTCGAATCTATTCCTACACTTTATGTCGCCGATGGACATCACCGCTCAGCATCGGCTGCAAGAATGGGAGTTGAACTGGCGAGTAACAATCCTAACCACGCGGGCAATGAAGAATACAATTTTTTTCTCGCCGTTCTCTTCCCTCACAATCAATTAAAAATTTTGGATTATAACCGTGTTGTTAAAAATTTGAACGATAGAAATGTTGATGAATTTCTGAATGAGGTAAAAAGTAAGTTCGAAATTGAAGAATCGTCTGCACAAGCTAAGCCGAGAATGAAAGGCGAATTCGGAATGTACCTCAACAAAAAATGGTATTATTTACGTCCGCTTCCGACGTTGATTGTAAATGATGATATAATTGCCCGCCTTGATGTTTCAATTTTGCAAAATCACTTGTTGAAGCCGCTGCTTGGAATAGATGACCCCCGCACAAGTAAAAATATTGATTTTGTGGGGGGAATCAGAGGTTTGGGCGAGCTTGAACGCCGCGTTGATTCAGGCGAAATGGCTGTTGCGTTTGCCCTTTTTCCAACTTCTATCGAAGAGTTGATGGCGATTGCGGATGCCGGTAAAATTATGCCTCCGAAATCAACATGGTTCGAACCGAAACTGAGAGACGGACTTGTGATACATTTTTTAAGTGAATAATTTTTTTGGAATAATCAACTTTGTTTCTTATTTTGTTACCGCAACGAGACAATTGTTAATAGCTAATTTACAATTATCAATTGGCAATTGACCATTAGCAATTAGAATGCGCCTGTAGCTTCCAAAATTTCATAAGTTAGCAAATGTAATGCAGCTAACTTATAAGAAATTTTGAGAATCCGCCGAAGTGAAACAAAGGCGGATCAATAAAATAAAACACACGCGCCTGTAGCTCAATTGGATACCCGCCCGACCGAACGTTAGAGAGCTCATTATCGGTCGTTCGGGCGGGGAGCATCAGTTTGATATATGAAACACTATGTTTATATATTGAAGAGTTGTAGAGATAGTAAAAGATATATCGGTATGACAACTGATCTTGAAAGAAGATTAGGAGAACACAATGCAAAAAAGACTAAATCTACAAAAGGACGCGGTCCTTTTGTATTAGAATATTTTGAAGAGTTCGATACACGACTTGCAGCAAGAGAAAGAGAAAAGTATTTTAAAACCGCTGCCGGTAGAAGGTTAATAACTGAAAAGTTAATAATTAACTATCAGCAATTAGCCATTGACAATTAGAATGCGCCTGTAGCTCAATTGGATAGAGCATCTGCCTTCGGAGCAGAGGGTTAGGGGTTCAAGTCCCTTCAGGCGTACAAATTTATACGCCGCTACTCTCTTTGCTTTTTTCTCAAATCATATTAATCTTGAAATCAAATGCCTACTGTAATAATTGTAGATAAAATACTAACGAGTTCACAGCCGGAACTATTAACGAGCGCCGCTATCCTTATTGAAGAAAATCGCATTACGAAAATCGTTACAGGAAAAGATGTTGACGAACTCGCCAACTACGATACAATAGACGCTTCACACTGTATAGCAATACCCGGATTCGTGCAAACGCATATACATCTCTGCCAAACATTATTCCGCGGGATGGCTGAAAACTTACTCTTGTTAGATTGGCTGCAAAAGAGAATCTTTCCGTTTGAAGCTGCTCACAACGCTGAATCGATGCACGCATCTGCGATGATGGGAATTGCTGAGTTGATCCGAAGCGGCACTACCACAATTTTAGATATGGGAAGTGTAAATCATCACGAGGAAGTTATTCGTGCAATCGGAGAAACCGGTTTCCGCGCATTTACTGGCAAGGCGATGATGGATATAAACGGGGCGTTCTCGAAATTAAAAGAGCCGACTGAAGATTCTATTTCATCTACAATAGCACTTGCTGAAAAGTGGCATAACTCGTTTGATGAGCGTGTAAAATATGCACCCGCCCCACGTTTCGTACTTTCCTGCACCGATGAATTAATGAAGGAAGCATTCGAAATTACAAAACAATTCGACGGGATGCTTTATCATACTCACGCTTCCGAAAACTACGGCGAGGTGAATGCTGTCCGCGAAAGATGTAAAATGGATAATGTCGAGTTTTTAAATCACCTCAAAGTTCTTTCTAAAAATACTGTACTTGCTCACTGCATACATCTTAATGAAAACGAAATACAATTGATGAAGCAAACCAAAACAAGTGTTGCCCATTGTCCGAGTTCAAATTTGAAATTAGGTTCCGGAATAGCAAACATACCGCGTTACATTTCGGAAGGAATAACTGTATCGCTTGCAGCCGATGGCGCCCCGTGCAACAACAATTTGAATATGTTTCAAGAAATGCGGCTCGCAGGATTGATACAAAAGCCGGTACACGGACCAACCTCGATGCCTGCCAAAACAGTTTTTGAAATGGCTACAATCGGTGGAGCGAAAGCATTGGGGCTTGAGAACGAGATTGGGAGTATTGAAGTTGGTAAGAAAGCCGATATAGTTCTTCTCGACTTAAATAATTTCTGGAATCCGCTGATTCAAGATGATGCAGATGATTTATACACAACTATTGTCTATTCCGCCGAGCCGATAAATGTAGATTCGGTTATGATAGACGGGAAATGGGTCTATCGCAAAAAAGAATTTGCCGGGATTGATGAAGAATTAATTCTTTCAAATGCAAGAAACGAATTAAAGAAGTTGTTGGATAGGATTTAAGGGCTCCCTCCTGTTTATTTTACCTTACCCAGAAGGTATAATTTATTTTATTATTTGTACAAGTATTTCATATTTTTAAATTTTGTTTCTTCCAAGCTCTTATTTATATTTAAATAAAAATATGGAGGAGATATGAAAATTATAATTTGTTCATTTTTGTTTTTATTTTTTATCACCACAGAGGTTTATAACCAAACCATTATTAAAGGGAAACTTTTAAGTTACGACGGCTCACCAATGCCTAAAGCCCACGTCCATTATTTTGATAACAAAAAAACAAATTCTATCGAAGTCGGTAATGATGGATTCTTTGAGTTTACAACCGACCTCAATGGTATCGTTAAGTTTTCGTGTAGCGGAGTTAATCATAATCTGACTGATGTTGCTTTGTTAGCTGAAAATACCGGCACTTACGTTGTTGAAGTAAATCTGAGTCCGTATGAATATGCCGATGCGGTCAACGGAGTAAAAATTATTGGCGATTTTAACGCTTTCGATTTTGAAACCGCTCAGCAAATGATTAAAGAACCTGACGGAACCTATACCTCTGTATTCAATACGTCTGAAGAAAAATTTTCTTATCAAATTTTAGGAATTGTTGCCAATCGAAGTGTGAACGGAACAATGTCGGAAGATTATGAATACGACGGTGGCGGCGATTACCGATCGATTGTAACTCCCGAAGATGGGAAAGTTAAAATAATTTTTGACCCTGCAAAGCTAATACGCTCCAAAAACAAACCGGAAATAATAGTTAAACACGATGATATTGCAGTTCAAAAATTTTCGGCTTACTTTTCAGATTATTCACAACTGTATAAAGAGAAAGAGAAAGCTTACAGCTTGTCGCTGAATTCTCACATTGCAAGCGGTAAAAAACTGAGAGACTTTAAATTTAACTGGGTTCAGGAACAGGTTGATAAACTAAAAAACAAAATATCGGTAGAACAAAATCAAAAGCTACGGCAGTTTTTACTTTTAAGCTATTTTCAATTATACTCTTTCGACCCAAAGAATGCTGATTCAACTTTAATAAATCGGGTTATCCAAGAAGTTCCCTTGAATTCAATATTCTGGGGTGCAGATGCTCAATTAAATGCTACAGCACTCAGTTCACTCAACAAAAAAGGTAATATTAATTTTTATATCTCAAACCTACTGGAAGAAAATACAAATGATAAGTTAAAATCAGCGTTGCTTTATGCTGAATATGAGAGACTAAAGTCGGATGGACTTGATGGTGATGCAGAAAAATACTACAATAAATTAATTAATGGCTACAGCAACAGCCGTGAAGTAAAAGCATTAAAAATTAAGAACCTTAAATTAGTTGGCTCGCTCGTTCCTGAATTTTCATTTGTATCGTTAGATGAGCCAAATGTAGTTTACACAAACGAAAGTTTGAAAGGTAAAAATTATTTGTTAGATTTCTGGGCAACTTGGTGTAAACCCTGTGTCGATGAAATGGAAAACCTTCATAAGACATACGAAAAGTTTAAAGATAAGAATTTTGAGATAATCAGTATCTCACTCGATAACAGCCCTAAAGCTGTTAATAAATTTCGTGAAGGTAAATGGAAAATGCCTTGGTTGCATAGTTTTTTGAACAATGGTTTCCAAAATAAAATAGCAGAAAAATTCGGCATCGTCGGTATCCCCAAACCAGTTTTAGTGGATGTATCGGGAAAAGTAGTTGCTGCCGATTTTGAACTGCGTGGCGAAAACTTAGAAACAAAGATTTCTGAAATTTTAAAATAAACTTAGAAAGTGTACAAATGAAAAAATTATTTACTCTCTTAGGATTAGCGTTGCTATCAACATTTCAACTATTCCCACAAATCCCGCAATACAGCGTTACAATGACACAAGTCCATTACGAATCGCTTTACACCCGCAGCATTTGGAGCGATGTTCGTCTGCCAGCTCCGTTTACATCCAACGACTCTTTATGGAGCGGCTCAACTATCCGCTTTAAAGGGCATTCTACTCGTTATTATCCGAAAAAATCTTACAGAGTTCGCTTCTCCACGTCCCAATTATTTTACGGAGTTCGTGATGCAAACTTCAATTCTATGTACACCGACAAATCCTTAATCAGAGAAAAACTCGCCTGGGATTTATTTGCCGACATGAAAGCTGTTGCACCTTTTTGCTACCACGCAAATTTTTCTATTAATAATGAATCCAAGGGATTGTTTTCTTTTATTGATAAAATAGATAGCTATTTCCTCTTATACAGGGGGTTTACACCCGGTCCGATGTATGAAGCAAACGATACGTGGACGTTGGCAGACTTAACCGTTCAACCAGACAGTCTCCTTCAATTGTATTACGATTTAGGTATCGGAACGAGCTACGCCGACTTGAAAGAATTAATTCAAGCGCTTAACGACGCTCCCGATGAAACATTTGCCCAAACGGCAATTCAATTGTTCGATACTCTGAGCGTATTAAATTGGTTCTGCGCAAACACTATTACTATGATGGGGGATAGTTACAACAAGAATTATTATCTATATCGTGATACAACAAGGCTATCCCAGCAATGGATAATAATACCTTGGGATTATGATTTGTCGTGGGGTCGCAGCGGAGATTTATCAAAACCTTATCCATCATCTCTATTAAATGACGGTTTCGCTTATACCTATCAACCCCTTGCCGGTCCATCAAATGTTTTAAAAGATAGGTGGATGGCTACGCCGCAGTTAAAGGAAATGTTCAGGACTCGATTGAAGTTCGTTCTTGATTCACTTTTTACAGAAGCCCGTTATCATACAAAAATTGATAGTCTTAAAACTCTCATCGAAAATGAAGTAGCTGCCGATAATTACAAATGGGGAACGATGCAGGATTTTTATGAACAGGTAGATGCCTTAAAATATTATGTAACAGTCAGGAGAAGTTTTCTTTATAAAACATTCATAAATCCTCCGAGCGGAATGTATAATATGGTTACACTTCCAATTACGCAGACGAATGTTCCGTATCATTTTGTAACTTACGATGGTCGCACAATTGCCACGATGTGGTTTACCAGCATTAGCGGGCTGGATAGTATAAATGTGCGAGCTTATCCGGATTCCACTCCACCTCTTATCAGTAACCCCGGCAGCGAACGTTATTTGAAAAGATGGCTAAGAATAACTCCCTATCCATCGAACGCGCAATTTAACGCAAAGCTCCAGTATATGTATCAGGATATACAAGCGGATAAACGAGAAGTGGGCGCCGGAGTTCAGGATGAGAAATTGTTAAGGGCGGGTTTCTTTAACGGTTCATACTACGAAAGTTTGCCCACAAAAATAAATTCCTTCGCAAACACAGTAACTATTGACCAGATAAACCAATCACAGGTCGGAATTAATAAATATATTTCAGCATTGATTTCCGATACTTATACTCAAAAATGGTTCAAACAACCGAATTTTTTCTGGCAGAAATTGAACGATGTAAAATTCACAGACCGTCAAAATGGATTTGCAGTAGGCGACCAGGGAGTATTCCTAAAAACAACGGACGGCGGAGTAAGCTGGGCAATGGGCTGGATCGGGAATAATTTGCCATTTTACAAATTTGCTAATCCAACTCAGAATGTTTTCTTCGCAGTTGGAGAGAACGGTTCGTTGTTCAACAGCGCCGACGGCGGAACCATTTGGCAAAAGCGAGCACTTTCAAACAAGAAAACAATACGCGCTATATCCATGAATCTTTCGCAACCCGGTTGGATTGCGGGCGATAAAGGATTTGCCGCTTCAACAGTTGACAGCGGAAAAACCTGGAACGAGATGGTTGTTGACTCGACGAAGAACTTTTACGGCGTTGATGTGTTCCCCGACTGGAAAGCCGTACTTGCCGGAGACAATGGAACTGTTTTTATTTCTACAGACAGCGTGAACGGCTGGGAACAGAAATATCCCGGCGTAACGGCAAATTTGCAAGCTGTAAAAATTATCGGCAACCAATTATTTATTGCAGGGGATAGCGGCACTGTAATTACATCGAGCGATAGAGGATTAACATGGGAAAACATCAGCGTTCCGATAGCAACCAACCTCAAAGATATTTTTCTTTTAACTAATCAAGCGATGTACGTTGTGGGAGATGTCGGGAAAATATATTACACGAACAATGGCGGCACAAACTGGTATTCACAGTACAGCGCCGACTCGCACGATTTATTTGCCGTAGCGTTTGTCGATTCGGCGTATGGAATAGCTGTCGGGAATGATGGCACAATTCTAAAGACAACCGAACCCGGTACTTTGAATGGAAACAAACCGCCGGTCGCTACTATACCCGATGATTTCAAGCTCTATCAGAATTATCCCAACCCATTTAATCCGACCACCATAATTGAATACGATATTCCGGTCCAAACGAAAGTCGTGATGAAAGTTTATAATATTCTAGGACAGGAAGTAGCAACGTTAGTGAATGAAGAACTTAATGCAGGACGCTATGAGGTTAAGTTTAATGGTTCGCGCTTATCGAGTGGTGTGTATTTTTATAGGATAACAACAGGAAGTGGATTTTCTCAGACAAAAAAACTTTTGCTGCTGAAATAGGGGTTATATTGATTTTGTAAATAAAATTAGCTATATTTTTACCGTTCAAAACCCGACAACATGTCGGGTTTGTTATGAAAAATAGAAATTTTGCAGATTCAAAGGGAAATTTCGCCTTTGGCACACACGGTGTCCATAGTTCAGCTGGTTAGAACGCCAGGTTGTGGCCCTGGAGGTCGAGGGTTCAAGTCCCTCTGGACACCCTAAAAATTTCGGATTTGATTCATAAATCATAAATTCCCGCCTGACCTGCGGGCAGGTGCAATCCGAAATTTAGCCGCCCCTATCGTCTAGAGGCCTAGGACACGAGCTTTTCAAGCTTGGAACACGGGTTCGAATCCCGTTGGGGGCACTGCAAAAAATATCAAATTACAAATCCGCCGGAGGCGGACAAATTTCAAATCAATAACAAAAGCCACGATAGTTTGTCGCGGCTTTTGTCCTTTTAAGTGATGAGGTGTGCTTTTCAAATCCCGCTTCTCCGCCTTCGACGGATACAGCGGGATCCGCAATTCGACTGATAACATATCTGCACTACGTTTGATAAATTATGTCGAATTGGGACTTGGAACATCCCGACAAAGTCGGGAAATCCCGTTGGGGGCACTCCGAAAAATATCAAATTACAAATCCGCCGGCGGCGGACAAATTTCAAATCAATAACAAAAGCCACGATAGTTTGTCGGGGCTTTTGTCCTTTTAAGTGATGAGGTGTGCTATTCAAATACCGCTTCTCCGCCTTCGACAGATACAACGGGATCCGCAATTCGACTGATAACACTTCTGCTGAAAATAAAAAACCCCGGCTTGCTTGAACAAACCGAGGTATAATTGAGAGTTGTTCGCAAGTTTATTTTATGAGTATCATTTTCATCACTTGTATAGCTGATGTATTAGGATCACTAACGCTTGTAACTTCCAGGCGATAGAAATACACACCACTTGAAACGAGATTTCCAAAATTATTTCTTGAATTCCATTCAACAATTTTAGTTCCTGTGTTTTGGCTTTCATCGACGAGTGTTCGAACTTCCTGCCCCAAGGTATTATAAATTTTTAATATAACTTTACTTGCTTCAGGTAATTGATACTTAATCGTTGTCGTCGGGTTAAACGGATTGGGGTAGTTTTGGAACAAAGCAAAAGTTTCCGGAACATTATCGAGATTATCTGCAACATTTGTAATTGATGTTGTAATGACTTCGATATCGTCGAAATAAATGCCATCGCCTTCGAGTGTATCGTCGGTAGTCAAACGGAATCTGAGATAGATTGAATCATTGCCCGGTCCAAAATATATCGGGTTAATTTCAACAGAATCCATACCGGTAAGTGCACCACCGGACGGACGGGAAATTGTAATATATGTGCGTAATATATTCCAATCAGTCTTATTATTTGAAATCTCAAAGTAACAAGTATCACCTCTATGGAGGACTTGTTGCCGCCACCACTTAACTCTGCCTCCGTTGTAATTAGTTAAGTTTATCGATTCGAGGAGTGTTAGTGTATCGCGGAAGTTTTTCGGATATTTTCCGAAGCCATCAGTGATTGAATATTTACCCGATTTTTTTGAAGAATCTATCAATGTCCATCGTTTCCCTATATTCCATTTTTCGATCCCTTCTTCAAAATCGTCAATTATTTCTAAACCGATTCTAAACGAATAATATCCGGTTTCAGGAAATCTCTTTGAGTTTTTATTGGATGTTGAATCTGTAGCAGAGAAATAATATAAAATATTTTGCCCGCATGTAGCTGGTACTGATAAATTAAAAAGTCCTCCGAAAGTTTCGTCATTATCACGTAAAGTCAGTAATTGCCGCTGTTCATTCTCATCATTTTCTCTTTTATAGTAAATAAAAGTGCTATCTTTATCTACAGCAACATTATCGGTTACCATTATTTTTGTTTTATATGGTCCAGAAAGTTTTAGCGATGAAGGAATTGGTTTTATTACATTGATAACCGGAGGAACATGATCCGGACCAACTTTAAATGTGTATGTGTTATCCGATATCAAACCTTTATTGGTCTCTACAATAATTTTGTATCCAAAATTGCTTTTACTCATCGCTGGAGGAATAGTTGCTTCGTAAACACCCGAGGGACTCTGAGTCATCAATAATTTATTATAGGGTCGTTCATTATTTTTCGACCAAGCTAAATATACATTTAATACTGAATCTCGCGAATTAACAGTCGCCGAAATCGGGATGGGAATAGTAACATCTTCTGTATCTTTCACACGTATCACATTGACTTTAAATCCTGTAAGCCAAGCTAATGACCGATCTAATATTTGTTGCCTGACTAAAGTACTACCGATTGATTCCATGCTTCCAAACGATAAATAAACTAGGCGATAGTTACCGTTGTATCGTATACCAGCAATGCTTTTATTAGGATATCTGAAAACGGGTTTAGAACCATTAAGTGTATCTATAACGGAGGGCCATGGTGTATTGAAAGAAAATGATAACCCATTACCGATAGTATCATTTGCGACACCCGTGATTGTTCGATAATCAGTCCCGTCTGAAATATATTTTGCTCTGAGATTGTTTTCATACCAGATTTTTGATGCACCTCCGGAAGCAATATATTCCGTTCCTTGTGGGTCTGCCATATCAAACCCGAAATCCATACCCGCAATAAATAGATTCCCCCCGTCGGCTAAATATGTCCCTAAATTTGCCCTGTCATTGCTCTCAAGATAAGGATGGACATATACATCAGCAAACCATATAACTGCACTGTATTTTTGCATTATATCGGCAGACGGACTTCCCTCATTTTCTCTATCCCAATGTCTGTACACGACTCCAATGTTTTGTAGAGCTTCAGCATATTCATTAAGACCAACTTGTCCTATATTATCTTCAACTAATAAAACTGTAGGATTGACTGGTAATTGTAAAAGAAAAGCTGTCTGATAACCATCTGAGTAAACATCTAGTATTAATGGTATTACTTCAGGGAGTGCACCGCTGTGTATTTGGAATTCTAATGGATTTGAGAAATTCGATTTTGTAGATTTTTCCAAATTGCTGATACCATAAATCGTATCCATATTTGCAGTTGGGTTTGTGACCGAGATTGCCCAATTATCCGTTGATAATGCAATGGATGTATTTATAGCATCGCCCCATTCATTTTCAAGAGTTACTGCCAATCCGATTGTTTCACCCGGTTCTATGTTATTATCCATATCTCCAGCAAATTCATAAAATGAATAACCTTTTAAGACAATTTTAGGAAGCGGCATCGGAGCTGTTTCTGTAAGCGCTCTGTAAGCGTTAATTCTACCAGAACCAAGTTTCCCTATATATGAGGGATTAATCGGATCAATATTATCCGCAGTACCAAGTAGTTGAAAAATTATTTGTGCTTGTGTAAACGATGGATTATGAGCTTTTATCAGTCCTGCCAAAGATGCTACTAATGGAGTTGCCATTGAGGTTCCGGCGAAACGTGTATATTGCTCGTTACTGTAAAACGCAGAGGGATGTACGACAGTACTTAAAATTCCTAAAGCATCGCCACCGGGAGCGGAGACATCTACATCTGCGCCAAAATTTGAATAACTCGCTCTAACATCTGATTCATTTACCGATGCAACACTCAGGGCAAACGGTGTGGCGCCTAACGCACCCACACCTTCCGCATTTCCATTACCCGCTGAGTGGCACACCACAACACCCTTTATGTGTGCGTATCGAGCAGCATCGTTTATTAATGTTCCATCACCGGATCCAAAACTTAAATTCGCTATGCGTGCACCGTTATCAGCGGCATAAACAAATGCCTGTGCCATCCAAAGTATTGAACCGGATCCATTTCCATCTGCAGTGTGATAACCAATTCTAATAGGCATAATTTTCGCCGACCAGACTAATGATGCAATGCCGAGTGAGTTGTTCGAAATTCCAGCAGCAATACCCGCTACATGTGTCCCATGACCATTAAAGTCCATAGGATTATTATCTGCAACAGTAAGGTCTTCACCGGGATAGCCGCCGGACGTTACACCTGTTACAAAATCCCAACCTTTTGTATCGTCAATAAAATCATTTCCATCATCATCTACTCCATTGTCTGGTATTTCACCCTGATTTCTCCAAATCGCATTTGCTAAATCTGGATGGTCCCAATCGACTCCTGTATCAATTATTGCTATAATAACGCTTGTGTCGCCTTTCGATATATCCCATGCTTGCGGGGCTTTTACTTGCGGTAAATGCTGCATCTGGGGATATAACGGATCATTGGGAGTTGCATCCATCGTAACAAGATAATTTGGCTCTGCATATTCAATCATGGGATCTGCGCTGATTTTTTTTGCGAGCAGCTCAATATCGGTTGTTGAAGGGACATTCAATACAGCTACCAAAGCTAAGTTAACTTCTCCTGATTTCAGATTTGGGTCGAATTGCTTATTCGGAAAAGCCTTCTCGATTTTTTCTATTCGATATTTCGATGAAAAATCCGATAGTGCTGAATTTTTCTCAATGGCGCCGAAAGAGTTTTTAAACTTGACAATAATTTGCCCAGGTAAATACAATTTTTCTTTACTTTTATCGGCTGCGTTAGAAATGTTAATCAAAAATAATAAGCTTATTAGTATGATTAATGGAGAGCGTAATATTTTAAACATAAAGTCATTAAACCTTTAATTTTATTTTAAAAAACAGGTAGCGTGCATTGATGAAACATGAAACAGCGCTACCACTAAGAGGGTAGTGAAACCTGATAGAAATTTTTTCTTTGTGTTTGTCATGAAACTTAAATATCGTTTATTGAATTATTGATATATCTGAAATATTATAATACAACAGATTCAGAAACTGTTGAAATAGTTTATATTCTTCTCCTTTTATCAGTAACCGTTTCAACGGTTTGAAAACAATTTTTCAGACGTCTCTATAATTTTGTAAGAGGCTACCTAGGAGTTGTTATGTTTACTATTTACTATTCACTAATACTAACAAAGCAGCCCCTTACATTAAAAATATATCTTCCTTATCCGTGCTCTCGATACGACTCACTTCGTTCATCTACTCGAGCACCAACGGAGTTTACCATGTAGAGACGCTCAATGGAGCGTCTCTACACAATAATAGAATTACTTTACCAACAATCCCGCCAAAAAGCACCGGGACTCCTTCTTTTTTTATTTGAATTATTTGAGAAGGAGCATCTTCTTTATTTCAGAACGGCTGTTAGTAACAACCTTGTAGAAATAAAGACCGCTGGTGAAGTTCTCTCCGTCAAATTTCAGTGAATAATATTTGCCGGGTTCTGCAACACCATTGAATAAAACCGCAACTTCTTGTCCGAGGACGTTATATACAGACACTACCGCATGTTCAGTCTTATCAACTGAGAATTTAATTAACGTTGATGGATTGAACGGATTCGGATAGTTTTGATGGACACGGAATTCCACAGGGGTAACTTCTTCAACTGATAGCATAGAAATGCTAATGCTTACTACCGGTGAATAAGTTATTAGCCCTTCGTTATCCTGCTGACGTAAACGATAGTGATAGATTCCAGAAGTTGATATTGTATTATCAACAAATGAATATTGTTGAGGATCAAGAGTTGTTCCATAACCCGGGATAAAGCCGTTCTCAACTTCGATAAAGTTTTGTTCGTTATCAGCACGGCGTTCTACAAAGAAACCATAGTTATTAATTTCACTTATAGTTTCCCACTGTAAGGAAACACCTGAACCTTCTGCGTTCAACTGACCAATAAAGAAAGCCAACTGGACCGGAAGTGGACTTCCAGGAATTTCATCTGCGCCCATATAAGGAAATAATACATCACGCACTTCACCGTCGAAATCATTTGTTATGCCTGTTCCTGTTGCTGCGATTAAATCTACATCACCAATAGAACCACCGGATAAATGGAGATCCCCCGTTGTCACATCAGCAAATGTAATTGCCTTTGATTTAGAATTAGCATCTTGACTTGAAGCTGTTTGCCAAGCAGCTAATGTTGCAGTAGCAGCAGTTTCCCAATAACCAAATACTGAACCGCTGCCAGAAACATAAAAATCGTTATAGTTTGAAACCAAACCGGTACCACAACCGCTCTCAACGTAAACAGCGTAATGTGAACCCGTTGCACCTGAGTTTGTTCGAACATTATATACAATGTTATTTTTAAAATTTGTCGTACTGCCTTGATAGCTGCGATAGAACCCTATAGAGTTCTTACTAGTACCCGTTGTAGGGCTGCCGCCGATATAGATTGTGTTATAGTAGATATTGAACAACCTTCCTGTTCCGGCTTGGTCATGAATACCATATATTACTGCATTATTAGTCGTTGACGATCCATCAAGCGTTATGAAGTTGTTTGCAACTGTCGTTACGAGTGTTGAACTCGCGTCATAAAGATCAATACCTTTTAGTGTAGGAGTTACAGCAATTGTTTGTATGTTGTAAATCTTGTTACGGAGTATGTTTGTTCCTCCAACCGTAGGGGAGTGAACATCAATTACCTTTACGAGTGAGGAACTGAAAGTCGTTGTCCAATAAAGATTGTTTTGACTGATTGTTGTGTTGATCGCAGCGTAACCAAGATAGAAACCATATCCACTAAAATCAAATATATTACATTGACTGATGCTATTATTAGTATTTTCTTTAGCCGCTGTTCCATTAAAAACAACTGCTGTTGTAGCCCAACCGGCTGAAGTCCTTGTTATATCACAATTGTTAACATTGTTGTTATCGTTGCCAGTCGTTCCGGTTGTTGTGCTAAATAAAATTACTCCACCCGTTGATGAGCTTTGTCCACCTTTTATTGTACAATACTGCACCGTGTTGTAGTCAGCATCATTTATTAAACGAATCGTGTTGGCAGTTGAGGTACTTGAAGTCGAAGTATTTTCTACTGTTAATTCTTTTGATGTTCCGCTGCCGCCGGGTCTTCCATCAATTGTAACATAGTCGGCACCGTTCAAAACAATTATACCAGTGGCGCTGGAACCAGAAATGGTAAGCCCGATAGCATCTGATGCGGGTCTAAATGTCACTGTATTTGTTGAGCTGCTTAATGACATTGAATTTATTGTGAGCGGGTAAGTTTCACTTGCGCTTGTATATGTGCTTTGGAGTTCTAATACTGTCGGACCTTCTATACCAAACGCATTCAAATCAGCAATTGCAGTAGTAAGTGTTAAATAAGAAAAACTTCCACCGGGACCAATTGTTTTAGTTCCCGACAAAGGAGCTTTGATTGTTCTGGTTCCAGCAGGTGCAGTAACTGTTGGCGTTTGAGCGCTGCCAACTGTTAATGATGTACATTCTGCATCAACAACATTTTCTGGTGTTGCACCGGAAACAATATCATAAGTAAGCCAGAAATAGTTTGTACCGCTTGAGAGAGTTTGACTTCCGGTAATTGAATATGACCCGCTCGGAGTTATATTGGTTGACCCAAATTGAGTCGTTGTCGAAAATGTACTACTCGTTCCCGTGTAGAAAATCTTTGCATTTGAAATATCTACAGTATTTGTTGTGCCAGTTGTGTTCAAATCAAATTGCGTAGCGCTAAGTGGACTTTCTGTTCCGCTGGTAACAACCTGAATACCGATAATCTGGTTGTTCGTTGTTCCTCGCATAACAATGCTTGTATTTTGCGTTGTGGTACTGGATAAATAGGCCATATTCGCTGCCTGCCACGTGAATGTTTGGCCTGAGGCAGGATAAACTGCATCAGTAAGTGTGCAACTTGCGCCATTAGTACCGCCCGCTGTTGTTGAAGCCCAATTCGTCGTAGTCGTTCTATTGTTGAAGTCTGCATTCGATGAGCCTTTCAATCCATCCTGATAAGTTCGGCTACCACCTCCCGCAGTCATTGTTCCATAGACAAATTCCACCTTGTTTGAGGTTTCGTACAGTTTTATTTGAAAGTTATATGTCTGTGGACCACCGTTATGCTTATAGTTTTTCCACTGTACGGTAAATACACGATTGGGGGAACTTCCCTCCATCAATGACATCAATTCGCCATCAGCCTTAGATTGTAAATCTCCGCTTAATGCTGCAACAAGAGTATTGGGGGATGTCGCGCTAATTGCAGAATAAGTACTCGAGACTGAAGAACCCATCGCAACGAAACCGTTGGTCTGAATGCTAACTTGAGTATATGCTGTTCCGTTGTAAGTAAAGCTAAATCCAATGCTGATTGCATTAAAGTTATCGTCATCATTTGCGGTAGTACCGTGAACCGTTCCTCCGGTAATCGCAGAATACGTACCGGATGAACTTGTAAAGCCGAGCGTGCTTACCTGTGCAAATACTACTGTACTTGCAAAAAAGAATAAGCAGCTAAACAAGAAAATTGTTAAGTTTTTCATAACTTCTCCTAAAGATTAATGATTATTATTTTGTTAATTAGTTAATTAGTTATTTATTGAAACGCATTTATTTATTCAGTAACATTTTTTTTACGCTGTTATATTGACCTGTTTTTAACGAATAAAAATATACTCCGTTCGAAAGATTTTGTGAGTTAAACAGAGCCGTATGTTTTCCTGCTTCTTTTTCTTCGTTCACAAGCGTTATTACTTCCTGTCCTAGGACATCGAATACTTTCAAGTTTACCCAACTGCTTACCGGAATGTCGTACTTTATTAAAGTTGTCGGGTTAAACGGATTAGGATAGTTTTGGTGTAAGGCAAACTCATCAGGAATCTCTGTTTGTGAAAAGTTTTGAATACCCAATTGAAGCTCTTTAATTTTTTCATCTTGAATTTGTATCTGACCCTTTCCACTCCTTGTATTATTGCTTATTACCTTTCCGCCGACAGGTTCTCTAACCACGAACCGATCGCAATTCGTTTCTTTTATGTCCCACTCTATTTTTATTGGATATGCGTGTGATTGAATTGCAATTGTGTAATCTTTAATATCGGCTTCACCCGCATTGTACAAGACAACAGAACTTCCACCGGATTTAGTTTGAAAGCGCACATCGAATCCATCTTGAGGGGGCAGAGGCGGCAGCTCATACCGGAACAAATTATCATCTCCAACGCCAGCGCCAAAGTATAAAATTTGCTTTTTACCCGCGTTGTCGGTGAATATTAACCTATTTAAGTTATCAATGTTTTGGATGGCAGATGCTTCATTCTTTGAAAGAATTATGCCGGAGGATAAAAACAATTTTCCGTTAGACCTAATTTTTATCCAATATCCATTACCTGGTTTTATAGTATCGGCTGGATAATAGCCGTTATTATATCCATAATAACTTGAGGAAATCAGACCCGGAGGATTAGTTGTAATGTTGGCAGTTTTAACTGGGTTGCTAATCGAACCGATCATATTCCATCCTTGTGAAACGTCCACGGAGTCTGTTGCAATAAGAGTTCCACTCAATTGAAAAACATCCGATGCAGGAAATTTTAACCAATACCCAAAACCATTTTCAATTGTATCTTTAGCTTGATATCCTGCCTGATATAAAAAAGCATTCGAAGTTGCCGAAGGGAATAATATAGTTTTGCGTCGGTCGGGTCGGGTAACCGGCAGCGATACCATATTCCAACCGCTATTGACTGTAAAGGTAGGCGTAAGAGGAGGTATTGTGATGTCTTTACCAAATATGATAGCAAAATTATCCGGGAAGTTCGCATCCAACCTGACAGCCGGAGTTCCATCGTATAGATATTGGCTGCCTCTTTTTCCATCGCTATTTTCAATTCCGATTGTTGAAGCGGATTCGTTAGCGGGCATCGTGTTATATTGGAATAGTATAGTGTTGGCGCGATATAAATTATCGCCATAGTTTAGGATAACTTCAAAATCATTTAAGTCCGTGCTACCTAAAAGGGGAATGTTGTGATATTGAACAATAAACCTGCCATTAACAGCATCATTGTAATAGTAGATATTACCGGCGCCAGCTTCTGCGGGGTTTAAGTCATCCCAGAAAGGGGCAATAATTGCATCAGGCAAATAATCAGCATTAGGTATACTACGATTTGATGCCGAGTTACTACCTCCCCAAGCAAGATCAAATGTAATAAAACCATTGGCGTTGACCCTAAGTTGTGTATAGGTTATATCATAAAATTGAAATTCGGGAATAGTAATCGGTAAACTCGTTCCATCATCAGTGAGGTTGAGAGGTGTTCCGACGGACGTTATATTCACCCAATTAAAACTTGGCTTAGGAGTGTTAGGGTTTAAACTGTTCGAATAATAATATCCGCCTGCATCCGGTCCGCCGGCAAATGGAGAATTGACATTTCTCAATTCATCACGAGAATCGTTCGCGGAAACTTCATCACCCGCCATTGTAACTTTAAACCTGACTGTATGAGACCCCGGCACAGTTGGAACCCAGGTTGCGTTAATAGTAACATCGCGAGTTGCACCGGCAGGAATATCTGGATAGAAAGCGGCAAACTCATGAAACGTAGCACTTCCAGGAAATCCATCCGTTGGTCCTATCCAAGCTTCTGCCGTATAATTTGTACCCAGGACTGGGTCCACGCCGTTGTTTTTAACAGATGCTTTAACTCCATATCCTAATGTTCCCGTATAAAGACCTGTCAAGGTTGGATAAACAATATTAGTTACAGAAATATCGACTGTAGGGACAACGGTTACAGAGCGCAAAGGCGAAGCATCGTTAGATGGAATTTCATCACCCGATAATTCTGTTTGGACTTGTATAACATACTCTATGTATTGAGTAGGTGTCCATTGAGTTGAGAATGTAAAGGGAACTGAGCTTCCGGAGTTGACTGCCGGTCCTGACTCCACATTATTATAAACCGGCGTCCCGCCCGGATACTCTGTACTCCGCCAAATTTTAGCTCGCACATTAAAAGCTCCCGCCGACTGGTTTGCGGTTCCAAAATTATTTATTGTAACCGCAATTGTTTGAGGAGTCAGTAAAACATTTCCAGCCGGGGGACTTGAGATAGCCGTAACACCCACATCATTTACAATTTCTTCACCGATAAACACATTATCGATATGTATCCAGTTACCCCACTTACCGACACCACGAAAAGCGAAGGTTAGAGAAGGATAACCTCCATACGCAGTTACACTTACTGTCTTTTCCTCGAAGTATGCGCCAAACGGCGGCGGCACGACAGACCGTCGGAATCCCGCCAGCACTATCCACGAACTCCCACCATCGGTTGACACATCAACATAAAGTGAATCTAATGTGCTCGAATATTGTGTGTCTCTTCTAAATTGAAATTTACATTGAGGAGTAAATGTTGAAGACCAATCGAGTGTAGGTGTTATGAGCCGCGCAGTAGAACCCGACGGCAAATTATAACTCTGAAACGTAGCAACATTTGGTGAACTCGGCGCCGACGGTGTAGCTGGATTATATGGTCCTGTGATTGCCCAAGTATAGTATCCCGCTATGGAATCAGGTACCGCAGACCAACCCGCTGGTAACGATGACGACCCGTCAAACTTTTCATAAATTAGGTTTGCGAGTTTTTTTTCCTGAGAATAGGAAGACGAAAAGATAAAACATAACAATACAAAAATTAGTAGTAAGGCAAAGTGTTTCATATTTTTTTCCTTATTTCATTAAAATCATTTTTTTAATCCGCGTTTCATTACCTGTATTTAAGCGAACAAAATAAATTCCGCTGGTCAAACCCGATCCGTCGAAACTAACTTTATGTTTTCCGGTAGATAACGTTTCATCTACAAGCGTAGCGACGGTTTGCCCGAGAACATTATATACTCGCACAGATACTTTTGAAGTGCGGTCGAGTGTGAATTCTATTGTGGTAGAAGGATTGAACGGGTTTGGATAGTTTTGCAATAAAGCTACCTTAGATGGTAAATTTCCATTCAGGTCGGGGCGAACCGAAACAAACCCACCGGTTTTTGTATGGATAATCGTTCCCCAATCACCCACCACCCAGCCATTCTGTGGATCGCTGAAAGATACTCCGGTTAAAGAATTATTACTATTCCATGATTGTTGCCGCCAAGACAAACCTCCATCTGACGTGTATAAAATAACACCGTTATCGCCTACGATCCAAGCATGATCGTCATCTACGTAGAACACTTTCTTTAATGAAGTTGTGACCCCCGTATTTAATGGTATCCAATTTTGACCGTTATCAGGTGAGATTGATATTAATCCGTTATCTCCTCCGATTAAAAATGTCGATTCATCAAACATTAGTGCTACATACAAATTTGTCGTTATACCTGCGGAAACATTTGACCATGAATTTCCGCCGTTTTTGGTTGATACAATTGTGCCGTTTAAACCAACAGCAATTCCTGTGCTTGAGTTGAAGAATGATAAATCCCAAATATCTTCGGATGTATTAGTTGTCAGCAATTGCCACGTGTTGCCTCTGTTTACTGTTCGTAAAATTGTCCCGTTCCATCCTGCTGCAAAACCGATCATGGAATCTACAAAAGCAACGCATGTCAAAGTATTTGTAGTGCCGCTTGTTTGTTTTTCCCACGACAATCCGTTATCCGAAGTTCGAATTATCCAACCGCGGTAACCTACCACCCATCCATTGTTATAATCTGAAAAATCCATATCGAACATGCGTGTGTTAGTTCCGGTGGGCATAACACTCCAGTTGGAACCGCTATCAGTTGTTCGTAGGACATTTCCCCAATCGCCGGCAGCTACCGCGATATTTGTGCCGAAGGATTCGACGGCAACTAAATCTTTGTAACTCACACTCGTCTGATTTTTCCATGTTGCAGCGCCATTAAAAGTGAAGACAATTTTTCCAATATCACCGGCACCCCAGCCATGATTTCGATCAACAAAATCGATACTTAATAAACCGTTAGTAACCTCGAGAGTCGGACCGTTCCAGTTAGCGCCACCATTAGTTGTTTTAAGCAGTGCGCCCAATGCCGTAGTAGCCCATCCGTAATCGGAATCAACAAAATCAATTTTAAAAAAGGTCTTAGTTGTACCCGTTATTTGTTTTGTCCACGAGATACCGCTATTCGTAGTTTTAAAAATTGCTCCTTCAAACCCACCAACCCATCCAACATTTGTACTGATAAAATTAATAGCATAGAAGCTTGAGATATGTCCGTCCGGTGATGATCGGTCAATCCATGTCGAACCACCATCTGTAGTATATTTAACAAGTGCGCCTCTGCCCGCAATCCATCCGTTAGTAGGACTGAGAAAAGATAAAGCTGTTAATTCGGTAGTTGTTCCTTGCGCTGATTGCGTTTGCCAATTAGAGCCACCGTCGGTGGTATGAACAAGTGTACCCGCGGCGCCAACTGCCCACCCATTTTGTTTATCCACAAAGTCAACAGCATTCAAATATGGTGTAACATTACTAATCTGCGGCTGCCATGTTTCACCGCCGTCGGTCGTTGCGATTATTGTTCCCGAATTACCGACAGCCCATCCATATAAATTATCTACAAAACTGACACCCCAGAGGTCGGAATTCGTATTTGAGTTTTGAATTTGCCATTCTGTTCCGCCGTTAGCGGTATACAGAATAATACCTCCTCTTCCCACAGCCCAGCCGTTTAATGTATCCACAAACGCAACATCGGTTAGATCATTACCAGTCGGTTTCGGATTTTGCCAAACCCATTGAGAAAAAAGAGCGGTTTGATAAATGCTAAAAAAACTTACCAGTATCAGAATACGGAATAGATTTTTATTTTTCATCGATATAGTCTTCATAAAGTTTGGTAATTAACGCACTAACAGTAGTTTTTTTGTTGAGACAAAACTGCCTGCCTGTAATTGATAGAAGTATATTCCTGAGCTTAATCTGGAAGCATCAAAGACAACTGAATAGCGCCCGGGTTCATTTTCTTGGTTTACAATTTCCGCAACCTGCTTTCCGAGGACATCAAACACTTTCATTTTTACAAAAGCTTTAGTTGGAATGTCGTATTCAATTTTGGTTGTCGGATTGAATGGATTGGGATAATTTTGCTTCAAATCGAAAGAAGCGGGTACTATTTTGGTATCCTTTTCGTTTTCGACACCGACAGGATTCTCCGGATTATCGAGCCAAGCTTTTGCGCGTTTCAGCAAGTTGACTCTTTTTGTAGAATCAATGCACCACAAGTCAAAGGAGAGAAATGCCGTATTAAAATTCTCTCCGACAAACTTCTGTCCGCACGACCACCCGTAAGCATACATACCATATCCGAATCGGACAAATGTCTTTGATGTATCGATAGTAATAAGCGGCCGTGTCGTAGTAATGACGTTAGGCGAAAGTGCAAAAACATTGATAGTCTGACCGCCGGTAATGTGATCACCAGGTTCACCTTTAATTGTGCCAGAAGAATAAGCAGTAGGATCATTATCCATTCCATCTCTTCCACCTCCTACCCACTGACTATGAAGATACTGGCTAAAGAGTTTTAAAATGGGCGTGTCATTCGAAAAACCGGTCTGCATCCAGGCATATCCCTGGCTCGTCATAAAAAGTTTTTTCTTGTTTTCGGGTGTACCTGAATCAAGGAAGGACATTAACCATTCGGCAGCATCATTCTCATCGTCAAATGAGCCGGGTCCCGGGCTGTTAAAAATTACAAAATCATAAAAATCGAACCGTGCGTTTTTGTTTGCTCGGTCGAATGTATCGTACGTCCAACCTGTTTTGCTGAGTGTATTAAAATACGCAGGGTTGTCTTTATATACACGCCAATCTTGTTTGCTGTCGTATGCGAATAGAATTTTCACGCCATTTGAAGGAAGTATTTTGTAAGTATATGGAGTTGCTTGTCCGCCAGCAGGAAGCACAGTCGTATTAAGTGAGGGCGAACCGTCCTTTGCAATCAAGTAATAGCTAATAAGTGTTCCACGAGGTTGAACTGGTATATGAAAGTAATACGTATTCGTAGCAGAATTTATACTATCATGAGTTGCTGCTACCCATCCCCCGCCAACATTATAGTAAATTGAGTCGGCAGAAATCCCTTGTGCGTCACTCATCTGAGCGCTGATAACTTCCGATAGTTTGAAAGTATTGGTTTGAGGTTTGTGCACAACTGTGGGCGGAATCAAATCATTAGTTGGAAGATAAAACCGGATAGCAAGACTATCGCGCAAAACATTGCCGCGTGGAACTCCATTTAATTCATACTGCAAACCCATTTTGTAATCATCATTCTGCATACCCACAGTAGCTCCGACACCATAATCGACAGCTGAGTGTCCGACTGATGCATCTTTATATTGAAGAACGATATCACCGTTTTCATGTAGGATTGCTTGAAAAGTCAGGTAGTCGTAAACAGAAGTGTCTCGTGCATAATTTGATGAGAATTTGTCCCATTGTACGACAAGATACCTAGTGGGAGCCACTCCGAATAATTGATGGTATCCTTTAGCATCCGGAGATATTCGTTCAAGATTATCCCAGAATACAGCGATGTTGGCTGGAATGGTTTGAGTAGGATGTGAAGGTAAATTCCAATTAAATGGATTACCTTGTGAATACCACGAGTTTTGCCATTTCAAAATAATTTCACCATTAATATCGACTGCCAAAGTATCTCTAAAAATTCCATAATAAGGAAATCGGAAACCAATGGGAATAGGCGGATTTGATTGCGCATTGTTTGTTGAATCCCACCAACCAGCTGGATTATAATACCAAAATTTAATTGGTGTTCCTGTTTGCGAAATTTCGACCCAATCATAAGCAGGTCCACCAAGCGTGTCACTATCAATCCACTTATAGCCAAATGCATCGGGTCCACCGGTATGATAACGTCCGGCAATCTCCAATGGAGCTTTATAGGCATCGTTTGTAGGTCTCGCATCTCCAACTAAGTGGGTTCGTGCAAACATCGTGTCCACACTTGGGGATGTTGGCGTGAAAGGATTAAAGCTCACAGTATCATTTGCTAGCGACAATACGGTGTCGGTATAAATAGTTGTATCTGTATATAATAATAATCCCGATTTATCTTTTATTGTAAAACTTACCGGAAATTCAGTTTGTGAAGTAGCGCCAAAGTTCCTGATTAAAACCTTTGGCGTATAACTCTGTCCAACCCAAATTACCGATGGTGGTTCGATAATGTTTACCGCGCCTACGTCAACAGTTGTCATGCTTGTTGATGTCAATACTATATCATCTAACACCCACGCATCAGCAAATCCATTTGGCGAGGTGTGTATAAATGCGATGTATATTTTTTTTCCGGAATAATCAGGTAATGTCAAATTTACTTGTGCCCAATTTGCAGGGTCTCTACCCGGGAGAGTAAAAATAGTATCCACAAAGCTTGACGGCAAAGTATCTGTTTTTGATACCAGAACATATTCAGGTCCATCCGAATAATTATTCCATTGTAACCTATGCCAGAAGCTTAGACTTAGATTAACACTAGATGGAATAGTAAGCGACCTTGAAACCAACCATTCTTCCATTCGTTCGCCGGCTTCACCATCCTGCGAAAAAGCTCCAGCAGTGCCTGAGTGATAAGTATTCGGATCAGTTGTGCGAATCCAAGTTTCCGAAGTATCCGCTGAATTACTCCCTCTATTTTTGAAATGCCAACCTACAGGCGGAAATGTGGTATTTTCGAATCCTTCTTGAAGAAGTATTGTTTGCCCAATCAAAGACTCTGTTAAGAATGCTAAGATTACAAATATTAATATTAAGAAAGACCTTAAGTGATAATTGTACTTATAATTCATTTACTTTTTCCTTTTAATTGTTCATCAGAAAGTTTAAAATTTATTTATTTTGTTTAATGAAAGAAATAAACAGATTAACTACCGATTCGGTATAGACAGTTGTAGTAGGTTATATTCTAATAATTGCATTTCGATGTATAATGAGTAGCCTTGAAAACATAGCGGATATATTTTCTTGAATCTTTGAAACATTTTTAGACAGTCATCACATATAAATTCTATTTTATCCAAGTCGATAATAATTTCACTACTTTCCCTCAGACCATATAAAATTTTATTTAATTCTTGTTCAATAGTTAAAACCGTATCTATCCGTCCTTCTAAATAAATTTTAAGATTTGAAGGATTCTTGTTATCTAGCTTCAGGCAATACATAAGTTAATCGCAGTTGAATAATTATTAATGATTGAACTTGTTCAATAATCATACCACGAGAATTGAGTCCAAGAACTCTTTATTTTAGGTAAATTTGGGTAATTAGCTGGAAAAAGGTTAGATTTTTTAACGATATATCGTGCGGGTACGAAATATCGTTTTAATCCAATGGTAAAATGATTGAGGTTGTAAGGATGAAACTGAATGAGGAGTTAATTAAATATTCTCACCCTTGAATGGTATTTGTAGTTTTATCATACGCGATCTTAAAGTATTTGGGTGTAACCCTAATATTTCTGCGGCACCGGTTTTACCACGGATTTTCCATTGAGTTTTTTCAAGAATATTAAGAATATATTCCCGTTCTACTTGTTCCATTGTTTGATATGTGTTTGAACTCGTAAACTGGTTGCCTTTTTCTTTTCTAGATGACATAGAGTGTATGACTATGTGTTCATCTGTAATTACCTCTCCCTCACATAAAATTACAGCTCTTTGAATAATATTTTCAAGCTCACGAATATTCCCAGGGAAATTGTAGTTTTTCAAAATACTTAAAGCTTCTTTTGTAACAGCGTCAATTTTTTTATTCATAGATTTGGAAAATCGGTCGATAAAATATTTTGCCAACTGCTCAACATCTTCGAGACGGTCTTTGAGTGGCGGGACATCAATTCTAAAAACATTTAAACGATAATAAAGATCTTTTCTAAACTTATTGTCCTTAACAAGATCTTCTATCTCATAATTCGAAGCCGCAATTACCCTTACATTCACATCTATTGGAATATTCCCACCAACACGTGTGCATTTTCTTTCTTCGAGAACGTTTAGAATTTTGGCTTGTACTGAAAGATTCATATCACCGACCTCGTCTAAGAAGATAGTACTTCCGTCAGCGATTTCGAATTTTCCAATCCTACGCTCATTAGCACCTGTAAATGCACCCTTCTCGTGTCCGAAAAGTTCGCTCTCTACTAATCCTTCAGGAATTGCAGCACAGTTTACAGTAATCAGTGCATGTTCCTTCCGAGTGCTAAGTGTATGAATTGCCTCGGCAATTAAATTTTTTCCAACTCCCGTTTCTCCTGTGATTAATACTGTAGAATCGATAGGGGCTATATCAATAATTTTCTTTCGGATTTGTTGAACAATCTCACTCTTGCCAACTATTGAACTAACTTCGTGAACTATACTTTGTTTCTCCTTTAAATAAACATTCTCAACAGCTAACCTGTTTTTTAATTTATTTATCTCTTCATAAGCTTTTTCTAATTTTTCCTTTTCAACAAGTTCGGCTTGAGCTTGCAACAATTGATTATACTGCTTTTCAAGCGTATCCTTACTTAACTGTAACTGTTCAGTTTTCTCACGAATTATATTTTCTAAAAGCAGATTTCTTTTTTTAATGTGAGCGAGCCGGTATTGTGTCGCACCATACGATCCCACGAGAACAAAAAGCGAGAGAGCAATAAAAAACCATGTTCTTTTCCAGAAAGGAGCTGTAATCGTGAATGATAATTTCTGTGGATCACTAATATAACCCAGGACACTTATTGCACGTACGTGAAATGTATAAGCTCCGGGGTCTAAATACCCATACGAGATAGTGGGCAAAAGAGTGGTATTAGACCAAGCTTTTTCAAGCGGCTCTAGATAATATTCAAATCGAACTGCATCTTCATCAAAATAAGAAAGTCCTTCAAAAAAGAAACTGAGTTTATTTTGGGTGTATCCGAATTCATAATTTTCCCCAATAACGTTATGCCAAGTTGAATCATTTGCCTGCAAAGCAGTTAAATAACAATATGGTTTTAAAGTTGCAGAAGGTTTTTCCATCGGATTGTAAAGCGTAAGCCCGCCGTAAGTGCCAAACCATATCCGCCCCTCTTTATCCTCATGGACAGTTCCATTCCGAGTGAACTCATTTGACATTAGTCCATCTTTTTGTAAATAAACTGCTACCACTTTATACTTGCCATCCACTTTTTTTAGGAGGTGTAATCCATTATCTGTACCTGCCCATAATTGACCGTTCCTATCAATAAAGAGCACTATCACGAAGCGATGATGGAGCCCTTCAACCACACTATATGTTTCATTCGAAGTCAGAATGTTTATTCCCTGGCTAGTAGCAATAATTATATCGCCTTCATAAGAAACTTCTAAATCGTTAATCATGTTCGAAAGCAAGCCCTCGCTAGTAGTAACATTTCGAACAGATTTTTCTCCAAAAGGAGAGGTTGCATTTTCGATTATTACTAATCCACTATCTGTTGCAACGTAAAGGTCTTTTTTGCGAACCTCGAGCAATTTGTTAACGTAACGATTTTGAATTCCAAAATCTTGAAACGTCGGCGTATTATTGTTCTCTAATTTATAGATACCCTTATTTGTTCCTATCCATACATTTCCTTCAAAATCTCTAAAAAATGTTTGAACTAATAAACGGGGTAAACCTATTAATTCAATATTTTTACTTCTGTTCATCAGATATAAGCCAGGGGCACTGCCGAGAATCCACGAATCTTCGGCTATTTGTAACATGCAAAGATATGTTTTTGCATCTCTGGATTTATTCGAGAGATCTTTGACTTGGATTTTCAAGAAACGATCCTGATTAAATTCAAATATCCCGTTTTCGGTTAAGCAGTATATCGATTTTCGGTCTGACGTTATCGAAAGAACTGCTTCCGCAGCGAATTCTTCTTCTTTACCGTATGTAATAAACCTCATACTGGATAACTTAGATATTCCTTTTAAGTTTGTACCTATCCAAATATTTTCTTCTCTGTCCTCAAATAATGTAAACAGGTTGTCAGTGGGTAATCCATTCTTACTAGTTATATGCAGAATATTTTTATCCGATGATTTTTCTGTGTTCCTTGCTTTTATTCGAAATAGGCCATTCTCCTGAGTCGCTATCCAGTAATAACCATTAGCGCTTTCCAATCCAAACACCACAGACTCCCTTATAATCCAACTAATATCATACTTGTTGGTTATACGGTTGAGCAATATTTTTGCGGCTCCTTTTTGACCACATAAAACCAAATCACCTTCGGAATCAAAAAAGAACATTCTTGCACCGACTTCTTGGATATAGCTAGAAATAGGTACTTCTGTTACAGTAGTGGTAAAATATTTATACATTTTTCCGTCGCTTGTAAGCAAATGAACAGAGCCCTTTTTGTCTTCATTGACGTAAAAGATTCTCTGATTTCTAAAATTGTACATCCGGGAAAAATTGAATAACGAATCATTTTCTAAGAAATAAATATCACTGATAAATTGAAAGTTATAAGCCCACACACGATCATAACTATCTACGAATACGTTGTAAAAGTCATCAAACCTTCCTAAACGAAAATTATCGATTTTATTGTTTTTAATTCGGCTTACTCCTCCCGGGCAACCAACCCAGATATAACCCTTGTTATCTTGTCTAACATTAAGAGCAAAATCTTCTAATAAGCCTTTGGCTTTATCGAATATTTCATATTCCTTCCCGTTATATTTTACAAGCGCTGCGGTTGTCGAAAACCACATGTAACCTTCTCTGTCTTGGTATATATTCCAAACTTGATTACCAGGGAGTCCTCTATCTTTAGAATATTGTGTAAACTTATATTGTTGAGAGAGTACAACGTGCCAAGCTAGAATTAGAATTATCAAGAGAGAAGAAAGCCTTATTCTAATTTTAACGGAAAACATATTAAATTTGCATTGATTATTTAAATTTAATATATATAAACCCTTTGTTTTAGTCAAGTGATCGCGTCCAAAAGCCTTAGATCGTCGGTTACCAGAATATTACAATTTTCAATATCATTTCTACACATTTTCCCTTAAACAACTTTCATATACCATCAAATTTGTTTTCAAACTCTTTTACGAATTTCGAAACTATCCAACCAGTTTTCAAATCCGCTTCTCCGCCTTCTGTGGATACAGCGGGATCCGCAATTCGACTGAGCACTTACCTGCTCAGCATCGAATTAGTGATTTCAAGTTAGAGCTTGGTATATCCCATCGCACCCGCCGAAGTTTTAACGTAAGCGGAACGTTGGGGGCACTGCAAAAAATATCAAATTTCAAATCAATAACAAAAGCCGCGATAGTTTGTCGGGGCTTTTTTATTGGAATAATTATACATCTTTCGTATATTTGCAATCAAATGGAGAAATCTTCAAAATTCATAATGCTCTTCGGAGTTGTATTTTTAATACTCCATATATGGGCAGCTCTTTCACCTTCACATCTGAATTGGGGTTTTCATTTTTTCGCATTTTACAGTCCGGCATTTTCCATAATTTCATTACTTATTGCATTACTATTTTTTATCCCTATTGTTCAAGAAAAATTTATTCACTACATAAATCATCTATCACAAAAAATTAAGAGAGATTTCCCTAAAGCCTTTTTTCTGATTTTGTCATTATTGGCACTGTTGTTACCAATCCTATTATTTCCTGTCAAAGTGCATCTTTTAGGCGACGGTGCACTTTTACTAAGGGAAATATCCGGCGTACAATTAGGCGACCAACTGCCACCAACTTTTAACCGGCAATTATTAACAGGTCTATTATTACAAGCTATGAAAACCGTTTTCCAATCAGGCAGCTTGGAAAATTCAGAATTAATTTTCAGAATTGTAGGAGGGCTCTCCGGTTTAGTCTTCGTATTAATAATATTTGCTCTTCTGAAGTTAGTTCAAAAACCGGTTTCTGAAAAGTTTTTGCTTGGTGTATTAATTTTTATTTCAGCAGGCAGCCAACTTTTTTTTGGATATGTTGAAAATTATGCAGTTCTGTTTGTTACAACAGCCGCTTACTTAACCACTTGTTGGTTTACGTTAGAGAAAAAATCAAATATTTTGCTTCCCATACTGTTGTTTATTGTATTGGTAGGATTGCATATCGGAAGTATCGTACTCCTGCCTGGTTTACTCCTCGTTATGTATTATGGATGGCGGCATCAGAGAATCGAAACCTTGATCATCGTTATAATTTCCCTCTTGCTTTCTGTAATTTTCAGTTTAATTTATTACAATAGGTTGGAAGATATAATTATCCGCACAATCAGCGAAAGCCGGTGGAATTTCCTTCAATTAATCCATTCAGATAATTATTTTGCTTACTCTATTTTTTCCTGGGCACATCTGATTGATTGGTTAAATGCAAATCTTTTAATTGCACCTTTCGGTATCGCCGTAACAATTGCCATCCTTTTTTTCCTTCGGAAAAATATTGAATGGAACAACAGAATACTTATCTTCTTACTTACTACAACTTTCTGCGGACTTTTATTTACCTTCATAACTTTTTTTGCACTTGGTATGGCTCGCGATTGGGATTTTATAGCAAGCTTCTTTCTACCCTTAGGATTCTTAAATATATATGTGTTAGCAAAATCTAATTTTTCAATTAAAAATACGCATGTAATTGCCTTTATCGTTGTGTTGAATTTTCTTCATTGGATTTCATGGATAGGTTTGAATGCCGATGAAAAGCGAGCCTTGGAGAGAGTTAAAATATTAAATGACCCTTACCTTTTAGGTCATGTTCCTCAATTAAATTTTTATGAAAATCTTGGCAGTTACTACTGGGCACAAAAAAATTATATTGAAGCTCGAAATTATTTTGAGCAATATATAGAAATAGATTCTTCGAATCCGAGGATACTCGGAAATCTTTCAGCAATATATACAAAGTTGAATCAGAGGGATAAAAATTATTGGGCTTTAAAACGCGCTGCCGATGCTAACAGCCCAAACCCGGCAGTTTACATAAACTTAGGTATCGAGTATTCCAAACAAGGCGATGCTGCAACGGCAATCGCTTTATACCAAAAAGCACTTGCGATGGATTCTACGCGTGCTAAAGCTTATGCGAATCTTGGCAGCGTGTATATGCAAAGAAATGATATCAAGCTCGCAGCCGAAAATTACCACAAAGCAATATTATATGGATTGGTAGATTCAATTTTGTATCGTGAAGCCGGCACAGCATTTTATTTAATTGGGGAATACGAAAAGTCCTTGGTGATGTACAATAATTATCTCAACATGGCTCCACACGATGAGAAAATAAAAAATATAAGGGATAAATTATCAGAATTAATTCGAGAATCGAAAGCTCAAAAATAATTTGCCTTCATCGCTTGGTATGAATTTTCACGAAGCTTTTAATTACACCTATAACACTACCGACAAAGCAAACAATATGGTCTAAAAATAGAATCGGAATCATAACCAGCATTGCAAAAAGTCCGCGTGCTTGTTCAAGATAATTCAGGAAGCGAATATTAGCTATTAAGTATAATCCAAACCCACCCGCCAAAAACCAATACGAAATTTTTCCAAAAATGCTTAATAGCAAAATTCCAATCAGCACAACCGTGAAGATAGTTGAAATTATAAAGACAGGATAAACATTTACAAATCCGTGTTTCAATGACTGAGTTGTTTCACCAAGTTTTGTTGCAAGCTCTGCAAAACCTGAACTGCGGTGAAACTCATTTTTAATGAACGAGCATAACGTGTAATGTTTCAGATGCTCAACTTCAACATCTACATTTAATGCGATATTCAGATTTGCCTGAGCAAACCGTTTGCCTAGTTCAATGTCATCGTGTCCTTTGTGTGCGAGTAATTCAACATTGAAGCCCCCGATTTTTTCAAAAGCATCACGTTTAATACCTGATACGGCGCCAAACAGCCAATCTATTGCAGGCGGACTTTTTAAATAAGAAAACCGAATCCAAAGATTTTTGTATTGGCTTACGATGTTTTCATTTCGATGCTGCGCTGAATAAACTCCGACTACTGCATCGACGTTGCCGGTTTCGAGCGTTTCAACTATAGTCTGAATCGTATCGCTTCTGACTTCAACGTCGGAATCAAGAAAAATTAATATCTCACCTTTTGCATTTTTCGCACCGAAGTTGCGTGCCCGGTTTGCACCATCGCCTTCTGAAGATTGTAAAACTTTACAATTGTAACTTTCAGCAATTTCAACACTGTTATCCGTTGAGTGGTCATCCACAACTAATATCTCAATGTTTTTGAAGTAGGAGCGCTTTATAGACCGCAAACAAGCGCCGAGTGTTTTATTGCCATTTTTTACGGGAATGATAACAGAAACTTGCAGATTTTTTTCGGCATTATACATTGTTTAGTTATATCTGTCTTTGACGATTTTAATAAAAACAAAGATAAGGGATTTAGACAAACGAAACAAATGTTTCCGAAAACTTAAACATCCTACTATGAATGATACGGCTGCTCGTAAAAGCAATCCAATTAAAACTAAAATGAAAACAACAATATAGAATGGATAACTATAATGTTTCCTGATAAAAAGTAATTTGTTGTGATAAAGATTAAAGAAGAAAGCTTCTCTATCGTTTGAAGAACTTTTTGCTGCAAAGTGAACAACTTCTATGTCTGGGTTATAATAGACCGAATAACCTTTTTGTTTAGCACGCCAACAGAAATCAATTTCCTCATAATACAGAAAGAACCGTTCATCAAATCCATTCATTGCTTTGAACACATCCCGGCGGATAAGGATACAAGCTCCAGATACATTCTCTACCTTGGTTGGTTTATTCGGCTTTTCTGTAACAAGATTAATAGAAATATTATATGGAAACAGGATCTCAAATAAAATTGTCTTTAAAGAGATTTTTTTCCAGGAAGAAGGATGGTGTTTATTGTTTTCGTCAACTATTTTTACACCGGTTATCGAGGCATCGGGGGTACTGTTTACAAACGAATATAACTCACCGGTAAAATTATTTTTTAGAATCGTGTCCGGGTTAAGCAATAAAACATGTTCACCTTTCGACAGTGAGAATACCTGATTTACGGCAGAAGCAAAGCCTACATTTTCGCGATTCTCATTCAGAATTATTTGAGGAAACTTTTTTCTGACAATTTCAACTGTCAAATCCTTAGAAGCATTATCAATGAGTATAACTTCACTTGTAATCTCATTTGATTTTTGCCGGGCAATTGAATTTAAACAATCTCCGATAAAACCTGCAGAGTTGTATGTAACAATGATGTAAGATAAATTGATACTCAATTAATGACTTCGCCTAATATTATTTGAAGAATTCCGGGTGATTTATTTCTAAATATTCCCAGAGTTTTTCAACATTGGGATTTGTTACCGTGTTCAGCATTGAAGTTTTATGCACTCGATACCTGGCAAGAATTTCTGGGACCTGCACTCCCCACCCTTTTATTCTTGCGATTTTAAACCACAACTCGTAATCTTCCCAACCCATAACCGGCATTATAGAATAGCCATTTACTTTTTCCAACACACTTTTTCGCAGAAGAACCATCGCGTCAATTGTATTTACAACTCCTAATGTCGTTGGATTCCAAGGTTTCGTGTTTTTTAGTTTATTGCCATCTCCGAATTCTTCTAAGTAAGAATAAGCAAAACTCGCATCACAATTTTCTAATGCAGAAACAAGACTTTCTAAACATCGATGATAAAGCGAGTTGTCTGCATCGAGTATAAAAATATACTTTGTGCGAGCGAGCGATATGGCTGTATTGCGTGAGACAGCAAGCCCTCGATTTAATGTGTGCCGAGCAAGCACATACTCGTTAAACCTATTTCCATTTTTATCCAACCATATATTTGCTTTTTTTAAAGATCGATCCTTCGAGCAATCGTCAACTATGACAAGGTTCAATTTATTAATAGTCTGATTTTTTAGCGAGTCCAAACAAGCCGCAATAAAACTTTGATAATTATACAACGTTATAATAACCGTAACGAGGGGTGTCTCACCAATATTTTCTTTATGAGAAATTATTTCGTATAAGTTTTTTTCGTTGCCTGTGTTCATATGTTATTGTGGTTTAGTAATATACAAACGATGGACTAATGGCTGAAGAAAAGTAGTCAGTCGGCATTCTTCCGTGAGTTTTTTAAATCCTCTTTCAATAATTTCTTCAGCTTCCTTAATTCCGGACGGAGTGGAAAGATAATATTTTATCTTATCGGGTATATCTTTTAGTTTAGCTTCAACATAATGTACCCCCGGCTGAAATATAGGCGACGAAATACTTGGCTCCGATATCACGAGAGTTTTTTGCGCTATTCCGAGTAACACTATCCTGTGCCATTCGAAATAGTTGTCGGCGCCGTGGTGAATATTAAGCATAATCTTAGACCTCTGCATCAATCCTAATACTATCTCTGTATTCAAATAAGTTGTTGAACCGGGAACAACCGGTGCTGCCAGTCCATCTGAAAAATGTATGTAAGATTGAAAGTTAGATATAACCGGTGCCGCTTTAGCAAAAAACTCATCCCGTCCGGGGGTTAACGCCCCCACAAACGATATGTCGATGGGGCGGCTTATAAATGGCTCATTAAAGAAAGATTTATTTTTGATGTCATTCTTTAAAAAACAAGTTGTGTAATTTTCAGGTAGCTGCTTAACTTCCTGAAAAAGGTAAGAACCATCTACAAAACCGAGCGGTAAAAAATCGCACTGAAAACCTTGTTCAGAAATCCGCTTTGCTGAGTCATAATTAATATCCCAAATAAAACTAGCCGTTGGAAAATAATCGGCTGCGAGAGAAAACCATTGCGTTGATGGTTGTTCCGTATTTATGAGTATCAATTTTTCCGGAAGAATTTCATTTTCAGAATTTACATAATCACCTAAATAAAAAAACTCATGCGGAGCAACAACGATGTGCCAGGCATCGTCTTCACACAACCAATCGTTCTCATTTTTTACTTCAACGTGGTAACCAAGTTTACGAATACCTTCAGCGATTAAATCCCGAATCTCTGTAAAAAAATAATTGCCTTGAGAGTGTGTATAGAGGATAAATTTATTTATCTCTGAGGAGCTCCGGGACTTCTTGATAATTCTATTTTTTTTCTTGTTGCTTCGACTCCGGGATGAATCAGCTGTTATCTCCGAATATATTGAAGGAATTTCAAGGTTATCGTGTCTCACTTTCTTCCGCAAGAAGCGCTCTAATACAGCTCGTCTCTTGCTTCCGAACGGAATAATCCATCTATCCCAAAAACGAAAAACATATCGATTCAAGAGCCGCCACGATAAATTATCCTGAATAGCCGCTAATCTGGCATTTAACACTTGTATTGCAGACTCTCTCTGAACAATTTTTTCTTGAATATTAACCTTCTCACTTTCAAGCCCTTTAATGTGATCGTAAGCCCACTGTAATGAATGTGTTAATTTATTTTTCCTTGCATCGATAATTCCGGGCTTTTTAATTACTTCATCACTATACTTGTTATAGATAATCAGAAGAGTTGAAAGAAATTCACTTCGTCTTTGGCTTTCGCGCACCTCGTTCTCTATCCAGCTAAATTCACAAGTGATTTTTGGAATATGTCCGAAAGAAAATTTTTGGGACATTCTTATCCAAATCTCCCAATCCTCGTGCGAAGTTAGTGTTTCATCGAACACTCCAACATCCTCGAAGCAGCTTCTCTCATGCATAAAGCAAAGGACGGGGATAAAATTTTCAACAAAAATTCTGTCGTTATCAAAATCGGGTGAAGGAAATATTTCTTTACGCTGGCAAACGGTCTCCCCTCTAATGTTTTTATAAACTGCCCGGTAAGAATCTGTGTAGGCGATTTTATATTTTGTCGTCTCTAAAAAATCGACTAATGTTTTTAGATGTTCTGGATAAAAAATATCGTCGTCATCCAAGTAAGCAATATATTTTCCCCGGGCTATCTTTATCCCCGAATTTCTTGCCGCGGGTAATCCTCGATTGGTCGCATGATTCAAATAAATGATGTTCTTCTCTTTATTCATATCGTCGACAAGGTTTTTGATATCTACACCTCCATCGTTAATGACGATGATTTCAAAATCCTGATAAGTCTGATTGAGAACACTTTTCAACGCTATGGAAAGAGTTTCGGGTCTGTTGTATGTAGGAACTATTACAGATACTTTTGGAGCGGACTTAGCGACGCGCTCTTGAATGGCGTTTCGATTCTGATCCTCTCGTAATAAAATACTTTTCGCCTCTTCGATTTTTTCTTGTGAGTATGCTTCGGAGTTATTCAAAATAATTTGTGCTTTAATAAATTCCATATATCTCTTTGAATTTTGGAATCTGCCTGTATCATGGCGGCGGTATTTAAAAAGAGGTTTGGAAATGTGGTAACCCTTAAACCCTCTCGCTCCCGCAGCAACCCAAAAATCCCAATCCTCACACCCGGTAACATTCGAACGATATCCGCCGACCTGTTCCCACACTTCACGCCGATACATTGCACAATACGAAATATGGTTTTCATATTTCAGTTTATCGAAATTGTAATCGCCTGCTTGAACGATCTCTTCGACCCCGTCAAAATCCAATCGATCAGTATAAGCAATGTAGAATTTTGGATTGTTTTCGAGAACTTTTAAACACTCTTCGATCATTGTCGATGCTATCTTATCGTCAGCATCCAAACATAAAATGTACTGACCTTTTGATGCGGCAATACCTATGTTCCGCGAAATTGCCGGCTTACCAGAATTTTCCTGGTTGATAAGGACGATCCGGTAGTTATGATATTTCTTGACCAGTGATTCGGCGACATATTCGGTTTCATCGGTACTTCCATCATTTACGATGATAATTTCGAAATCCTGATATGTTTGCTGTACGACACTTTCGACTGCGTCGGTTAAATATCGCCCATAATTATAACAAGGAATTATTACGGATACTTTAGGATTCATTTTTCATCTGCCACTAAAATTGGACTACTCCATTCAACCCAAGCATCTGTGCCAAAGTAAAGCACCGAAAATCGTACAGTTATTGGTTGATTCAGATATCGCGACATATCTGCATATTCATCCGACCAATTTCGGTCTTGAGTAAATCGAGCAGCATCCATTAAACGTCTGAAAACCGTATCGCTTTGAGAGGATGTTTCCACAACAATAATACACTCTGCACGTGCCGAATCAGGAATTCTTAGACGCAGACCAAAGTATAGATCATCACCGGTTTCTTCGGGACGCAGAGTAAAGCTCGCTTCTCCATATACACCAATCACCATCGCGTCTCTACCTTCTGTCCCCTTCTGCCAGCTTAGATATCTAAATACTTTTTCGGCACTCGGTTTTTTTTCTACTTTATTAAAATTTTGTAAAAAATCAAAACGCATCCGGCCCTCAGGTACCGGATAATCACAACCCCAAAAAATCACTCCTATTATTAATATTAAAATTAGTGTTTTCATATTACAATTATAGTACTTAATTGAACTTATACGATAATGTCAAACCAAGCAGTAAGGATTGTGCAGTACTTCCTCGTTGAGAAATAATTTCAAGCAAATCAGGATGACGGTCAATATTTTTATAATAATTTTTCATAACTAAAAAAGAGGTGTTTAAATTATTCCATTTGTAACTAAATTCACCCCCGATTTGAATAAAATTTTCAGGATCATGACTCACATTGAAAACCGTACCGTAACCAGAAGCTAAGCCGTGTCGTTCTTTATGATAGAACAATTTAAAACTTCCAAGACCAACTCTATGCTGCACTTCAAAATACAGATCGTCCGCTTCAGGCCCCATATGATGCCCCATTAAAGAACCGTAGTTAAGGAAGGGAATCGTTCTGTACCATTTCTTAGTGTATAACTGATAACTTTTAAATTGTTCTGTATGTACGCTGTAGAAAATGTTTTTGATACTATAATTTTGTGAATACTCTCCTCTCATTATTGTATTTTCTGTCTCGAACCAAAAACCGGTCGTAATTCCCGGATCAAAGAACTCAATCCCTATTGGACCTAACCATTTATCATCTTCCGGCTGCCACCAAGCATGGATGTCTTCGCCGGCATATTCAAAATAAATTTTTCCGTTTGTAAGAGGTGTTATACTTTTCAAAAAGTTCAGATGCAATGCCACATCCATACTCGCTCTTTGATCGTTGTTATAATGACCCGGAAGATTTTCTTGAGATGCGCTTAGAATTTTAAAAAATTCCCAAAACTTGTAATTTCGTTTATAAACTACGGTTTGATTTATTCCGAATTCAAGCCATGGAACCGGAAAATATCCGATTCTCTGACCTAAAACCTTGAAGTTCTCAGCCCATCCGTTGAATAACAGATAACTAAACTTACCCACGTATGGAATTCTAAATGGCTTTTCAGTCTGAAATTTTACTACCCTAAAAGGCGGTGCATTATTCGATAGTAGAAGCGAGCCATGATAACCATGTCCGAGCCATACCGAATCTAAACCCGCAAGAAAAGAGACCGATTTGTCGCGGTACGAAAAATTCAACCGTTGGAAATAAATCGCTTGTAAGTCCTGAAGTTGTAAGCGGTATTGAAAAAAGAACCGTTCTAATAAGCTGGCACTACCTTTAACTTGCAAAAAAGAATTCATTCCTTTTTTTATAAATTCACCGTCTGAATTAAATAAATGATAATTAACAAAAGGATGGTTCTCCGGTAAATAATATGTACGGAGCGACATCTCACTTATCGGTGAAATTCGGTACCAATTGTCTGTGTTCGACGAAGAATCCAGCGGTGTCTGAGCCGATAAATTAGAAGACCAAATGTTTGTGAAAAATATAAATATCATAAACAAAACAATTGTGAGCGATGTGTTGTATCTATTAGTCATTGTAATAAAATTTGCTCTTTATAATATTTTATAATGTCTTCTGTATTTCCATCTTTCACGACTTGGCCCTTGTGTAATACTATCACCCTGTCGCAATACTCTTTCACTGAGCCAAGGTCGTGGCTTACAAAAATCACTGTCCGTCCTTGTTTTTTATATTCCCAGAAAAGTTCTCTGCATTTTTTCTGAAAGATTGTATCTCCTACTGCCATTACTTCATCTACGATTAAAATAGGAGCATGAGATTGGATTGCAATCGTGAAAGCGAGACGGACTTGCATTCCAGCAGATAGTTTATTCAATTTAATATCTTTAAAATTTTCAAGTTCTGCAAATTCTATGATGTTGTTAAAACGCTTTTCAATTTCTTTTCGTGAGAAACCTAACAGAGCACCGTTTATGTAAATGTTTTCACGGACAGTAAAATCTCCTTGAAAGCCTACTCCAATCTCCAAGAAAGGAGTAATTTCTTCTTTTACAAAAATATTTCCGGAGGTTGGCTGATAAATTCCGGCAATGATGCGGAGTAAAGTTGTTTTACCAGACCCGTTTCTTCCGATAATACCTAAAAATTCATTCTTCTTTACATTGAACGAAACGTCTTGCAATGCAAAAAACTTTTCATAACTGTATGAGGAATGGAATAAGTTCGTAAGCTTGTGATAAAGGGTCTTCGTTCTCTCGTGAGGTATTTGAAAAACTTTCGTAACGTTTTCGACTGTAACCATCTACATATACTCTACAATCTTATGCGAATGTTTATTAAATAACCACAAGCCAACAACAAAAAATACTATGCAAAATACGAATGTCGTTACCATAAATTCTACTGATGGAAAATCATCATAAACCAGGAATGATCGAAGCATTATCAAAATTCTTCCCACAGGATTAAAGAGAGCAACCATCTTCAAAGGCAGAGGCGCTGTGAGTGCATTGTAAACGATGGGAGTAAGCCAAAAACCAACATTTAAGCAAACAAGCCATATTTGAATAGTGTCCCTAAAGTAAACATAAAATACGGAGAGCAGGAAAGCAGTTCCCATTGCTAATAATAATATTGAGAGAAAGGGGATTACTATTAGGAATTGATTTATTGAAAAGTGGTCGAATACTATAACCACCAACCAAAGGATTGAGGTGTTGATTATGAATGATATAAGAGCGGTGGCTGTTGAAGAAAATATTATTAAATTTCGTGGGAAATATATTTTTTTTGAGATAGATGCTTTTGCGTACACGGCGTTCATTCCGCTGAGGGTTGCATCGTGGAAAAAATTCCAGAAAACAATTCCTGACAGCAAATAGAATGTGAATTTCGGAACCTCCACAACAAAAAGGTAAGAAAAAACAAAATGAAGAACTACAAATTGTAACAGCGGATTCAGCAAGGACCAAAAATACCCCAGGACTGAGTCGTGGTACTTCATCCGAAAATCGGCTAATGCCAATTCTCTGATGATATTGTAAGATTTCCGTACACTAAATGCAGCGTTACTCATATTATTAATTTATTGCTTTTTTTCAATGCTTGCAAACAAAAACCGAATGCTACTAATTTTTGGGCGCCAATATACAATATAAATTTTTTAATACTTAAAAAAATATTCCCCTTAAAAAAAGATAGACTTAGTCGAAGATGAGCCGCAAGTGAGATCTTCGGAATTTTTATTTTAAATTCTTTTCCAACAACATTGTAAAGCAAAAAAGAACCACACCCGTAATTTAACTGTTGCTTTACAAATCCGGACAAATCCATCTCGTGGTTATGATCAACAAGAATGTCTGGCGCATAAACCGATTTGCCGCCGGCACTTAATATTTTCCAATTCAATGCTCTCTCTTCACCACCGGCTTTTCGGAACCGATCATCAAATCCGCCGACTTTCTTTAAAACATCAGCCCGGTAAGCAATGTTGTTGGATGTTAGAAACGGCGATGACCCGCCTTCCTGATTCAGGTATTCTACGAAAAAATTTGTAATGTGCTGACTCACCTCTGAGTAAATATTTTTCTTGTTAGAGTTCCTGACTGCCCCACCGATAATATCAACCTCATTAGATTCAAAAACTTCCTTAAAACTACTTAACCAATTTGAAGGAACCGTACAATCATCGTCTGTGAAAGCAATATATTTTCCTTGTGAAAGTTTGATACCAGCATTACGAGCGGCGGCGGGACCTTTATTGTTCTGGCTAATCACTATCAATTTCGGTTTTGCCAACGATTTAAGATACTGTTCGGTACCATCTGTACTGCCATCATCAACAACTATAACTTCATAATCATCTAAGTCCTGATTGAGTATGCTTTGTAAAGCTAACTTTAGCTGGGATAAGCGGTTATATGTTGGGATGATGATTGAAAACAACATTTTTCAGAATGTAATATTTTTAAGATACTCAACTAAAATTTCATTTTGCAATTTTGGCGTTTTACTATCCATTAAAAAAATAAAAAAATTGTTCTTTCTACCTTCGTCAAGCAAATTATAAAAATCTTTAATGGCTTTTTCTGAAAAACCGTTTGCAGAATAAAATATATTTTGTTCATTCACCGTAGATAGAGTATGACAATAACCTCGGATATTTCTTGAAGTCAAACCGAGAATTGGATGCGGAGTAATAGACTTACCAGAAACCACCACCTCAGAAAAATTGGTGTAAAGCATCATTTTTATCAGTCCGTCTTTAATATCGGCAATACTTGGAATGAGAGATTTTTCACTATGTTTCTTTTCGACTAAAAAGATATTATTATCCAGAAGTAGAGCTTCGTCAACTGTAAAATAGTAGTACCCCCCTAAGTAATTCTTGATAGTAAGTGTAGCTTTGTCTTCAATAACATTCTCTTTGGGTTGAGTAGTATGATATTCTCTATTTTGAGCGGAAGAGGCAAGTTCACGAGAATTACTTTGAAATTTATTTACACCCTCACGAATAACTTCGATTCGATTTTCTATTCCGCCTTCACTATGCATCTCGACTCTTGTTCGCTTGGAAATCTTTTTGTAATGGAACTTACTTAATTCAGCGACACTTAGAAGGTTATTATTAAGCTCGTTAAGATTCCAATGAAGTGCATCGAGTTTGTATCGGCTAAGTTCATCAAGACGGTTTTGCAAATAATTATAATCAAATTCTTGTTCTGTGATCTTATGTTCGTAAGAATCACTCTTTTCAGCTTTTGTATAATAACCCAGAATAACATATACCCCTAAAAGGCTCATCAAAGAAACTGTATCCCATTGAATAAAATCTCTATCGCCTTGCCGACCTTCATCTTTGAGAAATGGAATAATTGTAACACGACGACTCATGTTCATCGTATCGTAAACGCGTGCGTATGGATAACTTCGTGTACGTTTGGGTGAAACCCAATGACTGATTGCGTAAATATTTTTTTGATAGGATAAAATAAATGCTGCATTTGAAAAAGCCGAACCTTTAAGAAAATCGTCGACTGAAACTGTATTAAGATGTTTACAAAGAGAAGTATCGTATTTAAGGTTTTCTATCCTCGCATCAATTTTCAACTTCTTTTTACCTCTTTTCTTCAAATGTAAACGTTTGTGTTGAAATTTCGTCATTTATCTTCCTTATAGCATATTTTATATACTCACTTTGAGTTTCAATACCGATGTGTCTTCGGCCCAATTTTTCTGCCCCAATGTTCGTCTGACCACTACCGGTGAATATATCTATAACAATGTCGTTTTTATAAGAATAAAGTTGAATTATTCTATCAGCAAGTTCGATTGGAAATGGGCAAGGATGAATATTTTCTTGAGGTGCAACCGGACGAATTTTCCAAACATTCTTGCTCTTCTCGCCCTGATAGTCCGATAAATCTATTACATTGTTTTCTTTTTCCTCGAATGTTCGATTCCAATAAATATTTGCCTTTCCTTCTTTCTCCGCGGGTTTTTGAAAAACAAAAACATATTCAGCAACTAAGCTTGGATAATAGTATCCAGGATACGGATGCTGTAATAAAACTCCCGATCGTCTATCTCTTGCAATCGGTTTCTCCCAAATTATGTCTTCTTTAAATTTCCATCCTATTTCTTCCATCCAACTTACAAAATGAAAAGGTAGTGCGGTTCGTTCACCATTCCAAGAGATTGGTGAAATATTTACTACATTATGCCCGCCAGGACGGATGACTCGCAATAATTCCTTAAATCTTTCTTTGAGAAATTGTTTGTACTCGTCATAAGAAACTTCTTTTCTATCCCATCGATCTCGTTTGCCTTTTAGTTTCTCTATATGCTCTTCATAATTTATCGCATTCAAATATGGAGGAGAAGTAAAAGCCAAAACAATTTCATTTTCTGGTAGAGTTTTCAGCACATCAACGCAGTCACCTTGAATAATCTTTCCATTACCAACTGGAAATTCCTTGAACATCATTAGTACCTTTTATTATTATCTCGCATATAACTATTACCTAACTATGTCTTATCGAAATTATGTCCCCGTCATCAACAATATATTCTTTACCTTCCAACCGCCATACACCTTTTTCTTTGCACTTTGCGAATGACCCGTGTTCAACAAAATGGTCGTAATGCACTACTTCAGCACGAATAAATTTATCGTAAAAGTCGGTGTGAATGACTGAGGCAGCTTCCTGAGCACTCATTCCCTTTCTGATCGTCCATGCACGGCACTCGTCTTCGCCCACGGTAAAGAACGATTGCAGTCCCAACAGGTCGTAAGCGTTGCGAATTAACCGGCTGAGTGTAGATTCCTGAATTCCGTATTCAAGCATAAACGACTTAGCTTCTTCAGCGGGAAGCTCGGCAATTTCCATTTCAATTTTTCCGAAGAATATATCAACATTAATTTGTTTGCTGTTGTATATGCTTCTTACTCTTGTCAAAATCTCTTCATAAGTATGAACATCGGTTTCCGATAAATTCAGAACTACCAAAACCGGCTTCACGGAAAGCAATTGGTAGCCGCGCAAGATTTTTATTTCTTCTCTGTCGTACTCAAGATTTCGCAACGGGGTAGAATTTTCAAGCGAGACCAAGCATCTTTCGAGCAGCGATAATTCTTTTGGATTAATTGCTGCACCCGACTTCTGAAAATTCTTTTTCATCCTGTCGATCCGTGATTCAATGAGAGCCATATCGGAAAGTATGAATTCACTCTCCATCATACTTATATCCCTAAGTACATCCAGCTTTCCTTCGGGATGCGGTACGGCGGGATCATCGAACAAACGCACAACCTGAAGCAGGGCGTCTGTTGTCTTAACTTTATCCAAAAAAGCTGTTGTGAATTTTACGGAGCCGCTATCTCCATTTTGCAGGTCGGAGATTTCAACAAAATCGATTACGGCATAATTCTCTTTTTTCGGTTTAAAAATATCAATCAAACTTGTCAGCCGGTCATCAGGAACTTTAACAACTGTCTGATTACTGCTGTTTTTCTTAAGATCCGACTCTTTTATATATGCCTTGCTAATCGTCTGGAAAAGCGTACTTTTACCCGACGACGGCAATCCAATAATACCTATTTTCATAAATCCTTTATTAATTTGAGTATAAATATACAGAATTTTGGGCAGGATTGAAAATAGAGATAAAAATTTGTAAATTAAAACAAAAAAAGATAATTTACTATCGGTAAACTCAATGACTGACTTCAATCCTATATTAAATAACCCATACGAGGAACCGAGATTTTACTATCAAACCGATCTTGACGGTCGTTTAGATTACGATGATAAACGCAAAGGTCGCAGACCATTTATCCCGATTATACCTACGATGCCGGTTGCTCAGAGACAAAGGTCATTACTCGATGTCAGTGATGTTTCGGCGGAGTATGAAAAACACATAGTAAATCTTATCCGAAGAGAGGTGAAAAAATGGAGAGAAGCAAATTATCCGGAGACGACTCGAGTTACAAAAGAGTTACTAAACTATTGGTTCAATCCGCAACGCATCAACAAGCTGTTCTTCGCACAGCGGGAAGCGATTGAGACTACGATTTGGCTGAATGAGATTGCTGAGAAGTCAAATATCGGGCAGCATGTTCTTAATGAATTACAGGGTGGGTGGAATAAGATATCAACCGATAAACCACAGTTCAATCTTCCCCGCATTGCTTTTAAGATGGCAACGGGAGCCGGTAAGACCGTTGTTATGGCAATGCAGCTTCTTTATCATTTCTTTAACAGACAAGAATATCGCGGAGATACGAGATTTGCAGATTATTTTTTGATTGTTGCGCCGGGTATTACTATCCGAGATCGGTTAAGTGTTCTTTATGCTGATGCCGACCGAAAATCTGAACGGGATTATTATCATCTCAGAGACCTTGTTCCTCGTTCCCAGTTCTATCAGGATTTGTTCCTCGGTTTAAATTCCCGACTCGTTATAACAAACCGTCACTCATTCGAATTACGAAAGCTTCAAGGCAATAAACGGAGTCCGCTCGATGGAAAGAAAGGCCGTAATAAGCATGAAGCTGTTGAAGATTATAACCAGACGATCCGGCGAGTCATCGGAAAATTCAAGCCCGGAACACGTCTCCTCATTATTAACGATGAAGGACATCATTGTTACCTTCCAAAGAATAATGGTGTAAAACGTAGTGATGATATTTCGAAGGAAGAAAACGAGCGAGCCGCTGTGTGGGTTACAGGGCTTGCAGAAATATCCCAGCGTTACAAAGTTCGTTCGGTTTATGATTTGAGTGCAACGCCTTATTATTTGCAGGGTTCGGGTTATGAACCTTATACTTTGTTCCCTTGGGTTGTTAGTGATTTCGGTTTAGTTGAGGCAATCGAATCGGGACTTGTGAAAATACCTTTCTTACCGGAAGAAGATCCAACGCATGAATTAGAGCAGCCAAAGTTAGCAAACTTATATGAGCATGTTAAAAAGGATTTACCAAATTTTGGTGCAAAACACCGAAGGCTTGAGGGAAGGCCTGATATTCCACCTTTAATTCAAATTGCCCTTGAACAGCTCTATACGAATTATTTTAAAGAGTATGAACGTTATCGCGGGTTGTTCGATCATCCCCCTGTGTTCATTATCGTTTGTAATAACACGAATGTTTCGTCAGAGGTTTTCAAATATATTGCAGGATATGAATTAACAAATGCAGATGGAACGACGACAGTTGTGAATGGAAAGTTAGACTTGTTCGATAACTATGACAAGCTAACACGTCGGCCGTTGTTAAAACCTCCTACGTTACTTATTGATTCAGATGCACTTGAGAATTCAGATCAGATAGATGAACAATTCAAGAAAGTGTTTGCACCGGAAATCAATCAATTCAAATCCGAATATCGGGTTCTACATCCAGATAAATCCGTAGAAAAAGTAGTAGAAGCGGATATTCTCCGTGAAGTTGTGAATACAGTTGGTAAAGTAGGTATGCTTGGCTCTCACATTCGTTGTGTTGTTTCTGTTTCGATGCTCACGGAAGGATGGGATGCAAATACCGTTACACACATTTTGGGCATTCGTGCATTCGGTTCACAGTTATTATGCGAACAAGTTGTCGGTCGTGCGCTGCGGCGGGTAAGTTACGCAGTAGCAAAAGACGGCAAATTTACGCCGGAATATGCACAGGTTGCAGGAGTTCCGTTTACCTTTTTCAAAAAAGGAAAAGCTGGAACGCCTGTCCAACCGGAAAAAGTCGAGCAGGTTTATGCTATACCAGAGCGCGAAGCGAAATACGAAATCACATTTCCCAATCTCACGGGATACAGAATCGAAACTTCAAACGATATTATAAAAGCCGACTTCAGTAAAATTAAGGACTATGAAATTGATGGCTCGAAATATCCTGAATATACTATAATGGCAAATGCGTTTTCACCTGAGAAAGAAACGTTGACATTAGAACAAACAAAATTAAAACGCAAGCAAGAAGTTATTTACACTCTCGTGAAGTATCTCATAAGCCATTCTTATAAAGATGACGACGGTAATCCTTATTTCTACCAATTCAACCAACTTAAGAAAGTTGTTGAAGAATGGTTCGATACAAAATTAAAACTGATCGGTGATGCGTTTAAAAATATGGTTCTCTACGACAATCCGAAAGCCGTGTGCGATCATCTCATGCTCGGCATCTATGCTGAACAAAGGAAGACGGATGTTGTATTACCTGTGTTTAACCATTACAATAAATTTGGATCGACGAAATATGTGCGTGGGCAGACTACAAGAAAAACTTATCCCACAAAAAAGAGCCATGTGAACGTTGTAGTTGGTGATACGGAAAGCTGGGAACAGATTGCAGCGAAGACTATGGAAGAAATACCTGAAGTTCTGTCATACGTGAAGAATGCTTTTTTCGATTTCCAGATTCCGTACAACAAAGATGGAAGAGAGAATCCGATGTACGAACCGGATTTCATTGCTCGGTGCAAAACTGGTAGCGGAAAAACAATAAATCTCATTCTAGAAATCACCGGCATGAACAAAGACAAAGCTGAAAAAAAGTGGTATGTTGAAAATCACTGGCTGCCGGCAATCAATGCAGTGAAAGAAAAGTACAAATACGATGAGTGGCATTTTCTTGAGATTGCCGGTGATATCAGAGATATAAAAAACCAGATTAGAGCAAAACTGGCTGACCTTTGATGAATGAAACCCAAGACATAGAGAAAAAATCTTTGAAACTGCTTACAGGCAAATCTCCCGACTGGCACGAGCTTGTTAGGATTGCTGTCTGTTTTGCAAATGGCAGAGGCGGTTCCATTCTCATCGGAATTGAAGATGATGCTGATATTCCACCAAAGAATCAAACGATTGATGTTTCATTGCCAGAGAAAATAACTAAATACATTCGCCAACATTCGGTTAATGTTGGCGTTGCAACAGCCACAATAATGAAAGCTTCAAATACCGGAGAATATATTGAGATTGAAGTTTATCCAAGCAGACAAACAATTGCCGGAACTTCGGATGGAAGATATTATCTCCGAATTTCAGACGAATGTCATCCGGTAATGCCGGACCAGTTAAGTCGTTTAGCAGCAGAAAAGAACGCCTTCGTTTGGGAATTACAAACAACAAAGCGAATACCCAAAAACAAAATTGATGAGCAAAAATTCCAGGATTTTTTGGATGGAGTTCGCCGCTCGGATCGAGTGATGGAGTTCGTTAAGAATAAAACCGACGATGAAATTCTCGAACAGTATTTTTTTGTTAAAGATGACTACCTAACGAATCTTGGAATTCTATGGATAGGACAGAGAGAAGACAGAGCAGGCTTACTCTATGCACCTACAATTCAGTTTATCCGTTATGACGATCTGGAAAAGAAAGTAAAGAAAGTTCTATTCGACGATTATTCGCTTAACCCCCTCGAGCTATTATCTGCAGTTGAAAAACTTGACGATTGGAATGAATCTATTGAATTCCCATCAGGAATATTTCGGAATTCAATCCCTATCTACAACCGTGAAGTGATACGTGAATTAGTTGCCAACGCTCTTGCGCATCGAGTCTATGTAATGCAGGGAGATATTTTTATCAACCTTTATACTGACAGATTGGAAGTGCACAATCCTGGTCTATTGCCGCTGGGAGTTACACCAAGCAACATTCTTCATCAGTCAGTCAGAAGAAACGAGCATCTTGCAAAAGTATTCTATGACCTGAAGTTGATGGAGCGTGAGGGTAGCGGCTACGATAAAATTTATGAACGGCTCTTGCTTGATGGAAAACGATTACCTGTTGTGGAAGAACGGTTCGACAGTGTTACGGTAACGGTTAATGGGAAGAATTTTAATTTAGAAGCATTACGGCTTATGGACAAGGTCTCTAATGAGTATCAACTCAAACAACGTGAATTCATTACGTTTGGTCTTATTGCACAACATACAGCGCTTTCTGCACTTGAATTAGAGAAACTATTGAAGCTAAAGGACAAATATCAGGTACGTTCGTGGATGGGAAAGCTCATAAGCGATAAGCTTGTTCTTGCAAAGGGGAAAACAAGAGGAACGGAATATGTCGTTAATCCGGCTCTTCTTCAAAAAGTTGGATATCGCGGTAAAACGACATTAAAACAAATTGAGAATCACCGGCTGCGTGAATTACTTTTAACTGATTTGAAAACATTTCCTGAAAGTTCGATTAGTGAAATTCATGAACGTATCGGAAAAGAAATTCCAATCAGGAAAATTAGACGTGTATTGAAAAATCTCATAACAGAAAAGATAATCACGACCAGGGGCGAAAGGAAAGGCAGAAAATATGCAATTGCCTATAATCAATAAAATTTTATATAAAGTGTTCATAAAATCTAAAAATCATTGAAATCAGAACGTATTGCTGAATTTTAAACCCTGAAATAATTCATAAATGTCAATAAAGATGTCTATAAACCTGTTCATAGAATCTTAAAATCTTGAAAAATGACTAAAATTACAGACTTTCTAAACTCGAAATAATCCATAGAATCCTATGTCAATATCATCATTCAAACACAAAGACAAACGCCCGCACATCCCTTCTAAAGAAGAAGCGGGTTACGAGCAATCCAACCCCAAGGTACAGGCGAAAGCTTCTGCCGAGTTTCCTCTCCCTTCGACTTCGCTCAGGGCAAGCAACCCGGTCGTTCATCGCGGACAAGATCCGGAGCTTTACTGGCTCAACAAATACGGCAACGATCCCGATAGGAATCGGGACGAAGAACTGCTCAAGGTTGATATCCGTTCGCTCTACAGGCACGAGCACATCTCGCCGGAGATGCTCATAAAAAATCTTTCGCTGCAAAAAGTAGCCCGCTAAAATTTTGAGATTGTATTGCCTAATTAGTTTGGAAATTGTAACTTAAAGATAATGTTATTAAATTTGGCAGGAATAAAAAAGCCCCTGAAGAACAGGGGCAAGGCGTAAGCCTACAGAATAATCTTTATTGTAGTAAGCTTTCGCCGATAATATAAATCAGTATTATATAAAATGCAAATCATTGGAGGAAAATGAAATGTCAAAAACGTTAGGTTTAGATGTCGGTACAAATTCGGTTGGTTGGTGTCTTGTTGGAGATAACGCTAAAATAATTAATTCGGGGGTTAGAATTTTTCCAATCGGAGTAAAAGAAGAAGATTTTTTAAAAAACGGGAAAGAAGTCTCGAAAAATGTTGACCGTCGTATTGCACGTGGAATCAGACGAAGATTCCATAGATTCAAGTTGCGACGGGAAAGATTGATTGATATTCTAACAAAGAATGGCATGTTGCCTAATGATGATGAATTTTATTCAACTCGTGAATTATATGAACTCCGTTCTCGTGGATTAGACGAGAAGCTTTCATTGTCTGAGTTTGGGAAAATTCTATTGATGCTTAACAAGCGACGGGGTTTTAAGAGCAATAGAAAAACAAGCGCGAGTGCAGAGGCAAAAAAAGAAGAAGGGGTAGTAAAAGAAGCAATTTCCGAACTTAAGGAAAAAATTGTGGAGAACAATTGCAGAACTATTGGAGAATATTTCACACTACTGTTTAAACAAACCAATGCAATACCTGATTGGCATAATAAAGATAATCCGATAGAACGCATTCGGGATCGATTTGTGGGAAGGGAAATGTACATTGAAGAGTTCGATATGCTGTGGAATAAACAGAAGACATTCTATCCAAATGTATTGACAGATGCACTCAGGACGAAGATCCGGGATGAAATTATCTATTACCAACGCAACCTAAAATCGCAAAAAGGTCTGGTTGCTCGTTGTCGTTTCGAGCCTTATAAACGATGTGCGCCAAAGAGTTCTTTCCTGTTTCAAGAATTTCGTATATGGCAACAGCTTTCATCAGTACGTTTTGCAAGCGGTGATAGAATAGGACAATCATTGACTGTTGAAGAAAGGCAAAAAGTCTTCGAGTTCTTAAATGTAAAAAAGAAAGCAACAGTTACTGATGTTAAAAAGATTTTGAAGACTATGGGTTTAAAAGGAAATACCACTTTCAACGATGTCTTCGATCTTCTTGGAAATACCACAGCAGCGCGATTGATCGATGCGCTTGGAGAGGAAACATATACATCTCTAACAGAGAACCAAAGATTTGAATTATGGCATATTTTGTCTTACTCTGATAATACCGAGAAGCTGAAAGATATTGTCAAAAGAAAGATTGAGCAAAATATTCTTCCCGCACTCACCTCCGAACAAATCGAACAATATTCTGAAGTAAATTTTGAAGAAGGGTATGGGAATTTTTCAACAAAAGCACTCAATAAAATTTTACCCCACTTAAGAAATGGGCTTGCACCGTTTGAAGCTTTCGTTGCGGCTGATTATAATCCTACAATAAAAATAGTTGGCGGTAAAGTAAAAGAAGTAATGAAGATTGATGCGCTTAAGCCAAATGAGCTTCGAAACCCTATTGTACAACGAATGTTAGGTGAAACATTCCGTGTAGTAAACGCAATTGTGGCAAAGTACGGAAAACCGGACATGATCAGGGTTGAACTTGCGCGCGAATTGAAGAAACCGAAGAATAAACGAGAGGAAGATAGAAATAAAGCTATACAAAAGAGAAAACAGCGGGAGGAATATGCAGAATTTCTTTCAGAACGGTTGGGGAAAAAAATTGAACCGAATGACCCTGAAGTGAGAAAGTATGAGTTGTGGCTTGAAATGGGCTGTGAGGATTCAGAACTGGATAATCTTGAATCATTTTTAAAGAGAGGCAGAGTACTTGATGCAAGAAAATATAAACTTTGGAAAGAATGTGGGCGTATATCGCCTTATTCAGGAAATACTATCTCATTAACAAAATTGTTCTCTCCAGAAATACAGATAGAACATATTTTACCATATAGTAAAACAATGAATAATGAATTCACAAATCTTAGCTTATGCGAAGTAGAGATAAATAAAGACAAAGGTAAAAAGTTACCTTATGAATATTTCGCTTCAAAGGGTGAGCAAGCTTTAAATGAATTTAAATCCCGTGTTGCAGTTTTCGGACAGGGTAAGCGAAACAGGTTTTTAGCAAAAGAAATACCGGAAGATTTTCTTAATAGCCAGCTTACTAATACAAGCTATGGCGCGCGTGAGGTAACGTCCAGGTTCGAGATGCTGCTTCCACCTATACAGAAAGACGACAAGATGAGTCCACGTGTTCAAGTTGTGAACGGGCAAGCCACAGGCACGTTACGGCGACTTTGGGGATTAAATGCAATTTTATCAAAAGGAGATATTGATACAAAGAACCGGGGCGACCACCGCCACCATGCAATTGATGCTGTTGTAATTGCCTGTACAACCCCACGACTCATGCATACACTTGCCGCTTACAGCAAATTCGATGCTCTCAATAAATTGAAAAATGATAAAATAACTCCACCTTGGGGAGAGTTTTTATCTGATACAGGCGAAGCAATTAATAACATTATCATCTCGTACCGGAATGAAAAACGATTGATAGGAAAACGGCCTAATAAGATTAAGCAAATGAATTTGGAAAAATATCCAGATAGACATTTACGTACATCTAATACAACCATAAGGGGATCGTTACACGAGGAAACATTGTATGGGTCAATAAAAATGGATGGTGAGGATACCTTTGTTACAAGATGGCCACTTGAGAAATTTACAAAGATAGACCAGTTTGAAAAAGTAGTCGATAAGAAAGTCCGTGAGGTATTGTTAGAGAGGGTAAAAAAATATAACGGCGATGTTAAAAAGGCACTTGCTGAAAACTCCGATGATCCGTTATATATGTATTCAATAAAGGGTGTTAAAATACCAATCAAGCGCGTGAGAGTAAAAAATCCAACTGAAAATTTAGTAGAAGTAAGACCCGATGTATTCGTTGAAACAGGAAACAACTATAAGATCGCAATTTACGGTACATGGGAAGATAAGAAAAAAGAATTCGAAACCATCACTTTCTGGGAAGCAGTTCAGCGTGCACTGCAACGTAAACCGATAGTTCCAAAAGAAAAAGGTGGCAAGCATTTACTTCTTTCTATCACACAGAGAGATACTATGGTCATGTTTGAAAACCACCCTGATGAAATTGATTGGAATAATATTGAATATATAAGGAACAATATCTTTCGTGTCCGAAAATTTGATGTGAATGGTATTATTTATCTGGATTATTTATACGCTGCTAATATTGATAATATTAAAGATAGAAATAGGCTTTTTTACTCACCGACTACAAATACAATCCGATGCCTTAAAGTTAGTATCGATATTCTCGGTCAAATAACACGTTTACAAGAAGCAGATGATTAAAAAAACTATCTGTATTTCTAATCCTTCCTTCATCAAGAAGCAAGACGAACAGCTTGTTATTGAGCAAGAAGAAAACAAGCAGTCGATCCCTATTGAAGATATTGGCGTTCTTTTGCTCGACCATTATCAAATAACTGCAACAACATCGTGCATAAGTGCAATACTTGCAAATAATGGAGTAATAATTACATGTAATAAATCCCATCACCCCGATGGTATTTTGTTGCCGATAGAGGGACATGTTACTCATGCCGAAACTTTGAAAGCCCAAGTAGAATCTTCACTGCCACTTAAGAAGCAGTTATGGCAGCAAACGATTAAAACAAAGATAAACAACCAAGCTTATGCACTCCACGCATCCGGTTCTAATCCCGATCCGCTTCTTTATATTTCGAAACAAGTTAAATCGGGCGATACGAGTAATTGCGAAGGACGCGCAGCAGTTGCTTACTGGAAAAACTTTTTCCCTTCAGGATTAAAGTTCAGGCGCGACCGGGAAGGAAATCCACCCAATAATTTATTGAATTACGGTTATACGGTTCTTCGCGCACTAATGGCACGCGCGGTTGTATCGACGGGTCTTCATCCCGCATTAGGCATACATCATAAAAACCGGTATAATGCTTTCTGCCTTGCCGACGACCTGATGGAACCCTATCGGCCATTCATAGATATTGTAGTCCGCGATATCGTTGTATCAGAAAGCAGTTATGAATTACTCACACCCGATTTGAAGCGACGGCTACTCTCGACCCTAAACAACGATGTTTATATGGAAAATGAAAGAAGACCGCTTCAACTAGCGGTTATGCGCACCGCTACATCTCTTGCACAAGTATTCAGAGAAGAAGAATCGAAAATAGCATACCCTGAAATAAATGCGGCTGAATGAGTATAGAATTATGTGGGTTCTTGTTTTTTTTGACCTTCCAACAGTAGAAGAGAAAGATCGAAAAATCTATACACAATTCAGAAAGAAGCTGCTTAAAGACGGTTTCGATATGTTTCAGTTTTCTATATATCTTCGCCATTGTATGAGTTCTGAAAACGCAGATACGCATATTAAGCGTGTTAAGGGCTTTTTACCACAAAAAGGTAAAGTGGGTATTCTCAGGATAACGGATAAACAGTTTGGAATGATGGAAATATTCGAGGGAAAAGCTCAAAAAGATGCGAAACCGCCACCCCAGCAGCTTGAGATGTTCTAAAAAAATAGGATTTATACTGAAAAAGCACCTAAGTTGGGTGCTTTTTATTTAATAAAAAATCCCGCTAAGTATATATACAAAGCGGGGTTATTTGGGGGTGTGAATGTAATTATAAAAACCTTGAAAGCAAACTACAACTATCGATGTCGAGGTAGCATATATGTCTCGTGAATGTAATTATAAAAACCTTGAAAGCAAACTACAACAACGCGAGTACTTACGGCTGATGAAGAAAAAATGTAATTATAAAAACCTTGAAAGCAAACTACAACTAATGCGTCAATCAACTCGATCGGATATTTAATGTAATTATAAAAACCTTGAAAGCAAACTACAACTGCGATATAGTTGCCACTACCTTACCTTTAAATGTAATTATAAAAACCTTGAAAGCAAACTACAACATTGATCAGGTGTGTAGTGTTTGCAAGTGTAATGTAATTATAAAAACCTTGAAAGCAAACTACAACAAAGGCTTAATTAGACCATCTGTAAGATAAAAATGATCTTACCCCTGATTTTCGGACACGTAGAAAAGGCAGTATATTACAGAAAAGGAAAAATCAGAAATGGAAGCAACACAAGTCAAGCGAAGAAGATTTGATAAACAATTCAAGATGGAAGCAAT